>NZ_CP142394.1:2557500-2906264 GCF_035930445.1 Sphingopyxis chilensis | reverse complement strand
CCGGCCAGAAGCGGCTGCTCGACCTCGTCAAAAGCCCCGATCCCGCCGGCCTTGCCTTCCAGACCGTCGCGCCATCGGGCAAGGAATGCCCCGTGCTCGTCGCGCGCGTCACGCGGCAATCGGCGCAGCAGCTTGGCGGCGTCCGCCTTGGCGCCTCGTTGATCGTCACGCTCGGCAGTTCGCCGGGTGAAACCCCGGTGGTCGAGATCGACCGCGTTGCGCAATGGTTCGGCCTGACCCCGGCCGAAGCGCGCCTCGCCGTCGCGCTGGCCGCGGGCGACACGCTGCAGGACTATGCCGCGCTGCGCGCCGTCAGCCTCAACGCGGTGCGTTTCCTTTTGAAGGGGATTTTCCGCAAGACCGGGGCGAACAGCCAGGCGCAACTCGTGGCGCTGCTCGCAAGGCTGCCGGCGCCGGGCGAAGCATGATTTCCTTCGGCGCGGGGGCTCAGCGGCCGCCGCCGAAAGTATAGCTGAGCGCGACGCCCGCCGACGGCTGGCCGCGCGATCCGAGTTCGCGCGTCATCGGCGAGTCGGCGGCATCGCCGACGAGCCGGTCGTAACGGCCGTACACCGCGAAGCCCCAATTGCGGCCGAGCATGCGGTGATAGCCGGCGGTGACGCCGACCGACTGGACGCCGCCATCCGGGTCATAGGCGGGAAGCCCGGAGGCGACCGCGGCTTCGGGAGTCACGCCGAAATAGGCGCGGGTGTATCTGGAGTCGCCGAAGGTGACGCGCGGGCCGATCGAAAAGAGCCAGTCATCGCCTTCGCGCGCGATATAATCGGCGCTGACTTCGCCGACCCAGCCCTTGTGACCGCTCAACCCCTTGCGCCCTTCGGCGCGGACGCGGAGCGACGGCGTGAGCGCGACCTGCGCGAAGCCCCCGGCCTCGATCGAGAAACCGACCTTGGGCAGGTCGGCGCCGATGTCGGACGCCTTGCGCTTGCCGATGAAGCCCAGGGCGGGGCCGAAAGCGAAATTGCCCGTATGGACGAGCGGCTGGCCGAAGCTTTCGTCGGGCGCTTCGAACTCGAATTCGCTGTCGCGCGTGCGCGAGACGTCGATATAGGGGCCGACGCTGAACTTGTCCGCGCCCGGCCACGACGGCGAGAGCTGGGGGCCGAGGATGATGCGCGTACGCTTTTCGCCGCCTTCGTCCTCCTGCGCCTGCGCCGGAATGGTGGCGAGCGGAGCGGCGAAGACGGCCAGGAGAAGCAGGTTGCGGCGAAACGGCATACGGAACTCCTTGTTGTTCCGCATGAAATCCCCCGCGGCGGGCTTGGTTCCTAAAGCGGCGACCAGTCGCTCGCTTCTTCGCTCTCGTCCTCGCCGGGTTCGGGGTGGCCGATCGCTTCGAGCAGTTTGTCGAGCACTTCAGGCACGCCCGCGCCGCTCGCGCCCGACAGCGCCATCACCGGATGGCCGCTTTCGGCCTCGAGTTCGGCCGAAAGCGCCGCGATCAACTCGTCGTCGAGCGTGTCGGTCTTGTTGAGCGCGACGATCACCCGCTTGTCGATCAGGTCGGCGCCATAGGCTTCGAGCTCGTCGCGCACGATGCGGTAGCTGGTCGCGACATCCTCGTCATTCGCATCGACGAGGTGGAGCAGCACGCGGCATCGTTCGATATGGCCGAGGAAGCGGTCGCCGACCCCGGCGCCGTCGGCGGCGCCCTCGATCAGCCCCGGAATGTCGGCGACGACGAACTCGTGCCCCTTGTGGCTGACGACGCCGAGCTGGGGGCGCAGCGTGGTGAAGGCATAGGCGCCGACCTTGGCCTGCGCGTTGCTCACCGCGTTGATGAAGGTCGACTTGCCCGCGTTCGGCAGGCCGACGAGCCCCGCGTCGGCGAGCAGCTTGAGGCGCAGCCAAACCCACATTTCCTCGCCCGGCCAGCCCGGTCCGTGCTGTCGCGGGGCGCGATTGGTCGAGCTCTTGTAGCTCGCATTGCCGCGCCCGCCGTCGCCGCCGCGCAGGAAGACGAGCCGCTCGCCTTCCTTGGTCAAGTCGGCGAGCAGGCTGCGTTCCTCGTCGTCGTCGAGGATCTGCGTGCCGATGGGGACCTGGATGACGAGGTCGGGGCCGCCCGCGCCGGTGCGGTCGCGCCCGGCGCCGGGGGTGCCGCGCTTTGCCTTGAAATGCTGGGTGTAGCGAAAGTCGATCAGCGTGTTGAGGCCCGCGACCGCCTCGAAGACGATGTCGCCGCCCTTGCCGCCGTTGCCGCCGTCGGGGCCGCCATATTCGATATATTTCTCGCGCCGGAACGACACGGCGCCGGGGCCGCCGTCGCCGGACTTGATGAAGATCTTGGCTTGGTCGAGGAAGTGCATGGCGGGGCCTTCAGGGGCGAGGAATCGAAACTAAACCTCTAAACCCGCTCGTGTCGAGCGAAGTCGAGACACCCCGCAGCACGGCGTCAAGCCGAGAGGCATCTCGACTTCGCTCGATGCGAACGGAGACAGGGGATGCGCGCCCTTAGCGCCAGCGTAACAAAATTACCAGCCTTTAGGCTTGCGGCTTGCCGCCATGTTCGGCCCAGAATTTGGCGATGCGGCCGTTGATCAGTTCGGTCGCGAGCACGCGCGAGGTGTCGCGCGGCAGGCCCAGCGCCTCGGCCATCGGGCCGCCGAGCTGCGCGTCGCCCAATGCCATCAGGACCAGCGCGAGCGTGTCTTCGTGCATCAGGCGCTTTTCGTCGGCATCGGGCGCCATGCCGTCGATCAGGCGGTGGATGGCTTCGACGATCGGGTCGAGCGCGTCGTCATTGCCGGTTGCCGCCATCCAGGTCGCGAGCGCGCCCGCGCCGCCGCTGTTGAAGGCGTCGAAGGCGAGGTCGACGATCTCGCGCACATTCCGTTCGCCGGGTGGCGATTCGGCCATTTTCCTGCCGATCGTCGCGCAGACGGTTTCGGCCTGATAGGCGGCGAGCGCCTTTTGCAGCCCCGCGGCGCTCCCGAAATGGTGGAGCAAATTGGCGTGGGTGCGGTCGATCCGCGCCGCGACGGCCTTCAGCGTCACCGCCGCCGGCCCCATTTCGATCAATATATGGCGTGCAGCCTCGAGCGCCGCCGAACGGCTTTCCTCGGGACTCAAGCGCTTCTTCACTATTGACATATATGTAAGTAAACCCTATTTCCTGGCCCCGACAACCCTTTTCGACGGTATGAGCCATATGTCCAGCCTTTCCCAGTCGCCGACCCCCGCCGATCTGTCGATCACGCCGCGCGACATGCGCTTTGGCCGCGACAATGCGCAGGGCCGCTGGTGGCTGAACGGCGACCCGATCGCCTCGGCGTTTCACACGGCGCTGTCGGTGACCTTCCCGCGCGGCGAGGCGATGTTCATCGAGGCGGTGAAGGCGCACCGCGACGGCGTGCCCGACAGACTGGCGCGCGAAATCCGCGCCTTTACCCAGCAGGAAGTGATCCACAGCCGCGAGCATGTCGTATTCAACAAGAAGGCGGCGGAGGCGGGCTACGACCTCTCCGAACTGGAAGCCGACGTCAACCAGGTGCTCGACCTGATCAAGACGCGGCCGCAGATCGTCAACCTGATGGCGACGATCGCGCTCGAACATTATACCGCGATGATGGCGGCGGTAATGCTGAAGGACGCAAAGATGTACGAGGGGGCCGAGCCCGAATGGGCGGCCTTGTGGAAATGGCACGCTATCGAGGAAATCGAGCATAAGGGCGTGGCTTACGACACCTGGCTCCACGCGACGAAGGACTGGAGCCGCTTCAAGCGCTGGCGCGCCAAGTCGCTGATGATGCTGCTCGTCACCACACGCTTCTGGCCCAAGCGCGTGAAGGGGATGAAGGCGCTGCTCAAACAGGACGGCCTTACCGGCTGGCGCGTCACGGCGCGCATCTGGTGGTATCTGCTCGGCACGCCGGGCGTGCTGCGCAAGAGCTTCTTCCCCTGGCTTTCCTATTTCATGCCGGGCTTCCACCCCTGGAACCATGACGACCGCGCGCTGATCCGGAAATATGAAAGCGACTATGCCGACGCGATCATGCCGGCGCATTCGTCGAAACCCGAATTGGCTGCGGCGGCAGCCTGACCCGCGAAGGCGGGCACCCGGAGCGGTTTCTCTCTCCCCCTCCGCAGGCCCGCCTTCGCGGCGACAATCGCCGATCGCGGCTGGACGCGGCGATGCTCCTCCCATATCGCTCAGGGCGTGGGGAGGGGACCATGCGACCACATTTGACCGCCGCCGAAGTCACGCAGATCGAACTGCAGCTTGCCGGACTTTCTTCGCTGCTCGAATTCGGCTGCGGCGAAAGCACGCTGGTGGCGGCGCGGCAGGTGCGGCGGATCGTCAGCGTCGACAGCGATGCCGCGCGACTTCGCAAGGTCCAGGGCGAGGTCGCGCGCGAGGCGGTCGAGTTCACCCCCGCCCATATCGACATCGGGCCGGTGGGCGAGGGCGGCTACCCCGCCGACGAAAGCCGGCTGCGCGACTGGCCGCGCTATCACACGCATATCTGGCGCGGCATGGCCGGCAGCCCCGATGCGGTGACGGTCGCGGGACGTTTCCGTGTCGCGTGCCTGTTGCAGGCGATCATCCATTGCAAACCCGACTGCGTCTTCCTGTTCCACGACTTCAACGAGAAGCCGCATTATCATGCGGTCCTGCGCCATGTGGACGTGCTGGCTCGCGTCGGCAGGCTGGGCGTCCTGCGCACCAAGCGGCAGGTCGACGGCACGGCGGTTCTGCACGACCTGTTCGACCATTTTCTGAACCCCGATTGACCGCTCCGCCGCGCTTCGGCACATCGGGGCGATGTTCACAGCACCCCCCGTCATCGAAACCGACCGCCTGCGCCTGCGTTCCGGGCGCCTTGCCGACAAGGACGTCCATATCGCGATGTGGGCCGACGAGCGCGTCACGCGCTTCATCGGCGGCGAACCGCGCAGCGCAGACGTCAGCTGGGGCAAGTTCCTGAGTTCGGCGGGACTGTGGCCGGTAATGGGTTTCGGTTACTGGGTGTTCGCCGACCGGGCGAGCGACGCGCTGATCGGCATGGGAGGGCTCAGCTATTTCTGCCGCGGGATTCCCGAGCTCGAAGGGCGGCCGGAGGCGGGCTGGGCGTTTGACGCCGACCATTGGGGCGCGGGCTATGCGACCGAGGCGATGACTGCGGCGCTCGGCTGGGCCGACGCGAATCTCGATGCCAAGGACGTGCGCAGTATCATCGACCCCGGCAACGAGGCATCGGAGCGCGTGGCGGGGAAACTCGGCTTCCGGCGCATCGGGGAAAGCGACGCGCTGGGGCATGTCGTGGCGATTTATTCGCGGCCGAGGGGTGGCTGATCCGTCATTGCGAGGAGCCGAAGGCGACCCGGCAATCTCCCGCTATAGATCTTGCGCAAGGTCGATAGCTGGAGATTGCTTCGCTCCGCCCGCAATGACGAGGTCCGAAGTGCAGTTAGGCCACCTCGACCACCAGCACTCCGCCGTCGGCGCTGACGACACGGACCTTCGTGCCTTCGGCGGCGTCGGGGCCGCGCACCGGCCATTCGCCGTCGCCGACCCTCGCGCGGCCGCGGCCATCCTCGATCGCCATGGTCAAGGTCAGCACCTCGCCGACCAGCCGGCCGCCGCGCTGGTTGAGATGCGGGTCGGTCGTGGTGATCGGATTGGCTTTCAGCCAGCGGCGCCCGCCATAGAGCGCGACGAAGGCCAGGATGGCGAAGATGCCGAGCTGGAAGGGAACGCTGAGCGGCACGATCCACGCGATGACGCCGGTAACGATCGCGGCGGCGCCGATCCAGATGAGGAAAAAGCCCGGCGCGACGATCTCGGCCGCCGCGAGCAGCACGCCGAGCGACAGCCACGCCCAATGCGGTTCCATGTTGGCGAGCCAATCGGGCATGTCAGGCGCCCGCCTTGCGCTCGAACGCATCCTTGGCGAGTTCGCCGATGCCGCCCAAGGTTCCGATCAGCTGCGTTGCTTCGACCGGGAAGAGGATCGTCTTGCTGTTCGGGCTGGTCGCGAACTGGCCGACCGCCTCGACATATTTCTGCGCGATGAAATAATTGATCGCCTGCGCATTGCCGCCGGCGATCGCGTCGGACACCATCTGCGTCGCCTTGGCTTCGGCCTCGGCCTCGCGCTCGCGCGCCTCGGCGTCGCGGAAGGCGGCTTCGCGGCGGCCCTCGGCCTGCAGGATCTGGCCCTGCTTCTCGCCCTCGGCGCGCAGGATTTCCGAGGCCCGCATGCCTTCGGCCTCAAGGATGTTGGCGCGCTTTTCGCGCTCGGCCTTCATCTGCCGCGCCATCGCGTTCGAAATGTCGGCGGGGGGGCGGATGTCCTTGATCTCGACGCGCGTGATCTTGACCCCCCACGGCGTCGTCGCATCGTCGACGACATGAAGCAGGCGCGTATTGATCTCGTCGCGCTTCGACAGCGTTTCGTCGAGATCCATCGAGCCCATCACGGTCCTGAGGTTCGTCGTCGTCAGGTTCATGATGGAAAGATAGAGGTCGCTGACCTCATAGGCCGCCTTGGCGGCGTCGAGCACCTGGAAGAAGACGACGCCGTCGACCGCGACCATCGCATTGTCCTTGGTGATGATCTCCTGCCCCGGAATGTCGAGCACCTGTTCCATCACATTCACCTTGCGCCCGACGCGGTCGAAGATCGGCATGATGAAGTTGAGGCCCGGCTGCGCGGTATGCGTGTAGCGGCCGAAACGTTCGATCGTATAGGCATATCCCTGCCGCACCGGCGTCAGCGCCCAGATCAGGAACACCAGCGCCAGAACCACGAGTGCGAGCGCGAATTCCATCGATCATCCCCTTCCCACATATTGCATCGCTGCAAGCCCGCTTCCTTATTGCGGCAATGGCCGGGTTGCGCCACAGAAAAGCGCATGACCTCAAGTGACTGTTCGGCCGGCTATCCGCCCCGCTCCCTGCTCTATGTTCCGGGATCGAACGCGCGTGCGCTCGAAAAGGCGGGCGGGCTTGCCGCCGACATGCTGATCATCGACCTGGAGGACGCGGTGCCCGAGGGGCGCAAGGCGGAGGCGCGCGCGGCGATGCGCGCGGCGGTGACGACGGGCTTTCCGGGCAAGCGCGTCGCAGTGCGGATCAACGGCACGGGCAGCGAGCATCAGGCGGCGGACATCGATGCGGTCGCAACGCTGCCGATCGATGCCGTCGTGCTGCCCAAGGTCGATTCCATCGCCGACCTCGAACCCGCGCGCGGGCTGGCGCTGCCGCTTTTTGCGATGATCGAGACGCCGGTCGCCGTCTATGCCGCGCGCGATATCGCCGCCGATCCGGCGACTCGCGGGCTGATAGCGGGACTCAACGACCTCGCGTACGAGCTCAAACTTCCCGACGGCATGGACCGCGGCGCGATGAGCCATGCGATCCAGGCGATCGTGCTCGCGGCGCGGGCGGGCGGGGTCTGGGCCTTCGACGGCGTTTATAACGCGATCGACGATGGCGCGGGTTTCGCAGCCGAGGCGGCCGAGGGGCGACGGCTGGGCTTCGACGGCAAGACGCTGATCCACCCGTCGCAGGTCGAGCCGTGCAATGCCGCCTTCGCGCCGTCGGAGCGCGAGATCGCGGCGGCCGAGGCGCTCGTCGCGGCGGCGACCGGCGGCGCGCAGCGGCACGAGGGGCGGATGATCGAGGACATGCACGTCGCGGCGGCGCGCGCGTTGCTGGCGCGGGCGGGGCGGTGACTCTTTCCTCCCGCTTGCGGGAGGGGAGCCTGCCGTTGGTCGTTCGACGAACCGCCTTGCCTACTTGCGGCGGAAATGTCATGCCGCGCGCCCATGAAAGCTGCTCCTTTCCGCGCCGCCATTGCGGCCGTCGCCCTTCTTTCCTTCACGCCGAGCGTTTCGGCGGCGCCCGCGAAGGCCGATGCCCCGGTCACCGAGGCCGAGCTTGCCGCGCACATCAAGGTGCTGGCGGACGACGCGTTCGAGGGCCGCGCGCCGGGTAGCGAGGGTGAGGATCGCACAATCGCCTATGTCGTCGGCGAATGGGCGAAGGCCGGGCTCGAAGCCGTTCCGGGCAGCGCGACGCCGTGGCTCCAGCCGGTGCCCTTCCTCGAGACGCAGGCGCTTGGCGGATCGGCGAAGTTCAAGGTAAGCGGCCGCGATTTCGCGCTGGGCGACGACGGGATCGTCCTGAACGGCCGCGATGCGTCGGTCGCGCTCGCGGGCGTACCTGCGCTCTTCGTCGGTTATGGCATCGACGGCGCCGGCAAGGTCAATGCCGACGTCAAGGGCAAGCTCGCGATCATGTTGTTCGACAACGCGCCCTTTGGCGACGACCTGCCGCGCTATCGCGAGCGGCGGCAGATGCTTGCCGACGCGGGCGCGAGCGCGGTGCTCGTGATTTCGACGGGTGCGGTGCCGTGGCCGGCGCTGCGCGAAAGTCTCGGCAGCAAATATGTGCGCCTAGCCAGCGCGAAGGCGGGCGCGCCGGTCAGCGGTTTCCTGTCGCCCGAAGCCGGCGATGCGCTGCTCAAGGCGGCGGGGCAGGATGGCGCGGCGCTGCGCGAGGCCGCCAAGTCGCCCGATTACAAGGGCGCCGCGCTGCCGGTGACGGCGGACTTTACCACGCAATCGGCGGTCCGCCCCTTTGCCAGTCACAATATCATCGCCAAGCTGCCCGGCGCGAAGCCCGACGGCAAGGCGGTGCTGTTCCTCGGCCATTGGGACCATCTCGGCATCTGCGCGCCCGAGGGCGAGGCCGACCGCATCTGCAACGGCGCGGTCGACAATGCGAGCGGGATCGCGGTGCTGATCGAGATCGCGAAGCGGCTCGGCAAGGGCGCGCGCCCCGACCGCGACATTTATTTCATGGCGACGACCGCGGAGGAAAAGGGTCTGCTCGGCGCGCATTATTTCGCCGACCATCCGGTGGTGCCGCTGTCCGACATCACCGTCGCGCTCAACGTCGATACGATCGCGATTTCGCCGCGCGGCACGCCCGTCGCGACGATCGGGCGCGGCAAGCCCGCTTATGACGCGGTGGTGCGGGAGGCGGCGACGAAGCTCGGCCGCACGCTCGACGAGGATGGCGAGGCCGATGCCTTCATCCAGCGGCAGGACGGCTGGGCGCTGGGTGCCAAGGGCGTGACATCGTTGATGGTCGGCGGCAGCTTTTCGGACATGAAGCTGCTCGAAGCCTTTCTGGGCAGCGATTATCACCGTCCGGCCGACAATTTCTCGGACAAGATCCCGCTCGGCGGCGCGGCGGAGGATGCGGATTTGCACGTCGCGCTGGGGCGGGCGTTTGCCGATACCAAGCGGTGGCCGGGTAGGTAATTCTCTAGATCGTCATTGCGAGCGAAGCGAAGCAATCCAGAGTGGCGTAAACCGCCCTGGATTGCTTCGCTTCGCTCGCAATGACGAGAATGGCGTTACGCCGCCTGCTTGGCGCGATCCGCCATTTCCTGATTGAGCATCTCGGCGAGCAGGAAGGCCAGCTCCAGACTCTGCCCAGCATTCAGGCGCGGGTCGCAGTGCGTGTGATAGCGATCGGCGAGGTCCATCTGGGTGACGTCCATCGCGCCGCCGGTGCATTCGGTGACATTCTGGCCGGTCATCTCGATATGGATGCCGCCGCCATGCGTGCCCTCGGCACGGTGGACGGCGAAGAAGCCGCGCACTTCGGCGAGGATGCGCTCGAACGGGCGCGTCTTGTAGCCGTTGGGCGTCTTGATGACATTGCCGTGCATCGGGTCGCACGACCAGACGACGGGGTGCCCCGATTCCTTCACCGCGCGCACCAGTCTGGGCAGATGCGCCTCGATCTTGTCGTGACCATAGCGCGTGATCAGCGTCATGCGGCCCGCGACATGGTTCGGATTGAGCGTGTCGAGCAGGCGCAGCAGCACGTCGGGCTCGAGGCTGGGGCCGCACTTCATGCCGACCGGATTGCCGATCCCGCGCAGATATTCGATGTGCGCCGAGCCTTCGAAGCGGGTGCGGTCGCCGACCCACAGGAAATGGCCCGAGGTGTCGTACCAGCCGCCGGTCAGGCTGTCCTGACGGGTGAGCGCCTGTTCATAGGGGAGCAGCAAGGCCTCGTGGCTGGTGTAGAAGCTCGTGCCCTTGATCTGCGGCACCGTCTCCGGCGTCACGCCGCACGCTTCCATGAAGGCGAGCGCTTCGGAAATGCGCGCGGCGGTTTCCTGATATTTCTTCGCCCACGGGCTGCGATCCATGAAATCATGCGTCCAGGCGTTGACCTGATGCAGGTTCGCATAGCCGCCGTTCGCAAAGGCGCGGAGCAGGTTCAGCGTCGCCGCCGACTGGTTGTACGCCTTGACCATGCGCTGCGGGTCGGGCTCGCGGCCCGCGGCGTCGAAGGCGATGTCGTTGATGTTGTCGCCGCGATAGCTGGGCAGCGACACGCCATCGATCTCTTCCATGTCGGCCGAGCGCGGCTTGGCGAACTGGCCCGCCATGCGGCCGAGCTTCACCACGGGCATCTTCGACGCGAAGGTCAGCACGACCGCCATCTGGAGAAGGACGCGGAAGGTGTCGCGAATATTGTTCGGATGGAATTCGGCAAAGCTTTCGGCGCAATCGCCGCCCTGGAGCAGGAAGGCCTTGCCCTCCGCGACGCGGCCGAGTTCGCTCGTCAGCTCGCGCGCCTCGCCCGCGAAGACCAGCGGGGGATAATTGCTGAGTTCGCGTTCGGCCGCCGCGAGCGCATCGGCGTCGCGGTAGGTGGGCAGCTGGCGGGCCTCGTGCGAACGCCAGCTATGCGGTTGCCAATTTTTCGTCATCTGCCTGTCTTCTCGCGTTCGAATCGAGCGCCACATGGCGCTTATGCCGCGCGGAAGCAATGTTTCCCGCGCGAGCGAAGCGGAAAATTAGCATTATCGTGACATTTGCGCACCTATGCTTTTCTTCAGGGCCAGGAACTGATAGTTTATTGCGAAGCTTGGTGTGGGGATGGGCGCGCGCGGCCAAGGTTGTTAGCTATCGGTTACGTTAAACACCCAGTGACCCGGCTGCGGGTCGGGATGCGAGCGATTGGCTGTGGCGAATTTCGATTCCGCGTGGTTCCTTTACGGGGCGCTGCTGCTCCTTTTGGCGACGAGCTTTGTCGTGCGCATCGACTATGCGCGCATCGGCCTCGCCGCCGCGGCGCTGGTCGCGCTGCCGCTGACGCTCTTTCGCGGGTCGGACCTCGGTTACAGCCTGCTCGTGCTTGCGATACTGGTGGTCAATATCGGCATATTGACGCGCCTCTGGCTGCGCGGGACGAAAGTCAGCTTTTCGGCCGAGGAAGAGGCGCTGCGCCGCGAGCATTTCGCGGGGCTGAGCGCGGCGGCGGCGCGCGACCTGATCGACGAGGGTCACTGGATTTCGGCAAAACGCGGCGAAGTGCTGATCCGCGAAAACCAGGCGGCGCCGAGCCTCTTCTACCTCGCCGAGGGGCAGGCGGCGATCCTGCGCGACGGGGTCGAGATCGGGAAATTGTCCGACGGCGCGCTGATCGGCGAAGCGACGGTGCTCGACGGCGCCCAGGCGACGGGAACGGTGCTTCTCGGCAGCAACGCCCGCCTCTGGTTCGTTCCCGCCGCCGCGCTGCGCGCCTATCTCGCCGCCAATCCGGGCATCGCGGGCGCGCTCCATGAGGGCTTTGCGCGCGCGCTTCGCGGCAAGCTCGCCAGCGCGAACACGCGCATCGCCGAGCGGTGAGCAATTTTCCCGGCGCGCACGCGTGCAGCCTCGAATCTGCAACCGCTGCCTGCTAACCCTCGGGACATGACGATGATTCTCTATGGCATTTCGAATTGCGACACGGTGAAGAAGGCGCGGCGCTGGCTCGACGAGCAGGGCGTCGCCTATCGCTTCCACGACGTCCGCAAGGACGGGCTCGACGCGGTGCGACTGCAGGGCTGGATCGACGCGCTTGGCTGGGAAAAGCTGCTCAACAAGGCAGGGACGACCTTTCGCAAGCTGCCCGAGGCGCAGAAGGAGGGGCTCGATGCCGCATCGGCGAAGGCGCTAATGCTCGATCAGCCCGCCATGATCCGGCGCCCGGTCGTCGAAGCCGGCGGCGATGTGAGCGTGGGCTTTTCGGCCGCAGACTGGCAGGCGCGGTTTGCGGCATGATCCGGCCGGTCATCGCCGCGGCGGCGCTGATGCTGTCCGCAGGCTGCACGGCTGACGACGTGATCGCGCAGCCCACCCTCGACGGACAGCCGCCGATCGTCATCGCGCATCGCGGCGCGTCGGGCGAGCGGCCCGAACACACGCTGGCGGGTTATCGGCTCGCGATCGAACAGGGTGCCGATTTCATCGAGCCCGACTTGGTGCTGACCAGGGACGGCGTCCTCGTCGCGCGGCACGAGAATGAGATTTCGGAAACCACCGACGTCGCCGACCATCCCGAGTTCGCGAACCGCAAAGCGGAGAAGACGATCGACGGGCAGACGGTCGAGGGCTGGTTCACCGAGGATTTCACGCTGGCCGAGTTGAAGACGCTTCGCGCGCGCGAGCGGCTGCCGCGGCTCCGCAGCACCGATTATGACGGTCGGTTCGAAATTCCGACCTTCGAGGAAATCCTGACCTTGCTCGCCGAGATGAACAGCGAGCGGGACAAGCCCGTGGGCGTCTATCCCGAGACCAAGCACCCGAGCTATTTCGTCTCGATCGGCCTGCCGCACGAGGCGCCGCTGCTCGCGATGCTGGACCGCTTCGGCTATCGCGGCCGCACCGCGCCGGTGTTCATACAGAGCTTCGAAGTCGGCAACCTGATGGACCTGCGCGCGAAGAGTGACCTGCCGCTGATACAGTTGATGGACGCCGGGGGCGGGCCCGCCGACCGGCCCGGCACCAGCTATGCCGCGATGGCGTCGCCTTCGGGGCTGAAGATGATCGCCGGATATGCCAACGGCATCGGCCCGAACAAGGCGATGGTGATCCCGCGCGGAACGCTCGGCCGGCTCGGCAAGCCGACCGCGCTGGTGCGCGACGCGCACGCCGCGGGGCTGAAGGTGCATCCCTGGACGTTTCGGCGCGAAAACTACTTCCTCCCGCTCGGCGACAAGGCCAGTATCAACCCTGCGGGTCATGGCGACCTGGCGGACGAGATCGACGCCTATCTTGCCGCCGGGATCGACGGCCTGTTCAGCGACAACCCGCGCGAGGCGGTGCCCGCGGTTGCAAAAGGAGTTTCGCGATGACCGAACGCGCGCTGGGCCAGAGCGGCCTGTCGATCCGCCCCTTCGTGCTCGGCGGCAATGTCTTTGGCATGACGGCGGACAAGGCCGCCAGCTTCGCCGTTCTCGACCGCTTCGTCGAACATGGCGGCGGAATGATCGACACCGCCGACGTCTATTCGGCGTGGGTACCGGGGCACAAGGGTGGCGAGTCCGAAAACATGATGGGTGCGTGGCTCAGGGAAAGCGGAGCGCGCGACAAGGTCCTGATCGCCACCAAAGTCGGCATGATGCCCGGCGGCCTCGAGCCCGATCGCATCCGCGACGCGGTGCAGGGGTCGCTCGACCGGCTCGGCACCGATGTCATCGACCTCTATTTCGCGCATAAGGACGATCCCGACGTGCCGCTCGATGAAGTGCTCGGCGCCTTTGCCGAACTGGTCGACGCGGGGATCGTGCGCGCGATCGGCGCGTCCAACTATTCCGCCGAGCGGCTGGCCGAGGCGCTGCGCGTCGCGGACGAAAAAGGCCTGCCGCGCTTCACCGCGATGCAGCCCGAACTCAACCTGCTCGACCGGGCCCAATATGAAGGCCCGTTGCAGCAGCTCTGCATCGATGAAGGGCTGGGCGTCGTCACCTATTTCAGCCTCGCCTCGGGCTATCTGTCGGGGAAGTATCGCAGTGCCGCCGACCTTGGCAAAAGCCCGCGCGGTGCGCGGGTCAAACCCTATCTGGAAGGAAAGGGCCCCGCGGTGCTCGCGGCGATGGAGCGGATTGCGGCCGAAACCGGCGCGACGCTGTCGCAGATCGCGCTCGCCTGGGTCGCGGCGCAGTCCGGCGTCACCGCGCCGATCGCGAGCGCGACGACGGTCGGGCAGCTCGACGAACTGATGGGCAGCCTCGATCTCGATCTGAGCGACGCGCAGCTCGCGGCGTTGAGCGAAGCCTGAAGCCCGGACCGGCGCCACCGGGGGGAGGCGCCGGACCGGGCCCGCGCGGCCGCGCTGTCTCAATCCCCGTCGTCAATCCACTGAAAGACCGTGTCGAGCGGCTTGCCGAAGACGTGGGCGATACGGAAGGCCACCTCGAGCGACGGCGAATATTTGCCCTGCTCGATCGCCGCGATCGTCTGACGCGTCACCCCGACCCGCTCGCCCAGATCGCCCTGTGTCATCTCGTCGGCCAGGAAGCGCAGCGTGCGGATATCGTTGGTGAAGGGAAGCGCCACCGGTCAGTGCCCCCGGCGATAATAATAGAGCTGCGCGCCAACGCGGACCAGTTCGGCCAGCACGACGGTCGCGATCAACATGTTGAGATAGACGCCCGGCGTGAAGCGATAGAATATCGCGATCATATTCGCCCAGCAGCCGAGCACCAGCGGATAATAAGCGAGATGGGTGCCGAGGAGGTGGATGCCGCGTTCGCGCTCGTCTTCCTTGACGTACGCCTCGTTGGGCGCGCGGATGGCAAAGAAGGCGGCCGTTGCCGCCATCACGGCGATGATGATGACCGTCACCGGCACCAGCATCCCTGCCACCGCGCCGACGCCCGCCGGGGTGTCGATCTTGTGCCAGGGATAGGCGACGAAATACCAGCCAAAGGCGACGAAGATGCCGATGAAGGCCGCCCAGTGGGTTTTTTCGCGAAAGGACATGTCCGACGTCTCCGATGTTCGTTCAATTAGACGAGATGTTAATTAAAACGAACATTGAGTCAAGGATAATTTACATCGCCTGCCTTCGCGCTTTCGCCGCCGCGGATTAGCCGCTAAACCGCCGCGCCATGTCCACGCTCCCCAAAACGCTCACCTTCGACACATCGACCAGCCGCGCCAATCCGACGCCGCAACCGATGAAGCGCCTCACGGTGCCGCGCATCCGCCAGCGCAAGGGCGGCGAGCCGCTGGTCATGCTGACCGCCTACACCGTCCGCATGGCGCAGCTGCTCGACCCGCATTGCGACATGTTGCTCGTCGGCGATTCGCTCGCGCAGGTAATTTACGGTCTGCCGCACACCGTCGGGGTGACGATGGAGATGATGGCGCTGCACGGCGCGGCGGTGGTTCGCGGCAGCTATCATGCCGCGGTGATCGTCGACATGCCGTTCGGCAGCTATGAGGGCAGCCCGCAGCAGGCGTTCGACAATGCCGCGCGCCTGCTCAAGGAAACCGGCGCGGCGGCGGTCAAGGTCGAGGGCGGCAAGGTGCTTGCCCCGACGATCGAATTCCTGACCCAGCGCGGCATTCCGGTGATGGGTCATGTCGGGCTGACGCCGCAGGCGGTCAACATCCTCGGCGGCTATGGCGTGCGCGGCAAGAGCGAGGAAGAGGCGCGCTCGATCGTCGAGGATGCGGTCGCGGTCGCGCAGGCCGGCGCCTTTTCGATCGTCATCGAAGGCGTGCTCGAATCGATCGCGATCGAGATCACGAACAAGGTCGATTGCCCGACGATCGGCATCGGCGCATCGGCGCAGTGCGACGGCCAGGTCCTCGTCACCGACGACATGCTCGGCATGTTCGACCGCGTGCCCAAGTTCGTGAAGCGCTATCAGGACATGGCCGGCGTCGTCAGCGGCGCGGTCAAGGACTATGCCGACGAAGTCAGGTCCCGTTCATTCCCGACCGAGGATCAGATCTACGCAGGTTGATGGCGCGGCGGCGACCCAAAGTGAAACGCTTGGCCTTTCCCTGTGCCGTCGCTAAGGAAGCGGGCCGGCCCAGCGCCGCTATTGAGTTTATGGAGGTTTGATTGGCCCTGAGCCCGACGAATGACGCCGCGCTGTTGCAGGAAGTCGACGAAGCCGTCCGCAAGGACCGGCTCGACACGATCATGCAGCGTTACGGCCGGTGGATCATCGGCGGCGTCCTTGCCGCGCTGCTGGCATTCGGCGGCTATCTCTTCTGGAGCCACCGGCAGGATGCCGCGCGCGGCGAACAGGCCGAGGAACTGATCGCGGCATTCGAAAAGCTTGGCACCAACCAGCCGCGCGCCGCGACCGCCGAACTGCAGAAGATCGCGGCGGAAGGCGACCCAGCCTATCGCGCGGTCGCGCAGATGCAGGAAGCGAATATCAAGGCGCAGGCCGGCGACCTGAAGGCCGCCGCCGCCTTGATGGCAAAGGTCGCCGCGGACACCAAGCTCGACCAGGCGCTGCGCGATCTTGCGCTGATCCGCCAGACGGCGTTCGAATATGACACGCTGAAGCCCGAGACGGTGATCGCGCGGATGAAGCCGATGATCGATGCCAAGGATCCGGCGTCGAGCTGGTTCGCGAGCGCCGCCGAACTGTCGGCCACGGCGCATTATCAGCTGGGCCAGTTCGACCAGGCCGGCGCGCTTTATGGCCGCATCGCCAAATTGCCCGACGTGACGCGGTCGCTGCAATCGCGTTCGGTGCAGATGGCGGGCATGCTCGGCGTCGACGCGGTTACGGACAGGGCGGCGGAAAGTGCCGCCGCCGAAAAGAAAGGCGATGCTGCGCCGAAGGCAGCGGCAGCCGCGAAGACTGAGGAAGCCAATTAATATGCGGAACACGCGTTACGGATTCTATGCGGCGCTGCTGGCGCTGCCGCTTGCTGCATGCGGGGTGTTCAAGGGCGACGGCGGGCCGAAGACGCCGACGATCGGCGATCGCGTGTCGATCCTGTCGAACGATAGCAGCATCAAGGTCGATTCCGCGACCGCCGCAATCGCGGTCGTCCTGCCCGAACCGGCGGTCAATGCGGCCTGGGCCCAGTCGGGCGGCAATGCGTCGAAATCGATGGGCCATCCGGCGCTCGGTGCGACGCGCGCGAAGCTGTGGGAAGCGAGCATCGCCGGCAGCACCAAGAAGCAGCGCCTCGCCTCGTCGCCGGTGATCGCCGACAACCGGCTGTTCACGGTCGATACCGATGCGGTCGTCTCGGCCTTTGCCGCCGACACCGGTGCGAAGCTGTGGAGCGCGGCGATCGGCAGCACCGGCAAGGATTTCAGGGATTCGCTGTTCGGCGGCGGCGCCGCGGTCGATGGCAATGTGGTCTATGCGACGAGCGGCGTCGGCGACGTCGCCGCGCTGAACGCTGCCGACGGCTCGGTGATCTGGAAGGTGAAGCCCGCCGGCCCGCTGCGCGGCGCGCCGACGGTCGCGTTCGGCGGCGTCTATGTGATCAGCCAGGATAACCAGATTTACGCGCTCAATGCCGCCAATGGCGCGGTGCAATGGCAGGCGACGGCATCGACCGAGGCCGGCAGCGTGTTCGGCGCGGCATCGCCGGCCGCCGGACAGGGCACGATCGTTGCCGGCTTCTCGTCGGGCGAGGTGCAGGCCTATCGCTACGAGAATGGCCGCGACCTGTGGGAAGACGCGCTCGCGCGCACGTCGATGGCGCTGTCGGTGTCGACGCTCACCGATGTCGACGCCGACCCGGTGGTCGACCGCGGCCATGTCTTCGCGCTCGGCCAGGGCGGCCGCATGGCAAGCTATGAACTCGTCACCGGCCAGCGCAGCTGGGAAATCTCGATCGCGGGCATTTCGACCCCCTATGTGGTCGGCGAATGGGTCTATGCGATGACCGACGACGGCAAGCTGCTCTGCGTCGCGCGCGCGAACGGCAAGGTGCGCTGGCTCCAGCAGCTGGCGCGGTTCCGCGTCGAAACCGAAAAGAAGAAGAAGGACCCGATCCGCTGGACGGGGCCGATCCTGGCCGGCGGCCGGCTGATCGCGGTCAACAGCGAAGGCACGCTGGCGGAATTTTCGCCGACCGACGGGTCGCTGCTGGCATCGACCGAATTCAAGTCGCCGCTGTCCCAGTCGCCGGTGGTCGCGAACAATATCTTGTACGTGCTCGCGGACGACGGGACGATCACGGCCTGGCGCTGACGGAAACATCGCGCGGTCATTTGTCCCGTGTCCCCGAGCGAAGACGAGGCAGCGACCGTTCTCGCTCCGCTCGAACGAGCCCTCGCCTTCGCTCGGGAACACGGCCGTATTTATCGCTTTATGCTTTGAAATGAGGACTCTGTAATGTCGCGACACGCGACGATCGCCATTGTCGGTCGACCCAATGTGGGCAAATCGACGCTGTTCAACCGGCTGGTCGGCAAGCGCCTTGCGCTCGTTGACGACCAGCCGGGCGTGACGCGCGACCGCCGCGAAGGCGACGGCGAACTGCTCGGCCTGAAATTCACGATCGTCGATACCGCGGGTTTCGAGGATTATGACGCGGCGACCTTGCCCGGCCGGATGCGCGTCCAGACCGAAAAGGCGGTGCGCGAGGCCGACGCCGCGCTGTTCATGATCGACGGCCGCGCCGGGGTAACCCCGCTCGACCAGGAAATCGCGCGCTGGCTGCGCAGCGAGGACACGCCGATCATCCTCCTCGTCAACAAGGCCGAAGGGAAACAGGGCGAAAACGGCCTGATGGAGAGCTATTCGCTCGGCTTCGACAATCCGGTGGCGCTCAGCGCCGAACATGGCGAAGGTGTCGTCGACCTGTTCGATGCGCTTCGCCCGATCGTCGAGGGTTTCGACGCCGCCGAGGCCGAAGCCCGGCTGCCTCCCGTCCTTCTTGGGGAAGATGGGGGCGAAGAGGATGAAGACGCGCCGCTCGGCCCGATGAAGCTCGCGATCGTCGGGCGCCCCAATGCGGGCAAGTCGACGCTGATCAACCGCATGATCGGCGAAGACCGGCTGATCACGGGACCCGAAGCCGGGATCACGCGCGATTCGATCCGCGTCGACTGGCAATGGGAAAAGGACGGCGAGGTCCACGAGATCCAGCTGTTCGACACCGCCGGCATGCGCAAGCGCGCCAAGGTGATCGACAAGCTGGAGAAATTGTCGGTTGCCGATGCGCTTCACGCGGTCGATTTCGCCGAGGTCGTCGTGCTGCTGCTCGATGCGACCAAGGGGCTGGAGGCGCAGGATCTGCGCATCGCCGACAGGGTGCTTCAGGAAGGACGCGCGCTGATCGTCGCGCTCAACAAATGGGACGTCGCCGAGGATCCGTCGGCGCTGTTCAACGGCGTGCGGGCGGCGCTCGACGACGGGCTGAGCCAGGTCAAGGGCGTGCCCGTGCTCAGCATTTCGGGCGCGACGGGCAAGGGTATCGACACGCTGGTCCGCGTCGCGTTCGAACAGCGCGAGATCTGGACCAATCGCGTGTCGACCGCGCGGCTCAACCGCTGGTTCGAGGGTGCCGTCACGGCGAACCCGCCGCCGGCGCCCGGCGGCAAGCGCATCAAGCTGCGCTATATCACGCAGGCGCGCACGCGGCCGCCGACCTTTGTCGTGTTCGGGTCGCGGACCGATGCGCTGCCGGGAAGCTATGAACGCTATCTGGTCAACGGGATGCGCAAGGAGCTGGGGTTCCAGGGCGTTCCGGTGCGGCTCAATTTCCGCAATTCGCGCAATCCGTATGACGAGTGACGGATCGGCGCTGGTCGTCGATGCGCGCGGGATGCGCTGTCCCTGGCCTGCGCTGCGCCTCGCCCGCGCGATGCGCGATGCGCGCGAAGTGCTGCTGATCGCCGACGATCCGCAGGCCGGCCGTGAGGTAGCGGCGCTTGCCGACGAACATGGCTGGCGGGTCGAGGATGCGACGCCGGCCACCGCGGGGCGCTGGCGCGTACGCCGCGACTGACCCGAAACGGGGCGGCTTTGGCCGCACGCTAGCCGTCAGCGTAACGTCTTTTTTACCCAAGTTGGGCATGGAACGGCCGGGACCACGGCCGAATATGAACACCAAGGGACGAAAGCATTGGACGAAATTCTGGTCGATTGGGATGAGTTTCGCGCGACGCGCACCGAATTGGGTGCCGCATTCGTACGGATTCTCGGCTATTTTCGCGAAGACGGGACCAAGTCGGTCGCCGCGATCGAAGAGGCGATGCGTGCGCGCGACGCGCGCGGTCTCGTGATGCCCGCCCACACGCTGAAGAGCGAAGCGCGCCAGTTCGGCGGAGAGAAACTCGGCGCGCTGGCCGAGGATATCGAGATGTTCGCGCGCCACTGCGTCGAAAGCCAGACCAGTCCCGAGGAGTATCTGCCGCGCGTGGTCACGCTGCGTCCGCTGTTCGAGGAAACGCTGGCCGCGCTCGAGCGCGAAGCCAATCCGCTCGTCCAGCGACGCCCTTCGGGTTTCGGTCGCGCGGCGAGTTACTGAGCGGCTGCGGCCTTCTTCATCGGCTGAACCCGCCAGCGCGACAGGCTGCGCCACAGCCATTCGAGCGGCCCATAATGATAGCGTTCGAGCCAGGGTTTCGACCATAGCAACATCGCGGCCCACATGCCGAAGCAGAAAAGGTAGAGCGGCAGGCGGCCGACGCTGCCAAACAGGCCGAGCCCATAGCCATAGAAAATCGTCGTCATCACGATCGAGGTCGCGAGATAGTTGGTGAAGGCCATGCGCCCCGCTGCAGCGAGGCGCGAGCGCACGGCGTCGCTCGCCCTGGTCTTGATGAGCAGCATGATCAGCGCCGCCCAACCGACGGTCATCAGCGTATCGAACGGGATCGACAGCACGATCGTCGAGCCGAAGATCGCCACGGCGTCATAGCCCGCCTCCATCTGATAGACGGCAAGCCCCGCCAGCGGCGGCGCCGCGACAAGGAAACAGATGATGGCCCATTTGCGATAGCGCGCGGCGTCCCATTCGCCGGTCAGCATGCGCGATTTGAACAGCGCCATGCCGACCAGCATCAGCCCCATCGTTTCCCACAGGAACAGGCTGAGGAAAAAGAGCGGGTCGCCGGCCATGTCTCCGGTCCGGTGCGCGACGATGCCGGAATAGCTACCGAGGTAAAGCGCCATTTCCTTTGCATAGGCCGGCGTCGAGGGGCCCATGTCGGCGTTCATCTGGGCCAGCGCCTCCTTCATGCTTGCCGCGACCTCGGGCGGCAGCGTGCCGGCCTGTGCCATCGCGAGCGACGTCCACAGGCTGCCGGGCAGACCGATGCCGATCAGGAAGAAGGGGATCGACCAGAGCAGGAGCGCCTTGACCGACAGGTTGCGGAACAGGAAGAGCAGCAGCCCGCACATCGCATAAAGGAAGAGGATGTCGCCGAACCAGATCAGGTAGAAATGGACGAGGCCGAAGATCGCGAGCCAGAACATACGCGAATAATGCGCGCCCGCGGCGCTGCGCCCCGCCGCAGCGGCGCTGTCGATGACGAGCAACGTGCTCGCCCCGAACAGCATCGAAAACATGCCGCGCATCTTGGAATCGACAAATATGAAGTTGAAGAACCAGGTCGCGATGTCGGCGGCGCCCGGCGGCCCGCCCGCAGCGGGATTCGCATAAGCGGGGAAGGGCAGGGCGAAGGCAACGATGTTCATCGCCAATATGCCCATCACCGCGACGCCGCGAATGGCATCGAGGCTTTCATAACGCGTCGCCGTCGCCGGACTGTCCATGCCGCATTCCCCTTCGGCCGAGCGCGCAGGGGTATCGTGCGCGGCGAGGAGCGTCGAGCGGATTCTTGCGCGCGTCGGGAGCGGTGTTAACGCACTATTGACATCTGTGTCAGTAATGTTATTTCGACAGCATCATCTGATTCGAGCGAGAGCCGCCATGATCCCCACCATCTTCTCCCACCCCGACCGCCAGCCGCAGAAGTTCCGCCCCTTCAAGGCGCTTCAGCACTTCCGCAAGCTGATCGCGGACAAGGAGGATACCGAGCAGGTGTTCCACATCTTCGAGAATCTGCCGCGCAAAGGCTTCATGGCCGACGCCCGCGCCTTCGTCGAAAGCGAAAAGGGCCGGCGGCTGATGGCGAGCGAGCCCTATCTGCCCGACCTGCTCGACGATCATGCGTGGATCGACCAGCTGCCCGAAGGCAGCGTCGGCCACGCCTATGTCACCTTCATGCGCCGCGAAGGCCTGTCGGCGGCGGGCCTCGTCGCCGAAGCCGACAAGATGGGCCGCCCCAAGTTCGACGACCAGGTGCAATGGTATTCGAACCGCCTGCGCGACACGCACGACCTGTTCCACATCCTGACCGGCTATGGCCGCGACGCGCTGGGCGAACAGTGCGTGCTCGGCTTTACCTATGGCCAGACGGGCAATTACGGCAATTTCTTCATCGCCTATGCCGGCGGTTATGAAGTGAAGCGCGGCGTGAAGGCCGACGCCCCGGTGTTCGGCGCGATCCGTCAGGGCCAGCGTAACGGCAAGGCGGCCAAGGCGATCATCGAGCAGGATATCCGCGCGCTGCTCGCCGAACCGCTCGAAGCCGCGCGTGCGCGGCTGGGGATCGGCAAGCCGACGCTCTATGAAGAAGCGCACCGCGCGTATCGGAGCCGCGGGATCGATCCGTATAACTTCCTCGCGGCAAAAGCGGCGATGGCGTGATCCAGATCCTCCCCATCGCGAAGCGTTGGGGAGGGGGACCGCCGCGAAGCGGTGGTGGAGGGGTTCTAGCTCTCGGTACAGAGCCTGACGATGCTGTCTGCGACAGCGGCTGGGTCGGCGAGTACGTCCTTCGCGGCGATCCGAAGCACCCGTATTCCTTGCGATTCGAGCCACTGATATCTCGCCTCATCGCGTTCGGCTCTGTCCCCCATATCATGGGCGAGGCCATCGATCTCGATCGCCAGCTTCAATTCGAACACATAGAAATCGAGCACATATCGGCCGATCGGATGCTGGCGCCGGAATTTGACATAGCCCGGCTGTTTTCTCAGGATTTGCCACAACAGCACTTCGGGTAGCGACATCTTGCGGCGGAGCCGTCGGGCATTTTTATAGGCGTTGTTGCTTGGCGGCACGCTTGACCCCTCCACCACGCCCTTCGGGCGCGGTCCCCCTCCCCATCGCTTCGCGAAGGGGAGGATCTATCTTAGCTTCGCGATCAGCGCCTGTGCCGCTGCGGGGTTGCGGACTTTCGCGCCGGATATGAAGAAGATATAGACGTCGCGATCGCCCTCTGCCCAGTCCTTGGCGCGCTTGGCCCAAGCGTCGAGCGCCTTTGCGTCATATCCCGTTGCGATGTCTTCCTGGCTGCGCTGCAATCGCGCATAGGTGAAGTCGGCGGTCTGTTCGTCGATGCACGGAAATTCGTCGCTGTCGGCGAAGACGACCGCCATGTTGCGCTCGCGCAGCATGTCGATGAACGCCGGGTCGCGGAAGCTTTCGTGCCGTACCTCGATCGCATGGCGCAACGGCAGGCCGTCCTGCGCATCGGGCAGCAGGTCGAGGAAGCCTGCGAAATCGTCAGGCACGAATTTCTTCGTAGCCATGAACTGCCAGTAGATCGGTCCGAGCCGGTCGCCGAGCCGCGTGATGCCCTGCGTCAGGAATTTCTCGATCGATGCCGCGCCTTCGGCCAGCACCTTGCGGTTCGTCGTGAAGCGTGACGCCTTGACGCTGAACTGGAAGCCGTCCGGAACCGACGCGGCCCAATTGGCGAAGGTTTCGGGCTTCTGGCTGCCATAATAGGTGCCGTTGATCTCGATCCCGCTCAGATACTGGCCGGCATATTCGAGCTCGCGCTTTTGCGCGAGGCCAGCGGGGTAGAAGGGGCCGCGCCACGGTTCGTAGGTCCAGCCGCCGACTCCGACATAGATGCTCATATGCGCGTCACCTCCGTGCCAAAACACTTCGCCATTGCGAGCGTAGCGAAGCAATCCAGGGCGTGACAAGCCGCTCTGGATTGCTTCGCTACGCTCGCAATGACGGATGGTTAGGCAAGCGCCGCGTCGGCGCCCATCAGGTTCGGGAAGAAGCCCTCATGCGCCTCGCGAAGTTCCGCCAGCGTCACCTGATGGTCGCTGCCCTCGAGTTCGAAGACGATGCGGTCCTTGATCGTGCGGCCCACCGGATCGACCGGCACGTCGGCGCGGCCCGCGGCGTCGAGGAAGTCGGCGAGGCAGGTGTCGCAGACGGTGACGAGATAGAGGCCCTGATCTTCGCCGAAGAAGCTCTCGGCAATACCGAACGGCTGTTCTTCGCTGACGAGCACGCCGATGTTCGACTTCAATGCCATTTCGGCGAGCGTCACCGCCATGCCGCCGTCGGACACATCGTGGCAGGCGGTGATCCAGCCGGCGTTGATCGCGCCGCGGATGAAGTCGCCGGTGCGCTTTTCGCAGCGGAGGTTCACTTCGGGGGGCGGGCCTTCCTCGCGTCCGTGGATTTCGCGCAGCCACACCGACTGGCCCAAATGCCCGGCGCGTTCGCCGACCGCGAGCACGATGTCGCCGGTGCGCTTGAAGCCGATGCCGACCGCCTTGTTCAGGTCCTCGATCACGCCGACGCCGCCGATGGCGGGAGTCGGCAGGATTGCGCTGCCGCCGCCGGTCGCCTTGCTCTCGTTATAGAGGCTGACGTTGCCCGAGACGATCGGATAGTCGAGCGCGATACACGCCTGCGCCATGCCGTCGAGACAGCCGGTGATCTGCCCCATGATCTCCGGGCGCTGCGGGTTGGCGAAATTGAGGCAGTTGGTGATCGCGAGCGGCGTCGCGCCGACCGCGCTGATGTTGCGCCAGGTTTCGGCGACCGCCTGCTTGCCGCCCTCGACAGGGTCGGCGTAGCAATAGCGCGGGGTGCAGTCGGTCGACATCGCGAGCGCGCGGTTGGTGCCGTGGATGCGGACGAGCGCGGCGTCGCCGCCGGTCTGCACCGTGTCGGCGCCGACCTGGCTGTCATATTGTTCCCAGATCCAGCGGCGCGATGCGATGTCGGGGGTGCCCATCAGCGTCTTGAGGTCGGCGGCGACGTCGGTCGTTTCGGGGACGTTGGCCAGCGGCGCCTGCTTCGGGGTCGCGACGTGCGGGCGGTCATAAAGCGGCGCGTCGTCGGCGAGCGGGGCGAGCGGGATGTCGCAGACGATCTCGCCATGATGCTCCAGCACCATGCGGCCGGTGTCGGTGACGGTGCCGATGACCGCAAAGTCGAGTTCCCATTTGTGGAAGATCGCGGCGGCGAAATCCTCGCGGCCGGGCTTCAGCACCATCAGCATGCGTTCCTGCGATTCGGACAGCATCATTTCATAGGCGGTCATGCCGGTTTCGCGCTGCGGCACATCGTCCATCTTGAGGTGGAGCCCGACGCCGCCCTTCGACGCCATTTCGACCGACGAGGAAGTGAGGCCCGCGGCACCCATATCCTGAATCGCGACGATCGCGTCCGACGCCATCAGTTCGAGGCACGCCTCGATCAGCAATTTTTCGGTGAAGGGGTCGCCGACCTGCACCGTCGGGCGCTTTTCCTCGGCATCCTCGCCGAAGTCCGCGCTCGCCATCGTCGCGCCATGGATGCCGTCGCGGCCGGTTTTCGAGCCGACATAGACGATCGGATTGCCGACGCCCGATGCGGCCGAATAGAAGATCTTGTCCTGTTCGGCGACGCCGACGGTCATCGCGTTGACGAGGATGTTGCCGTCATAGGCCTTGTGGAAATTGACCTCGCCGCCGACCGTGGGGACGCCGACGCAATTGCCATAGCCGCCGATGCCGTGGACGACGCCCGAGATGAGGTGCTTCATCTTCGGATGGTCGGGGCGGCCGAAGCGCAGCGCGTTGAGGTTCGCCACCGGGCGCGCACCCATGGTGAAGACGTCGCGCAGGATGCCGCCGACGCCGGTCGCCGCGCCCTGATAGGGTTCGATGTACGAGGGGTGGTTGTGGCTCTCCATCTTGAAGATGGCGGCGAGCTTCTTGCCGCCTTCGCCTTCACCGATGTCGATGACGCCGGCATTTTCGCCGGGGCCGCAGATCACCCACGGCGCTTCGGTCGGCAGTTTCTTGAGGTGGAGACGCGAGCTTTTATAGCTGCAATGCTCGGACCACATGACCGAGAAGATGCCGAGTTCGACCAGGTTCGGTTCGCGCCCGAGCGCGGCGAGGACGCGCTCATATTCTTCCGGAGACAGGCCGTGTTCGGCGACGATCTCGGGAGTGATGACGGAGGCGGGCGCGGGTGCTGTCTGAGTCATGGCGCGCCTTTAGCCGTGCGCGCGTAAAACGAACAGACCCCATGATGCGAAAACATCATGGGGTCTGCGGTCGGAGCTGGATTTTAGCGCGAGGCGAGGGTGG
The DNA here is from genome assembly GCF_035930445.1 of Sphingopyxis chilensis. Lineage (NCBI taxonomy): Bacteria > Pseudomonadati > Pseudomonadota > Alphaproteobacteria > Sphingomonadales > Sphingopyxidaceae > Sphingopyxis > Sphingopyxis chilensis. The sequence continues at coordinate 2,880,093 of NZ_CP142394.1, read as the reverse complement.
TCGGCTCGACATTGAGCGGTTCGACGTCGCGGAGCGTGAAGCTGACCTGCTGCGAGCCGACGGTGCCGCGGACGCGGTGGCTGCCGACGCGGAGCGTGAACGGCTTGCCGGTGCGTTCCTCGACGCCGTTGATCACGCGAGTGTCGCCCACCTTGGTGACGGTATAGCTGTAGGTCGAGCCTTCATGTTCGAAACGCTTGACCGGTTCGTCCTTGGCGAGCGCGGCGGTCGGCGCCAGCGCGAGCAAGCCAAGGGCGGGGAGAATATAGTTTTTCATGGTGCAAGTCCTTGTCGGTTGAACAAAACTTGCCTTCGAGCCCCTCTCTTCTTGTGCGGTGCAACATGGCTGGCGACGCGCGCGCCAGCAATTGCAAAAAACCGAAGCGTGATTGCGCGAAGCGAACGGGTCAGCCGCCGCGCGGCACCCAGGCGAGCACAAGCCGCGCCGCCGCGCCTGCTGCAAAGCCGGTGGCGAGCGTGCCCCAGGCGATGTCGAGCAAGGTGACCTTGATCGACCAGATCTTCATCGTCGCATGATTGGTGAGGTCATAGGTCATATAGCAAAAGAAGCCGAACAGGGCGCCCCACAGCGCCGCGACCTGCCACTTGCCCGCCGTGAGCGCGGGCGCCACCGCGAATATCTGGATGCCGAGAATATAGAGGGCGTAGAAGATGAGCGCGGGGGCCGGGCGCCATCCGTCCATCAACAGCGCGCCGATTTCCGGGCGGTAGATTTTCACGACCATCATCCGGAGCCAGAACGCATCGAGGATGCCGAAAATGATCGCGGTGGCGGCGTAGCTTGCGGCGAATTGCAGCGTCATGGGATTGCTCCGGCTATTCGAGGACGCCTGTTCGCGCCCGCCCATGCCGCGGTTCCCGCGAGCAGCGCATAGGCGAAAAGCATCGTTGCGGGGACCGCGAGCGAATAGGCGGGCTCTTTCGGGCCGAACCAGTCGATCGCCTGTACGAGGACGAGCAGCCCGGCGAGGAGCCAGAGCCGGCGGTTGCCGCCCGGCGCCTCGGTAAGGCGGGCATAATAGAGGAGGGCGCCGCCGATCAGCAGCCCTTCCAGCGGCATCGCGATCATCGGGTGATTCCAGAGGCCGAACCCCAGCTTCGGCGGCGTACCATAGAGCGTCAGGTCGGGAATATGGACGGGAAGGTCGATGAACCAGTGCGACACCACGACAAGCGCGGCGCCGATCGCCGCCGCTTTGCGTTTCGTTGCCAACCAGACGATGATGCCGAACAGTATCGCCCAGACCAGCGTGCCGAGCAGGCTGTGCGTATAGGGCATATGATGAAGGTCCATCGGGTTCATCGCGGTGATGCCGGGGACGATGCGCATCGCCTCGATCCCCGGGACGAGCAGCACGGCGAAGCCGATGTCGACGAGCTGGGCGGCGACGAACAGCGTCCCGAGCCCCGCCGCCTTGGGGCGGGCCGCGACGACCAGCGCCGGGGCGAAATGGCCGATGAACATGGCGCGACGCTATAGGGCAAAATCACCACGTCAAGCTTGACCACGAGGGGGCGAAGGGGCCAAAGCAGGGCACATGACGGATACCCCCGAACCCGCTGCCGCTCCCGACATCGCCTCGCTGTCGTTCGAAGCCGCGATGGGCGAGCTTGAAACGATCGTGCGGCGGCTCGAAAGCGGCGACGTCAGTCTCGAGGAATCGGTGATGCTTTACGAGCGCGGCCATGCGCTACGCGGCCATTGCGAAGCGCGGCTCGCCGCGGCGCAGGCGCGGATCGAACAGGTCAGTCTGGGGGCAGACGGTCGTCCCGCGGGAACCACTCCCTTCGGCGAAGGCTGATCGGCGATGGCGCTTGCCGACGACCAGCTTTCGCGGGAGACGCAATTGCTGCTTTCGACCCAGGCCGAGGTCGTGGCGGGGATCGACCGGCTGTTCGACCAGTTGCTGGCGGTGCCCGCCGATCCGCGCGGGCCGCTCTATGAAGCGATGCGCCACGCCGCGATCGCCGGCGGGAAACGGCTGCGTCCGATGCTCGTCCGTGCCGCGGGCGACCTGTTCCACGTCGATCGCGCGCTGACCCTGCGCGTCGGCGCGGCGGTCGAGGCGATGCACGTCTATTCGCTGATCCACGACGATTTGCCGTGCATGGACGATGACGATATGCGCCGCGGCAAGCCGACGGTGCACAAGGCGTTCGACGAGGCGACCGCGGTGCTCGCGGGCGATTCGCTCCATGCCCTCGCCTTCGAATGGCTGTGCGACCCGGCGACCAGCGCCGACCCCTTCGTGCGCGGCGAGCTGTGCTGCGAACTTGCGCGCGCCGCGGGGCCGGCGGGCATGGCGGGCGGGCAGATGATGGATCTCGCCGCCGAAACATCGGATTTCGACCTGCCGACGGTGACCCGGCTCCAGCAACTCAAGACCGGCGCGCTGATCGCCTTTTCGGTCGAGGCGGGTGCGATACTGGCGCGCATCCCGCCCGAGGGGCGGCGCCCCTTGCGCGGCTATGCGCGCGACATAGGGCTGGCCTTCCAGATCGCCGACGACATCATGGATGTCGAAGGCGACGAGGCGCTGGCGGGCAAGGCACTGCACAAGGACGCCGCCGCGGGCAAGGCGACGTTCGTGACGCTGATGGGGCTGGAGCGCGCGCGCGAACAGGCGACGCTGCTCGTCGAACAGGCGATCCAGCATCTTGCCGGCTTTGGCGAAGAGGCGGCGCTTTTGCGCGCGATCGCGCGCTATGTCGTGGAAAGGGACCGTTGATGCGGGTGGGGGTTTATCCGGGCACGTTCGATCCGATCACGCTCGGCCATATGGACATCATCCGTCGCGGCGCGAAGCTGGTCGACCGGCTGGTCATCGGGGTGACGACGAACATCACCAAATCGCCGATGTTCGACGACGACGAACGGATCGCGATGGTGAAGGCCGAAGTCGCGTCGATCGAGGGCGATATCCGCGTCGTCGGGTTCAACTCGCTGTTGATGGACTTTGCGGAGCGCGAGGGCGCGACCGTCATCGTTCGCGGGCTGCGCGCGGTCGCCGACTTCGAATATGAATATCAGATGGCGGGGATGAACCAGCAATTGAACGACCGCATCGAGACGGTGTTCCTGATGGCCGACGTCGGGTTGCAGCCGATCGCGTCGCGGCTGGTCAAGGAAATCGCGATCTTTGGCGGCGACATCCGGAAATTCGTGACGCCCGCGGTGCGCGAGGCGGTGGTCGGCCGCATCGCCGAGCGGGGGCTGCTTCAGGGCGAGCGTTGACACCGATCATTGAGCGTTCAGCTTTTTCCCGCTAGGGCGCGCCAGTCGGGGCGCAAATCCTGTTTAGTTATCAGAGGCCGATCCAGCATGAAATCTTCCTTCCGCCCCTTGGTTTTGACGGCGATGGCGTTCGGTCTCGCGACGGTCGCCGTCGCGCAGGAGGTGCCGTCCGCACCCTCGCCGAACCCCGAAAGCAGCCAGCCGGTGCCGCCGGCGGACACGCCGGCACCGGTGGAAACGCCCGCTCCAGCGGCGGAGGCGACCGACGCGACGCCCGCGGCAGAGACGCCCGCGGTGCCGGCGATGCCGGCCGACCAATATATGGGCGTCCCCGAATATATGCTCAACCTTGACCTCTCGACAGGCGGGCGGGTGGTGATCCAGCTCTATCCCAATGTCGCGCCGAACCATGTCGAGCGCGTCAAGCAACTGGCGCGCGCGGGATTTTACGACGGGATCAAGTTCCATCGCGTCATCGACGGCTTCATGGCGCAGACGGGCGATCCGACCGCGACGGGGCAGGGCGGGTCGCAGCTTCCCGACCTCAAGGCCGAATTCAACCCCACCCCGCACCTGCGCGGCACCCTGTCGATGGCGCGCGCGCAGAGCGAGGACAGCGCGAACAGCCAGTTCTTCATCATGCTCCAGCCGCGCTTCTCGCTCGACCGACGCTACACTGCCTTCGGCCGCGTCGTGTCGGGGATGCAATATATCGACGCGATCCATAAGGGCGAGCCGCCCGAAGTGATGTCGCGCATGGTCCAGGTGTCGGTCGCCGCCGACAACAAGCCGGTGCCGCCCGCATCGATGCTGACCGAGACCGTGCCCGCGCCGACCGTGGTGCCCACCGTGACGGCCGACGAGCTCAACGCGCCCATCGGCCAGTAACCCCCGGGAGGCGCGCGAACCCTCATGCGCGTCGACGCCTTCGATTTCGATCTTCCCAATGAGCGCATCGCGCTGCGTCCCGCGCGGCCGCGCGATGCGGCGCGGATGCTGGTGGTCGATGGCGGTGAAATCGTCGATGCCGGCGTGCGCGACCTGCCGCAATGGCTTCGCCCTGGCGACTGCCTCGTCTTCAACGATACGCGCGTCATCCCGGCGCAGCTCGAGGGACGGCGCGGCGCCCGTGACGAGGACGGCGCGCAGAGCGCGCCGGGGGCAAAAATCGGCGCCACGCTCCACAAGCGTATCGACCTGCGCCGCTGGCAGGCGTTCGTGCGCAACGCCAAGCGGCTGCGCGTCGGCGAGACGGTCGATTTCGGCGCAGGCGTCGAGGCGGTCGCCGAGGAGCGGCTGGCCGACGGCAGTTTCATTCTCGCCTTCGCCGGCGACGAGCCCGTCGAACTGCTGCTCGAACGCGCGGGCACGATGCCGCTGCCCCCCTATATCGCGGGCAAGCGCGCGACCGATGCCGATGACCGCAGCGACTATCAGACGATGTTCGCGCGCGAGGACGGCGCGGTCGCGGCGCCGACCGCGGCGCTGCACTTTACGCCCGGGCTGCTGGATGCGCTGACGGCGGCGGGAGTCGCGACCGAGACGCTGACGCTCCACGTCGGCGCGGGCACCTTCCTGCCGGTGAAGGCCGACGACACCAAAGACCATGTCATGCACGCCGAATGGGGACGGATCGAACCCGACACGGCCGCGCGGCTCAACGCCGTGCGCGCGGCTGGCGGCCGGGTGATCGCGGTCGGGACAACGAGCCTGCGCCTGCTCGAAAGCGCGGCGAACGACGACGGCACGATCGCGCCTTTCGCGGGCGATACCGCCATCTTCATCACGCCGGGTTATCGCTTCAAGGCGATCGACGGCCTGATGACCAACTTCCACCTGCCGCGATCGACCTTGTTCATGCTGGTCAGCGCGCTGATGGGATTGGAGACGATGCAGGCGGCCTATGCCCACGCGATCAAGGGCGGCTATCGCTTCTACAGCTATGGCGATGCGAGCCTGTTGCTACCGGGCCCATAGACGGCCTCCATCCCTTTTCGCTGTCGCAAGTCGGCAGCTTGCGCTGCGCCGAGGCATGTTTGCGGGTTGCCGGCGGCCATCGCGACCAAATGATAAGTTAATTGCATAGTTCAACGCCGCGATGGCGAAAATTCCCTCCTGATCGCGCTCCTCGGCAATCGGCGCGGTCCTGCGTGCGATGTGTGGGAGCGAGTCGGACCGCGAATGGCGCGCACCGCTCATCCGGGCGCGCCCTCTTTCAATAAACATATGTTATAAAATATGTTTTTTCTCGACGCCGTGCGTGCTCAGGAGGGCCAATAACTGGCTTTCCGACTGTTCGATTTCGATACAGTTCGGTCAAAAGCGCGGTTCCGCGAGATCGAGGGGTGGTGGCGCGGCGTTCGTCTCCCGCGAGGCGACCTGGAGATGCCCCGGTGAAACCGTAGGGCACTAAGCTTTTATAATCGCGCTATTTTGCCCGATATTCTCACCGCTTCCGCTAAGAATGTAAACTTTAAACTTGTTTCATACGGTCGAGGTTCGGGCTGGCTGTTCCGGAAATCCGGAGCATCTTTAATGTTTTAACCAATCATAAACGGTTGCGCTGCCGCGCAGCTAGTTTAATTAGTTGTTAACCGCAGGGGACGAGTCGCAGGCTGAAGAGCCTTCTCGGCGGTTGGGGGAGCGAGCAGGGCGCCGTCGCCGGCGCCTTTCGCTTCTGATGACATGACCAGTCTGAATGAGGGGAATTACCATGAAGAAGCTTTTTGCCGTGGCCGCACTGTCGGCCATGCTTTCGACGCCTGCTTTCGCTGCGGACTCGGATTCGGAATCGTTCGACATCAATGCGAATGTTGCTGAAACCTGCACGATGGAAGGCATCAGCGATATCGAACTCGGTACGCTGTCGATCAACACCAACGCCGGCAGCAATGCGCTGTTCCTGAATGGCGCGTCGGCCGACAACGCCGGCGAATTCTGGCTGAGCTGCAACGAAAGCAACCGCATGTCGATCGTTCCGACGCTCGGCAAGCTGAAGAACCAGACCCGTACCCTGCAGCCGGGCGATGACGCCGGCTTCAAGGACACGATCAACTATTCGGTCGCTGCCCTGAACTATCGCAACGGCTTCCTGCAGCCGTCGTTCAACAGCATCCTCGGCCCGCTGCTCCAGAACCAGAGCCGCGGCGCGATCCATCGCAAGATCGACATGGGTGCTGCGGTGACGTTCCTCGGCAACCTCGATGCCCGTCCGCTGGCCGGCACCTACAAGGACACCGTGACGGTTACCGTCACGACGATCTGATCCTGATCGCAGGGGAAGGGCTCCGCCCTTCCCCTGTTTCTTTGCGGATCGCGATGTTCGGGATCCGACCGCCTGGAGAATTACCCCATGAACAAGCTTCTGATCGCTTCGCTCGGCGCCATGCTCGTCGCGACGCCCGCTTTCGCTGCCGATTCGGACAGCGAATCGTTCGACATCAACGGCAACGTCGCCGAAACCTGCACGATGGAAGGCATCAGCGACATCGACCTCGGTACGCTGTCGATCGACACGACCGCAGGCTCGGGCGCGCTGCTCATCAATGACACGTCGGCCGACGAAACCAGCCCGTTCTGGGTCAGCTGCAACGAGAGCAACCGCATGCTGATCGACGCCGACCTCGGCGTGCTGAAGAACCAGACGCGCACCGTGCAGGCGGGCGACGATGCCGGCTTCAAGGACACGATCAACTATTCGGTCCGTGCGCTGAACTATTTTAACGGCGGCGCTGGCCCGGAGCATAATTCGGCCAACGGTTCGACCGGCCAAAACACGATCCGCGGCGCGATCCATCGCCAGGTCGAACTGCGCGCGCGCGTTCGTGCCAACGAAAACACCGATGCCCGTCCGCTGGCGGGCGAATATCAGGACACCGTCACGGTCACCGTGACGACGATCTGACGGGATTCGTTAAGCAGATGCGGAAGGGGGAGCTTAAGGCTCCCCCTTTCAGTCTGTAGCGATTGTTTCTGCAAGCGACCCGGGGGGGATTGGCCTTGTTCCGCAAATCTTTGATGCTGGCGCTCGCCGCCGCAACCTTGGCCGTGAGCGTCAGCCCCGCCGAGGCCGCCCGGGTGACGCCGATGACGGTCGAAATGACCCCGGCGGGTCGCGGTTCGACCGCGCGCATCGAGGTCACGAACTCCGAAGACCGCACGCTGCCGGTCGAGCTGCGGATGTTCCGCGGCGACGTGAACGAGGCGGGCGAATTGACGCTCACCCCGGCCGACGAGAAATTCGTCGTCTTTCCGCCGCAGGTTGTGATCGGGCCGAACGCGCAGCAGGTTTTCCGTATCCAGTATCTGCCGAGCGAACCACTCGCCAAATCCGAAATCTATTATGCCGCGGTCAGCCAGATCCCGGTCGAACTCGATTCGACGGTTTCGCGGATCCAGGTCGTGATGCGCTTCAACGTGCTCGTCAACGTCGTGCCCGAAGGCACCAAGCCCGAGCCCGTCGTCACCTCGGCCAAGGCGCTCGTCCGCGAAACGGTGGTCCCGCCCGACGAGCGGCTGCCGGTCGAGGAACAGAAGCCGAAGACCGTCACCGAACGCGGGATCGAGGTGCGCATCGAAAATCGCGGCACGCGTTACTTCGCAGCCGGGCGCACCGGGTGGACGATCAACGCGACGCGCGAGGACGGCACGCCCTTTTCCGAATCGCGCACGCCGAGCCGGATGAGCGATGCGGTCGGCTTTGGCCTGGTGCCGCCCGGTGGGGCGCGCATCTTCTTCGTTCCGGTCGACGAACCGCTGCGCGAGGAGGGCGTCAGCGTCACGCTCGAGGACTAGTCGGGGGCGACGCGGGGCAGGTTCAGGGGGGCTTCAATTGATACGCTATTGTTCACGCATCACATTGGCGTTGGTGGCGCTTCAGTCGCCCTATGCCTATGCTGCGATGCAGGATCAGGGGCCGCCTCCGCCTCCCGCAGCCGCGGCGCAGCGCTGGACGCAGCTGCAGCTGCCGCTCGTTCGCAACGGGCAGCTGAGCGGCGATATCTTCGCCGAAGTGACCTCCGACGGCCGGATACGCTTCGAGCGCGCGTCGCTGCTCGAACGACTCGCGCCTTATCTCACGCCCTCCGGAGCCGAAACGCTGAGCGCATCGTTCACCGGATCGGCCTTTCTGACCCCCGAAGAGCTGGAAGCCGCGGGGATCATCCTCCGATATAACCCGTCGCTGCTCGAAGTCGCGGTCGAACGGATCGACGCCAATCTCGCTGCGGTGCAGACGCTGGGCCCGGTGATTACCGAGAGCCGTGTGCCGGTGACGCAGCAGCCCGAGGATTTCAGCGCCTATCTGAACGTCGTCGGCGATTTTCGCCTCGAAGATTTCGAGACGTTCGAGGATCCGGGCGTCCTGGTATTCGGCGCCGCGCGCTTCAAGGGCGTCGTGGTCGAATTCGACGGCGGATATGACAAGGCGATCACGGGCGGGCAGGGCGGTTTCTATCGCCGCTCGGCGCGCGCGGTCTATGACGAGATCGACAAGCTGCGCCGCTGGAGCGCGGGCGACCTGCAATTGTCGGGTATTCCCGTGATGTCGGGCGCGCTGCTCGGCGGCGTCGCCGTCGAAAAGGGCCGGCGGGTGTTTTCGGGCATCGGTCCCGTCGCGCAATTGGGCAGCCAGCAGATATTGCTCGATCGCGACGCGACGGTCGAAGTGATCATCGACGGCCAGCAGGTCCAGACCTTGCAACTGGCGGCGGGCCCCTATGACCTGTCGCAACTGACCTCCCAATATGGCGGCCGCAACGCGCAGTTGTTCGTCACCGATGTGACTGGCCGGCGGCAGCTCGCCTCGTTCGATCCCTTTTTCGATCCGGTCGACCTGGGATCGGGCGAAGAGGAATATAGCGCGGGCATCGGCTTTGTCGCGAAGGCGTTCGAAGCCTCACCCAAATATGGCGGTTTGCCAGCCTTTTCGGGCTATTATCGCCGCGGCATGAGCAACCGCCTGTTGCTCGGCGGCGCGCTGCAATTGTCGGAGGACATCCAGGTCGCGGGTGCCGAAGTCGTCGTGTCACCGCGGAATATTCCGGGCCGCATCGAATTTTCCGGTGCCATCAGCACGGGCGATGATTTCGGCTATTCGCTGCGCGGCGCGTACAGCCTTCAGGTCGGCAGGGGGACGCAGGGGCGGCAATTGTCGGTCAGCGCCGATTATCGCAGCGACCGCTTTCAGACTCTGACCGACGCGATCGCCGGCGACCGGTTCGAAACGCTGAACGTGACCGCAAATTATTCACAAAGCCTCAGCGAACGGACCACGCTGGTCACGGGTGCGAACTGGTTTCACCGGCCGGGGTTCAACAGCACCCATAGCGTCTATGCCGACGTCATCCATCGCACGCAAAGGTTCCGCATCACGGCGGGCGTCGAATATGGCAAGGGGCTGAACGAGAACCGCTTCGGCGTCCGGCTGGGCATCACGGTGCCGCTGGGCGGCCGCACGCGCGCCGAGGCCAATTACAACAGCCGCCGCGAAACCGCGCGCGCCTTTGTGACGCGCAGCTATGAGGATCGGGTCGGATCCTTCGGTTACGACCTCGGCGTCCGCCGGTCGCGGAACGACGCCTCGATCGATGCGATCGCCAATTATGTCGGCAATCGTTTCTATGCGCGCGGCTCGGTGACGACGGGTGGTTCCGGCTTTGGCGACATCGACGAGCGCCAGCAGGCGCGCCTCCAGCTCGGCTCGTCGATCGCCATCGCCGGCGGCGACGTGGCGATCGGGCGCCCGATCAACGACAGTTTCGTCATCGCCAAACCGCACGAAACCGCGGAACCGGGCCAGGTCGTGCTCGGCCGGTCGATCCAGGACAAGCGGTTCGACGCGCTCAGCGGAACGCTCGGCCCCGCGCTGGGTTCGCGCCTGCAATCCTATACGAGGCAGAATGTGACCTATGATCTGATCAACGGCCCTGCCGGCTACGACATCGGCAGCGGTATCGACACCGTCGAGCCCCCGTATCGCAGCGGCTATAATATCACCGTGGGCAGCGACGCCAATGTGACCGCCTATGGCGTGCTCAGCATCGACGGGACGCCGGCGTCGCTGGTCGCGGGGTCGATTTCGTCGACCGACGATGAGGATTTTGCGAGCCAGCCTTTCTTTACCAATTCGGTGGGCCGATTTGCTATCATGGGCTTGCGGCCGGGCAAGACCTATCAGGTGCGGTTGACCGAGCCCGCGGGCAGCTATGTGATCGAGGTACCAGCCGACTCGCAGCCGCTGTACCAGCTTGGCGACATCGCGATCACGTCGGCGGCGGCGAAATGACAGGAGTGGGATGGATGCGCGCATATATGGGAACGCCGGTCGCGCTGGCGCTGGCGAGTTTTGCCACCGCCGCGCACGCGGAGTGCGTGCCGAGCTTCGTCGCGGGTGGCAATTCGGTGGCGCTCACGCCCGCGGGCAGCTTCGAGGATGGCCAGTTGAACGAGCGCTTCCTCGTCCGATTGCGCAACGACGGCGACACGATATGCGAGCTGCGGCTTGCAGTGGGCCGCGATATCGCCGCGTCGGATCCGAGTTTCCCGAAGTTCGAACTGTTCGGGCCGAATGGCGCCGTCGCGATCGGCGATGCGGACGGGGCACGATCGAGCGCCCGGTCGGCGGTCGACATCGTCATCCCGACGGGGGGTGAGACGTCGATCCCTTATGATGTTCGCATGAAGCTGGGCTGGGGCTTTGAATCGGGAAGCTATGGCCAAGCGCTCGAATTCTTCCTGCTTCCGCGAAGCGGGCAGGCCGAGCTCGGCGTCCAGCGTACCCAGCTCAGCCTCAACATCCCGGCGGTGGCGCGTATCCGTTTCGCCGGCGCGGGCAACGCGCGCGGATCGGCGAGCGTCGAGATGGGGACCTTGTCGCCGAACGCGCCGTCGACGTCGCCGCCCTTTGCCATCCGCGTGCTCAGCACCGCTGGATATCAGATGGATCTACAGTCGGAGAATCTGGGCGCGCTGCGCCGGATCGACGGGCCCGAGGTCATTCCTTATCGCATGACGGTGTCGGGGCGCGCGATGAATCTGCGGAGCGGCGGCGATCGCATCCAGGTGGCGCGCCACACCGGCTCGACGGGCAATGTCCATCCGGTCTCGGTCGTCGTCGACCCGGACCCGACATTCCATGCGGGCAATTATCGCGACCGGATCACAGTCACCGTCACGCCGATGTAAGGGTTGCCGCCGCGGCGGCGCGTCAGATCGTGGTGATCGTCAGGTTGATCGCCAGCGGCGTCGAAAGGCCGCTATACTGGACGCTGATCGGCCGCAGACCATATTTGGCGCCGGTGCGGTTGGCGACCTGGCTCCAGCCATCCTCGCGAAGATAGGTCAATTCGCCGGCATAGTTGAACGCGACCGCCTCATTCTGTTCGAGCGGGCGGTGCGACGCGACGACCTGAAAGCCCTCCTGCGTGTTGCAGCTTTCGAAGACCGTGCCGCTGGCGAAGCCGTTGCCCTGCGACGTCAGCACCGTCGAGGCGTTGATCTCGCAATATTCGGGAACGGTGACGCGCACGTCGAACGACGCCTTGCCCGCTTCGGCGGCCATGGCGCCGCTGCTGGTGAAGGCGACCGAAACACATGCGATCGCGCTGTAAAGCCGAACCTTCTTCATCGTCTTTCACCCTCTTCTGCTGAGAGTGCCCTACGCGATGCGAGTTAAGGAATGTTTGATGGCTTGCCGGAAAATGGCTTCAATTTCCGCCAGTTTTTTCGCTCTAGATCTCGATGGTGAACCTGATCTTGTCGGGATCGACGCCCGCCGCCTTGGCGATTTGCGCCTTGGCCTTGGCGACCAGCTCGTTCAGATTTTCTGCCTCGTCGAACCCTAGAAGTTCGGAAATTTCGACCCCGAGCGCCTCCGACAGGGCCTCGATCCGGCCGGCCTTGGGGCGCGCCTTGTCGAGCTCCCACGCCGAGATCGACGGTTCGCTGACTCCCAGCCGGACCGCGAGCTGTCCCTGGGTCAATTCCTTCGCCGTGCGCAGCCGTTGCAGGCGGACGCCGAAGCTTTCCGTGGTGGCGGCGGGCAGGTCTTCAGGGGGATGGGCATCCGGCCCCACCACGCTCCGCAGCTGCGCGGCGCTGAGCGTCGCGGACGAGATCGGCATTTCGAACTGGCACCCGGCAAGGCGGCCGCTCGTCCAGATGACCTTGGTCGCCGTCTTGCCGCTGTGCGGCAGGTTGACCTCGATCACCTCGCCGATTTCCAGCGCCGCGGCGCTTTCGACAAGCATGCCGGTCGCCGAAATATTGTGGACCAGCGCCTCGATCTCGGCGCCCGTCGCCTTCGATCCGTGCAGCGGCAGCCGCAGCTGCCGCCGCGACGCGCGGCCCTTGCCCGCCGTTCGCGGAACTTCGTTCAGATATACAGTCATTGCCATGCGCGCACCCATCGCGAGGCCCATATTAACATTTGGCTTCTTGGGAAGGTTAATGAGGCAGGATGAGTGAAAGTCACGAGGGTGGCGATGCGCCCGCGCGGAGTGATCCCGCTCCCGATGTTTCGTATTGGAGCAAGTCCTTGGATATTTACACTATCGCAATCTGTTGCCGCGCATAGCGGCCGGACAAGTGGCGGGATCAGATAAAGAGTTTGTTGGATGGATGTGCCATCGCGGATGGAATCCGGCGACCGGGGACAGGAAGATATCGACGAAGCCCATCGCGGCTTTTTCGGGATGCTCGGCTCCCGCATCGGCAAACAGCGCGGCGATGCCGCGGCGAACCTGCACACCCACGACGCGCTGCTGCTGCTCCGGAACTACGAGGAAAGCGGTCAGGGTTGGTTCTGGTCGACCGACGCGAAGGGACGCCTGACATATATTACCGATTCGGTGGCGCGGTTGATGGGCCGGACGACCGGCGAACTGCTCGGCACCGCCTTCACCGAGCTGTTCCTGCCCGTCGACAGCCAGGGCGAGCGTCAGCGCACCTTGCCCTTCCTGCTGACCAAGCAGTCGAAATTTCACGAGCTGCCGCTGCGCAGCGCGTTCGAGGGTGACGACCGCTGGTGGGCGATTTCAGGTCGGCCGCAGTTCGACGGTTCGGGCAAATTCACCGGTTACCGGGGGAATGGCACCGATATCACCGAGCAACGCCGCTCGGCCGAGGACGCGTCGCGGCTGGCGCTCTATGATTCGCTCACCGGGCTCGCCAACCGCTTCAACATTTCGAAAAAGCTCGACGCGACGCTCGCCGCGTTCGCGCAGCAGCAACGCTCGTGCGCGATCATGCTGCTCGACCTCGACCGGTTCAAGCAGGTCAACGACACGCTCGGCCATCCGGCGGGCGATGCCTTGCTGAAACAGGTTGCCGAACGGCTGCTCAAGATCGTCGGCGACCGCGAAATGGTCAGCCGCCTCGGCGGCGACGAATTTCAGATCATCCTGCCCGATATCGAGGATCGCGGCAAATTGGGCGACATGGCGACCGACATTATCGCCAGCCTGTCGCAGCCCTATTCGGTCGAGGGCAGCCGCTGCATCATCGGGGCGTCGGTCGGCGTCGCCATCGCCCCCTTCGACGGCGAGAGCAGCGACGACCTTGTCCGCAACGCCGATCTGGCGCTCTATGCGGCAAAGGGCAACGGTCGCGGCCGCTTCAGCTTTTATTCGAGCGATTTGCACCAGGCGGCCGAACACCGCCGGATGCTTGAAGAGGATCTGCGCGACGCGTTGTCGCGCGGTGAAATCACGCTTTGCTATCAACCGGTCGTCAATTCCAAATCGAACATGGTGACGGGCGTGGAGGCGCTGATCCGCTGGACCCACCGCGAGCGCGGTGTGATTTCGCCGGCAGTGTTCATCCCGATCGCCGAAGAAGCCAATCTGATCTGGAAGCTCGGCCAATGGGTGCTTCGCAAGGCGTGCGAGGACGCCGCGGGCTGGCCGGGCGACATGCGTGTCGCGGTCAACGTCTCGCCGATCCAGTTCGCCAACCCTGACCTGCCGAAGGTCGTCGCGCAGGCGCTCGACGTGACGGGCCTCGCCCCCGACCGGCTGGAACTGGAAATCACCGAAAGCGTGTTCCTGGGCGACACGGCCGAAACGAACCAGATGTTCAAGGCGCTGAAGGACCTCGGGGTTCGCCTGGCGCTCGACGATTTCGGCACCGGCTATTCGTCGCTCGGCTATCTGCAATCGGCGCCGTTCGACAAGATCAAGATCGACCAGAGCTTCGTTCGCGACGCGACGATACCGGGGTCGCGCAACGCCGCGATCATCGCCGCGATCGTCGCGCTCGCCGAGGCGCTCGAGATGGAAACGACCGCCGAGGGCATCGAATCGCTCGACCAGCTCGAGCTGATCCGCAAGCTCAACGTCAGCCACGTCCAGGGCTATATCTACAGCAAGCCGGTGCCGCAGGCCGACCTGATCGAACATGCCGAGAGGGGATCGTGGACGATCAAGCCCACGGGGCCGGCGCGCCAGCGCAACGACCGTTTTTCGATGTTCCGCAAGGTCGGCGCGATCCACGACAATCATCGCTATAACGTCGTCATCCGCAACCTGTCGACGACGGGCGCCTTTATCGAGGGGATCCTGGACGTGCCCGTGGGCACGCGCTTTGTGATCGATTTCGGGGAAGGGCAGCTCGTCACCGCGACGGTCCGCCGCTCGGCGAAGCACCAGCAGGGCGTCGAATTCGAACAGACGATGGTCAGCGACGGCAATGGCGGGCTGTGCACGCGCCACCGCGTCTCCCCCTATCTGATCGCGGCGGCGGCGCAGCAGACGAGCGCGCTCGCGCTGCCGACCTTCACGACGACGAACGACTGGAAAGAGGCGTGACGCCGGAACCCGCCTCGCGCTGACCCGTTCTGTCTCCGAACCGCCAACCGACGGAGACCGACATGACCGAAACCAAAATCTTCGCGCGCCTGAAGGCCGACCACGACCGCCACCGCGAGCTTCTCGACCGGATCGACGCGACGCACGGCGACAGCGACGACCGCCGCACGCTGTTCGAAAGCTTTCGCGTCGAGGTGACCGCGCATGCGGCGTCCGAGGAAATGTCGCTCTATGCGACGATGCTCGCCGACCCCGACCTGCGCGATGAAGCGCAGCACAGCGTCGCCGAGCATAAGGAAATCGAGGATTTCCTGACCGAATTATACGAGATGGACTTTTCCTCGACCGGCTGGCTGACGCGCTTCCGCACGATGAAGGACCGCTATCTCCACCATATCGACGAGGAGGAGGAAGAGATGTTCCCCGCCGCCGAAAAGGAACTTTCGGATGCGCGCAAGAAGGAACTGATCAAGATCTTCGAAAAGGAAAAGCCGAAGGAAAAGGCCAAGGCGGCCGAAGAAGAGCCGTCGAGCGAAGAGGCACGCGACTAGCCGCGGCGCTCGACTTTTGGCGCGGCGCTCGCCATAGGCGCGCGCCATGACCGACAGATTCGCTTTCCGGGTCGCCGCGACCGATGGCGCCGCGCGCACCGGCGTCATCGCCATGCGGCGCGGCGAGATTCGCACGCCGGCCTTCATGCCCGTCGGCACCGCTGCGACGGTGAAGGCGATGCGCCCCGCAGAGGTTCGCGCGACCGGCGCCGACATCATCCTTGGCAACACCTATCACCTGATGCTGCGCCCCACCGCCGAACGCATGGCGCGGCTGGGCGGGCTTCACAAATTCATGGGCTGGGACCGGCCGATCCTGACCGACAGTGGCGGCTATCAGGTGATGAGCCTGTCCGCGCTGACCAAACAGAGCGAGGAGGGGGTCGCGTTCAAGAGCCACCTCGACGGCTCGCGCCACATGCTCACCCCCGAACGCTCGATGGAGATCCAGCGCCTGCTCGGCAGCGATATCGTGATGGCGTTCGACGAATGCCCTCCGAACGGCGTCGATGCCAAGCGCGCCGAGGCGAGCATGGAACGCTCGATGCGCTGGGCCGCGCGCAGCCGCGCCGGCTTCGATGCGGGCGAGGAACATGCGGCGCGCTCGGCCTTGTTCGGCATCCAGCAGGGGTCGCTCGACGAGAAATTGCGTGCGTGCTCGGCGGCGGCGCTGACCGATATCGGCTTCGACGGCTATGCGATCGGCGGGCTCGCGGTCGGCGAGGGGCAGGAGGCGATGTTCGGCGTGCTCGACTATGCGCCCGCGCAGCTTCCCGCCGATCGCCCCCGCTACCTGATGGGCGTGGGCAAACCCGACGACCTGGTCGGCGCCGTCGCGCGCGGGGTCGATATGTTCGATTGCGTGCTGCCGACGCGATCGGGACGCAACGGGCAGGCGTTCACCTGGGCTGGCCCGATCAATATCCGCAATGCCAAATTCGCCGAGGATCAGGCGCCGCTCGATTCAGGCTGTGGGTGCCCCGTGTGCGCGACATGGTCGCGCGCCTACCTGCATCACCTCGTCCGCTCGGGCGAGATGCTCGGCGCGATGCTGATGACGCAGCATAATCTGCATTTCTATCAGGATCTGATGCAACGAATGCGCGACGCGATCGCCGCGGGCAGCTTCTCGTCGTTCCAGAGCGATTTCGACGCGCGCTACAAGCGCTGACTCAGTCGAGTTTGCTCAGCAGGTCCAGCAAGGATTGGGGAATCGTCTCGTCCACCGTCGATTCATAGGCGCGGCGCAGGGCGCCGTTGACGTCCTGTCCCTTGGCCGGGGGTTTTTTATCCGCGTGCTTACCGGAGGCCTCGCTGCGTGGCGAACCGGCTTTAGACGACATTATCGAGGCATCCGCTGAACATAGGGCCTTTTGCTAACCGCGCATACACCAAAGAGCAATGGCGCGTTTGTTCCTTCGCCATGAAACTATTTTAAGGCTAAATCGTTCCCAAAGGTTGAAATATATCGGATGGTGGCGGGGAGGCATGGGGGCTTGTCCCTTTTCCGGACGCGTCCACCCCGGTTTTTTAGGGCTATCAGGAGGTAAAATATGTCATTGGGTCAGTCGGTTGCGCCGCACCTTCCCTATCTGCGGCGTTATGGCCGGTCCGTTTCCGGAAGCCAGCAGAACGGCGATGCGCTGGTCGCCCGGCTGCTCGAAACGCTGGTGGCCGACCCCGGGGCGATCGATACCGGCGCCGACCTGCGCATCCAGCTGTACCGGATGGTACACGACAATTTCGGATTGATGGCCGAACAGGCGGCGGCGAACGACAGCGACACGCTGACCGATATCGCGATTGCCGACGCGCGGCTCCGCCGCATTCCCTCGCTGGCGCGGCAGGCGTTGCTGCTCACTGCGGTCGAAGGTTTCAGTGCCGAGGACACGGGGCGCATCATTGGCCGCGATGCCGAGGCGGTGCGCTCGCTGATCGCCGACGCGACCGACGAGATCGACCGCCAGACGCGCGCGCGCATCCTGATCATCGAGGACGAGCCGATCATCGCGATGGACATCGAAATGATTGTCCGCGACCTCGGCCATGACGTCGTCGCCGTCGCGACGACGCACCGCGAGGCGGTCGACGAGGCGCAGAAGCACCAGCCCGGCCTCGTGCTCGCCGACATCCAGCTCGCGGACAACAGCTCGGGGATCGAGGCGGTGCAGGAAATCCTCACCGACCTTAAAGTGCCGGTCATCTTCATCACCGCCTTTCCCGAACGGCTGCTCACCGGCGACCGCCCCGAGCCGGCCTTCCTGCTCACCAAGCCGTATCAGCCCGCGACGCTGCGCGCGGCGATCTCGCAAGTGCTGTTCTTCGACGAAAGCACGATTCCGGCCTAATCTATCCGTTCGTCATTGACGGGGTGGGGGTTGCCACCTTCATGGGCGCGGGTGATAGGCGGGGTCATGACGATCATGGACGTTTCCAGCCGCCAGTCGGCGCTCGACCGGCTTACAGCCCATGCGCCGTTCCTAGCGCGGCTCGCCGAGCTTAATCCCGACGATGTGACGTGCTATTTGAGCGAGGGCACCGACGCCGCCCTCGCGGCCGTTGCGCCGCCGCCGGTCGACGACGATATCATGCGCACACTGCGCCGGTGGCGCGGCCGGACGGCGCTGCTGCTCGCGCTCGGCGACCTGTCGGGCGAGCATGATGTCAGGACGACGACGCGGCTCTTGTCGGACTTCGCCGATGCGGCGTGCGATGCCGCGCTCGCCGCCGCCTTTGCCGAGCGCGTGCCCGGTGAGGCGCCGCGCGGCCTTGTGGTGATCGCGCTCGGGAAGCTCGGGAGCCACGAACTCAACTATTCGTCGGACATCGACCCGATCCTGATCTTCGATCCCGAAACGCTGCCGCGGCGCTCGCGCGACGACCCGGACGAGGCGGCGGTGCGGATCGCGCGGCGGATGGTCGAAATCCTGTCGGCGCGCACCGCCGACGGGCATGTGCTGCGCGTCGACCTCAGGCTTCGTCCGCATCCGGAGGTGACGCCGATCGTGCTCCCCGAAAGCGCCGCGATCTCCTATTATGAATCCGAAGCGCTCGCATGGGAGCAGGCGGCGTTCATCCGCAGCCGCGCGTCGGCGGGCGACCGCGCGCTCGGCGAGAATTTCCTTGCGGCGATCCAGCCCTTCATATGGCGCCGCAGCCTCGATTTTCGCCAGCTCAAGGAAATCGGCGCGATGAGCGACCGGATCCGTGACCATTTCGCGCAGGGGCAGGCGTTCGGACCGGGTTTCGATTTGAAGCGCGGGCGCGGCGGCATCCGCGAGATCGAATTTTTCGCGCAGGTCCACCAGCTCATCTACGGCGGCCGCGATCCGTCGCTGCGCGTGCCGGCGACCGTCGATGCGCTCGCCGCGCTAGCCGCGGCCGGACGGGTCGAACCCCAAGTCGCGGCGCGCCTGTCGGGCCATTATGCCACGCTCCGCCGCATCGAGCATCGGCTCCAGATGATCGAGGACCAGCAGACGCACAGCCTGCCGACGCAGGCCGCCGCACTCGACTGCGTCGCGCGGCTCGACGGCGAGGCTGACGGCGCGGCGCTGCTCGCGGCGCTCGATCCCGTCGTCGCCGACGTCGGCAGCTGTTACGACCGGCTCGTCGCCGAACGCGCGACGACGACGGGTCTTCCCCGCGACGAGGGCGGCCTTGCGGCGGAACTCGCGGCGGCGGGGTTCGACCCGCCCGATGCGGCGCTGCGCACGATCGCAGAATGGCGCGGTGGCAAACAGCGCGCGCTGCGTAGTCCCGCGGCGCAGGGTGCGCTCGAAACGGTGCTCCCCGAATTGGTCAAAGCGCTCGGCGCAGCGCCCGACCCCGACGCCACGCTGCTGCGCTTCGACAAGCTCGTCGGCGGTCTGCCCAGCGCGATCAATTTTTTCCACCTGCTCGCGGCGCAGCCCGAACTTGCGAAGATCGCGACGCGCACCCTGTCGCTCGCGCCGACGTTGGCCGAGGCGCTGGGTGCGCGCGTCGAACTGATCGAGGGACTGATCGACAAGCGCGCGTTCGAGGCGCCGGCGACGAAGGCCGAGCTGCTCGCCGAATGGGCGCCGGGGCTGGCCGGCCTCGACTATGAGCGGCTGCTCGACCGTGCGCGCGACCGCGTCGGCGAGCGGCGTTTCGCTTATGGGGTGCAACTGATCGCGGGGGCGAACGACCCGCTTACGATCGCGGGCGGCTATTCCGAACTCGCCGAAGCCGCGCTGCAGGTGCTCGCCGATGCGACGGTCGCCGAATTCGTCGCCGCGCATGGCCGCATCGACGGCAGCGAGCTTGTCGTGCTCGCGCTCGGCCGGCTCGGCGGCAGGGCGCTGACGCATGCGTCGGACCTCGACCTCATCTATCTGTTCACCGGCGATCATCTGGCCGAATCGGACGGGCCGCGTCCCCTGGGGGCTACAACCTATTACAACCGCCTCGCGCAGCGCGTGACCGCGGCGATGTCGGTGCCGACCGCGGCGGGCAAGCTTTACGACGTCGATACGCGTCTCCGGCCGCAGGGGGCACAGGGCCCGCTCGTCGTGACGGTCGACAGTTTCGAGCGCTACCAGCGCGAAGAGGCGTGGACGTGGGAGCATATGGCGCTGCTTCGCGCGCGGCCGGTCTATGGTTCCAACGAAGCGCGCGCGGAGGTCGAGCGCATCATCGCCGAGCTGCTGGCGATCCCCCGCGATCCGGCGAAACTGGCCGCCGATGCCGCCGAAATGCGCGACAAGATCGCCGCGCACAAGCCCGCGAAAGGCGCGCTCGATATCAAGAGCGGGCCGGGCGGGCTCGTCGATCTCGAATTCGCGATGCAGGTGACGCAGCTCGCGAGCGGGCGGTGCCACGATCCGAATATCGCGGCGGCGCTGGCGTGCCTGAAGGCGGCGGGCCTGGCGCCGGCCGAAGTCTGCGACGCGCACCGCCTGCTCGCGCGCATGCTCGTCATGCTGCGCCTCACCGCCCCCGACGGGGAACCCGCGACCGTCGCGGCACGGGGGCTCGTCGCGGCAGCGTGTGGCGAGCCGGGCTGGCCGCAGCTGCTTGCCGCGCACGACATGGCGCGGCAGGAGATCGCGAACTGGTGGGCGTTGATTCGCCCGGCGCAACAGGAGAGCAAGACATGACCCTCGCAATCGGAGATGCCATTCCCGCCGTGAAACTTCTCGACGCTGACGGCGCGGCGATCGATCTTGCGGCGATGAAGGGGGCGCCGCTTGTCGTGTATTTCTATCCCAAGGCCGATACGCCCGGCTGCACGACCGAGGCGCAGGATTTCACTCGCCTCGCGCCCGAATTCGCGCATCTGGGCGCGCAGGTTCTGGCGGTATCGCGCGACGCGCCGGCAAAGCTCTGCAAGTTCCGCGACAAATATGGCCTGACCGTCCGGCTCGCCTCCGACGAGGATGGCGCGGTGTGCGAGGCGTTCGGTACTTGGACCCAAAAGCAGAATTACGGCCGCACCTATATGGGTATCGAACGTTCGACCTTCCTGTTTGGGCCTGACGGCAAGCTCGCGAAAGAGTGGCGCAAGGTGCGCGTGAAAGGGCATGCCGACGCCGTGCTGGAGGCCGCCAAGGCGCTCTGATGCCGAGCCTGGGCGAAGCCGCGCGCGTGGTCTTGCTGACGCCGGACCCGCACGACAAACGCCGCGCGGCGCGCCGCTTGGCGCGGGCGTGGCGGCGCGGCGAGATCGAACATCGCTGCGATACGCCGATGCCCGAGCGGCCGGAGTGGCCCGCCGAACCCGAACTGCTCGCACCGAACCAGATGCCCAAGCGCGGCAAGGGCGGGTCGGAACGCGGCCGCATCGCGCTGCTCCATGCGCTCGCGCACATCGAATTCGTCGCGATCGACCTCGCGGTCGATCTGGTCGGCCGCTTTGGCGGCGAATTCCCGCGCGCGTTCGTCGACGACTGGATCGGGGTTGCCGCCGACGAGGCGATGCATTTCGCGTTGCTCGACCGCCGCCTTCGCCAGCTTGGCAGTCACTATGGCGCGCTTCCGGCGCACGCGGGGCTGTGGGAAGCCGCGCAGGTTACCGCCGACGATGCGCTTGCGCGCCTCGCGATCGTGCCGATGGTACTCGAAGCGCGCGGCCTCGACGTCACGCCCGCGACGGTCGAGCGCTTCCGCAGCGTGGGCGATGCGGTTTCCGCAAAGATTTTATCGCGTATTTACAACGATGAAATCCGGCATGTGAGCGCCGGCACACTCTGGTTCCGGCAAAAGTGCGATGAAATGGGATTCAACGCCGTCGAAACGTGGCACGCCCTAGTAAAATCGCGCTTTCGCGGCGGTTTGAAACCGCCGTTCAACGACTCGGCGCGCCGACGTGCCGGTTTAACGCAAGAATTCTACGCCGTTATTGCTTCGTAAGGATTGGAACAGCACACAGGCTTCCGCGGGGGATGAGCAATCATCCAAACCAAGAAACACCGGCGCCAAGGCCTTTTTCCGGGCTTTGGCGACATGGCAAACGCGGGGTCGTTGTTTTGATTAACACTCTTCTGGCGCAGAAGTTGCACCAAGTCGCAATATTTTGCGCCGCAGCATGTTTTGTAGCGGCCACCCCGGCCGTCCACGCCGCCGAAACCAGCGCCGACGCTGGCATTGTCGCTCCCGACGAACCCGATGACGACAGCTTCGACGCTGGCGTGCCGTCGGCCAGCGAGGACAGCGAAGCCCGCGCGATCTTTCAGGCGTGGAAACGCCTCGACACCGGCCTGACCGCCTCGATCGGTGTCGCGATCCCGTCGCGCCGCCCGATCGAGCAGATGTCGCTCTCGTCGTCCTACGGCATGCGCGTCCATCCGGTCACCGGCAAGGTCGCGCGCCACAACGGCATCGATATTCCGGCGCCGCGCGGCACCCCGATCTATGCGACCGCCGACGGCATCGTCGGTCGCGCGCAGCGCCTTGGCGGTTATGGCAATTATGTCGAAGTCGAACATGGCAATGCGATCCAGACGCGCTACGGCCATATGTCGTCTTACATCGTGCGCCCCGGGCAGCAGGTGAAGAAGGGCGACATCCTCGGCTATGTCGGTTCGACCGGCCGTTCGACCGGCAACCACCTCCATTATGAAGTCCGTATCGAAGGCGCGCCGGTCAATCCGATGCCGTTCGTTCGCTCGGACCAGATGGCGATCGCCGCGATCACGGGCAAGAATGTCGCCATGGGCGGTCCCGAATAAGAGCTTTTACAGGGTCGGAGAGGAGGGGCGCCAGGCGGGGTAACCGTCGCGGCGCCCTTTTCATTTGCGCACGACCCCTTATCTAGCGGTCATGGCCACACAGCTTTCCGATATCACCCTCTCGTCCGCCGCCGCGGCCCGCGTCCGCTGGATCGCCGACCGCAAGGGCGAAAGCGAGGCCGCGCTACGCCTTGCGGTCGATGGCGGCGGCTGCTCGGGCTTCACCTATCGCTTCGGTCTTGCCGAAAGCATCGACGCCGATGACATCGTCACCGAAACCGATGGCGTGAAACTCGTCGTCGATCCGGTCAGCATCGACCTGGTGCGCGGCTGCATCGTCGATTTCGTCGATTCGCTCGGCGGTTCGTCGTTCAAGGTCGAAAATCCCAACGCGGCCTCGGGCTGCGGCTGCGGCTCTAGCTTCTCGATCTGACGCCTTTCTAAGCTGCCAGCTTGCTGGCATAGGTGCGGCCATGAAAATCGCGACCTTCAATATCAACGGGATCAAGGCCCGCTTGCCGCGTCTTGTCGAATGGCTCGAGGAAACGCAGCCCGATATCGCCTGCCTGCAGGAATTGAAATCGAGCGACGAGACGATGCCGACCAAGGAGATCGAGGCGGCGGGCTATGGCTTCCTCTATCACGGGCAAAAGGGGTTCAACGGCGTCGCGATCCTGGCGAAGGGGACGCAGCCCGTCGAAACGCAGCGCGGGCTCGCGGGCGAGGATGAGGACGAGCAGTCGCGCTATCTGGAGGCCGACGTTCACGGCCTGCGCGTCGCGTCGATCTACCTCCCCAACGGCAATCCGCAGCCGGGACCGAAATTCGATTACAAGCTGCGCTGGATGGCGCGGCTGCGCGAGCGCGCGAAATTCCTCCTCGCGAGCGAAATCCCGACGATCCTGACCGGCGATTACAACGTCATCCCGCACGACGACGATGTGTGGGACCCGCGCGCGATGTCGACCGACGCGCTGATGCAGCCCGATTCGCGCGACGCATGGTTCCGCCTGCTCGGCGACGGCTGGACCGACGCGATCCGCAGCCGCCATCCGGCGGGCGGCATCTGGACCTTCTGGGACTATCAGGCGGGCGGCTGGCAGCGCGACCATGGTTTCCGCATCGACCATCTGCTGCTCAGCCCCGCGCTCGCCGACCGGCTGGTCGATGCGGGCGTCGACAAGGATCATCGCGGGCGCGAGAAGGCGAGCGACCACGCGCCGACGTGGGCGGTGCTGGCGTAAAGCGCATCGCAATGGCGTTGGGCGTTGGGCCTTGGGGTTAGGCGTCAGGATACAGCGTCGTCATCACGCGTTTCGGGTCGAGCGCATAATGATGCGCGACCGCACTCGCGATCACGCTTTCGAGGTTGCGCGTGGGCTTGAGGTCGCGCCCCTCATAGCGCGCCGCGGCGCCAAGCCCCGGCCAGTCGGCCGACACCTTGCCGCCCATCGCCAGACCGCCGCCGAGCAGCATCGCGGTTGATGCGGTGCCATGGTCGGTGCCGCCGGTGCCATTGACCTCGACCGTGCGGCCAAATTCGGTGGCGACGATGACCAGCGTGTCGTTCCACGCCGGGCCGAGCCCCGTCTGCAGCGCGCCGATCAACTGGTCGAGCCCGCGCAATTGCGCCGCGAGGCGGTTCCGCTGGCCGCTGTGCGTGTCCCAGCCGCCGGTTTCGACCATCATCACGCGCGCGCCATCGGCGGGCAGCATCAGCGACGACGCGAGCTTGCCGAGTTCGGCGCCGTTGCGGCCGTTGTTGCCGCCAATGTCGCTCGCCAGTTCCTGCGTCTTGACCGCGCTGTCCCACAGCGGGTGGAGGAGGGGATCGTCGGCATACATCGCGGTCAACCGCGCGATCAGGTCGGCGTCGGCTTGCGGCAGGCGGCTCGGCGCATAGGTGCCCACCTGCACCGATCCGCGCAGTGCGAGCGGCACCGCGGGGGCGATTGCGATCGCGTCGCGCTCGGGCGCGGGGAGCAGCGTCAGCAGCCGCCCGACCCAGCCGTCGTCGCGGCCATAGGGGCGCGATCCGCCGCCTTCGAGCATATTCTGTCCGTCGAAATGCGACCGGTCGCGATAGGCCGTGGCGACGGCATGCGCGAAATGGGCCTGCTTGCCGGTATAGAGGCCCGCCGTCTGGGCGAGGGCCGGGTGGAGCGTGAACATCGCGTCGAGCTTCGCGCCGCCCGCGGTTTCGTCCGCCATCGCGCGGCGCGCGGCGGCGAAGGCGGGATCGCCCGTCGGCGCGACGGTGGCGAGCCCGTCGGCGGCGCCGCGCTGGATGACGAAGACGAGGCGTTTGGGCGTGCCCGCCGCAGCATAGGCGAAACCGGGCAGCGCGCCCGCGGCGGCAACCGTGATCCCCGACAGGATGATCGAGCGGCGTGAAAGGATCATCGTCTATCTCCGCAAGAAGGCGGGGCTGGCGAACAGCATCGCGAGCCCCTGGCCGGGGCTGTCGGCGCGCGCGATGGCCTGGCTCGTTTCAGGGGTGAGCGCGTCGGCAAGGACGAGTGGGGCGAGCTGGCGCGCGTCGGCGCGGTCGCCGATCCGGCCCGCGATGCGGCTGGCGAGTTCGACGCGCTGCATGAGCGCCGCCGATCCCGCCCAGGTGGCGACCATATCGTCATAGCCCTTGGGCGAACCGGGGCGCCACACCGGCTGGCCGAGCTGGGCGAACATCGCGGCGATATTCTGTCGCTCACCGAGCCCGGGCGTTTTCAGCGCGCGCAGCATCGACACCGTCCAGTCCCATGGCGATTTGAACATCGTCGGCGCCGCCGTCCATGGTTCGGGCGAGGCGATAAGCGTGCGATAGAGTGAAGGCAGGTCGCCGCCGGTGCGTTCGAAATCCTGAGCCAGCCGGTCGACGAGCGGCGCGGGCGGTTCGTCGGACGTGAAATGCCGCGCGAGCTTGGTCGCGACGTGGCGCGCGGTCGCGGGGTGGACGGCAAGGTCGCGCAGCACGGCCTCGGCCTGGCGCCCGCCCGGCTGGTCGTAACGCTTGCCGAGGATGGTCAGCGCCCCGGGTTGGTGGAGCCGATCGACGAAGACGGTCTCGCCCGGCCGTGTGTCGGCGGGCATCAGCCTTTGTCCCGCACCGCGTCCGATCCCGGCGACGGTCAGGCCGGTGAGCGCCTTGGCGAAATTCGTCACATCGGCCTGCGTATAGCCGGCGCGCACGCCGAGCGTGTGCAACTCCATGATCTCGCGCGCCAGATTTTCGTTGAGCCCCGGCGCCTGCCGCTTGCCACGATTGCGTACGCGGGCCGCAAACGGACTGTCGGGGCCGAAGCTTTGCGCCTGATCGAGAAAGAGCAGCATCGCGGGGTGGTGGACCGCAGCGCTCAAGAGGTCAGAAAATTTGCCCATGACATGCGGGCGGATCGCGTCATTCTCGTAATTGCCGGCGAAGCCGACGACGGTCTGCTTGTCCGCCGAGATCGCGAAATGATTGGACCAGAAATGAACGAGGCGTTCGGCGAAGGGCGTCGGCGTCGCGACGGCGGCAGCGAGGCGCGCGCTCGCAGCCTCGCCATAGTGGCGGCGAAAACCGGCGCGCGACATGCGGCGCATCGCCTCGACCGCATTGCCGTCGTCGTCGCGCATTTCCGCATTCTTCGCTTCGCGGCGCATCGCCTGCCGCTCGTCGCGATATTCGGCATAGGCGGTCGCGATCGCCTCGCGCCCCGCGAGGTCGGCGATGGCCGCGGGGGCGGGGTCGTAATCGCCGATCTGGCGGATCAGCCAGTCTTTCGGATCGCCCATCGCCGGATCGTCGAAGCGGCGGCCAAGCCCGAAGCGATTTGCGGCAAGATACTGGACTGCCATGACAAAGCCTTTCCGTGCTCCCAATGCACGATGGCTGTCATTTGTCGCAAAGCTGTCCCAGCGATCAGAGCATTTTGTCGTAAATCTGATACACCCGGTTGACCTTGGCCTCGATTGCTTCGGCGACCGCGTTCATGCCCTGATTGTCGTCGAGCACCCAGCCGATATCGCCGCGTTTGGTGCCATAATCGCGCACCGCGTCGCGGCGGATATATTCGATCATCATGAAGGCGAGCGTGCTCGCCATACGGCTGTTCTGCAGCTTCTTCGCGACGCCCATCAACGGCACGCGCAGGATATGGCTCTGCGGCCTCCGCAGCCACCACAGCAGCCGCGCCCAATTGAAGGGAAGCAGCGAGCCGTCCATGTCGATCAGCAGCTGATTGATGTTGGGCAGCACGATCATGAACGCGACCGGCTCGCCGTCGACTTCGGCGACGCGGATCAGATCCTCGAAGACGATATCCTTCAGCTTCTTGCCGACATAGGCGATTTCGCTGTCGGTCAGCGGGACAAAGCCCCAATTGTCCGACCATGCATCGTTGAGCAGCCCCATGATCAGTGTCGCCTCGGCATCGAAGCGGCGCTTGTTGACCTTGCGGATGCGGATACGGCCGTTCTTCTCGCCCGCCGCGACGATGCGGTTGACGATCGGGGGAAATCCGTCGTCGATCGCGACGTCGTAATTCAGCAACTGCTTGACCGGCCGATAGCCTGCGCCCTCGACCCAGCCGCGATAGAGCGGGCTATTGTGCCCCATCATCACCGTCGGCCGGTTGTCGAAACCCTCGATCAGCAGGCCGGGTTCGTCCCAGATCGAAATCGACAGCGGGCCGAGCGAGCGGTGCATGCCCTGCGTGCGGAGCCAATCCTCGGCCGCGGCGAGCAATGCCTGTGCGCTCGCCTCATCCTCAGCCTCGAGCAGCCCCCAATTGCCCGTGCCCGGCCCCATGCCCTGTTCGGCGGGCTGGGCGAGCGCGAGTTCGTCGATATGCGCCGAGATGCGCCCGATCGTGCGCCCGTCCCGCCGCGCGAGGAAAAACTGCGCCTTGCCATGTTCGAACCACGGATTCTTGCCGGGGGTGAGCAGGCCGTAGACCTCGCCCTTCAGCGGCGGAACCCATGCCGGATCGCCGCGGTTGAGCCGGAAAGCGAGCTCGACAAACTCGCGCAGGTCGTCCTTGTCCTTGACCGGATGAATGGTGATCGGGCCTTGGTTGTGCGCACTCATACTGGTTTCCTGAAAAGCCAACCCTATATTTGTGGCGACGCATTAGGGCATAGAAATGGCGCTGGCGACCCGCATTCGGCCATTTTGCTGCCACGAAATCATGGTGAAGATCCGCCTATGTTAGCGATGAACACTCTTGTCGACCGGCTGTCGACGCCCGCGGCGGCGCCGGTTCCCCCGTCGGCGGATGCCGATAAGTTGCCGAAGTCCGCGATCGCGGACGATATGGCGATGATCCGCGCGGCTTCGGAGCTGACGCGCGATCTCGTGCAGCCGAGCGCGCGCATTTATTGGACCGATTTCCTCGCCTCGACTTTCGTCGGCTATGCCGGCATCGCGGCGGCGATCCTTGCGCCCTCGACCGCGTGGATGCTGGTCGCCGCGGTAATTGCGGTCGTCGCGCTCTACCGCGCGGGGAGCTTCATTCACGAGCTGACGCATATCCGGAAGAACGCGCTGCCGGGTTTCCGCCTCGCCTGGAACATCCTCGTCGGCGTGCCGCTGCTGATCCCGTCGTTCATGTATGAGGGCATTCACAGCCTGCACCACAACCGCACCAAATATGGCACGGTCGAGGACCCGGAATATCTGCCGCTCGCGCTGATGAAGCCGTGGACGGTGCCGTTGTTCGTTGTCGCAGCGGCATTTGCGCCGCTCGCGCTCGTCTTCCGCTATGCGGTGCTGACCCCGCTGTCGTTCCTGATCCCGCCGCTGCGCCGGATCGTCGTCGAACGCTATTCGGGGATGATCATCAACCCGCTGTTCCGCCGCAAGCCGCCGGAGGGCGAGTTCCGCCGCCAGTGGGCGTGGCAGGAAGGCGGCGCCTGGGCGTGGTCGAGCCTGCTGATCGCAGCCGGCGTGTTCGGCTGGGTGCCGCTGCGCGCGCTGGTCATCTTCGGCGCGATCGCCGCCGCGACGCTGGTGCTCAACCAGATCCGCACCCTCGTCGCGCACCTCTGGGAAAATGACGGTGCGGTGCTGACCGTCACGGGCCAGTTCCTCGACAGCGTCAACGTCCCGCCGCCGGGCCTGCTGCCCGAATTGTGGGCGCCGGTGGGGCTGCGCTATCATGCGCTGCATCACCTGCTGCCGGGCGTTCCCTATCATGCGCTCGCCGAAGCGCACCGCCGCCTGAAGGACGCGCTGCCGTCGGACTCGCAATATCATGGTGCGAATTACGACGGGCTTCCGGGCCTCGTGGTACGGCTGGTGGCGGGTTCGGCGCGCGGCGCCGCTGGAGCGTAAAAGCTATCGCCCGCTCTCTATGCGCGCTGCAGTCTGGCTATTATCACGAGGGCGTATAGTATCATTGCGGCTTGAGCAATTTTGAGCGCCTGTTGTTCGTAACCGCCAAATAGTTCCAAGCCGGCGTGGTATATGACTGTCGTAACCAGCAGCAAGACGAGTAGCAACAGGCAGATGATTTTCTGAAGCCTGGTAGCCGCAGCATATTCAGGTTGAGCATGTCCCCGTCTGCGCCGAGCATAGGTAATCGCCAAGATCGCCAAGGTCACGACCGCCGCCCACAGCGTCGGGGTGGAGATGATTTCAGCCATATCTGCTGCCATAGTTCGTCGGGTCGCTGCGCCTGCCGTCGATGATTTTCCGCCCCTATTCCTCGGTCCGTATCAAGATCATCTCGCCGATCAGCGCAAACAATATGAACGGCCCCCACGCCGCAAGAAAGGGCGAATAGGCGCCGAGATCGCCCATCGCGAGCGCGAAATTGTCGGCGACGAAATAAGCGAAACCAAGCCCCATGCCGATGATCGCGCGCACGAACAGCTTGCCCGATCGCGCGAGGCCGAACGCCGCGACGGCGCCCAGCAGCGGCATCAATATCGCAGACAGCGGCCCCGAAATCTTGTGCCAGAGCACGCCCTTGAGCGCGCCGACGGGACGCCCCGCGGCCTCGAGGTCGGCGATCGCCGAGCGGAGCTGGAGGAAGGGCAACTCGTCGCCGTCGACCTGCGCGAGCGTGAACTGGTCGGGGCGCACATTTTTCGCCGCGATGATCGTGCCCAGGGGTTCGAGCGTGCCCGACCGGCGCATGAAGCGCCGCGCGTTCGTCAGTTCCCAGCCGCCGCCCGCAACCGCGCGCGCGCTGTCGGCCGAGAGCATCGACGACAGCACGCCGCCGGTGCGCTCGTAAATCGTGACATAGCCGAGGACGATCGTCGGGCCGCTGGTATCGACCGTCGTCGCGTTGATCAGGTCGTCGCCGTCGCGAACCCAGATATTGGTGCGTATGCCGCTGTCCTTGGGGACCTTTTTATATTCGACCTTCTGCCACGCGCTGAGCGCCGCGGTCGAGCGCGTCACGATGCGTTCGTTGAAAGCGAAGCTGATCCCCGCGACGAGCAATGCGGCGAGGAACAGCGGCGCGAGCACCTGATGCGCCGACATGCCCGCCGCCTTCATCGCGATGACCTCGCTGTTCTGGTTGAGCGTCACCATCGTCAATATCGTGCCGAGCAGCACGGAAAAGGGCAGGAAGGTCTCGATGATCTGCGGCAGCCGCATCCCGACATAGCGCCACACGTCCGCATCGCTGTTGCCCGCGACGCCGAGGATCTTGCCGCTTTCGCCGAGCAGGTCGAGCGTCTGGAGAATCAGCACCAGCGCGAAAAGGATCGAGAAGGAGCGGACGAGGAAGAGGCGGCCGACATAGAGCGCCATCGTGCGCGACGGGAAAAAATGAAGCTGGTGCATCAGGCTTGCCGTATCTTGTCGCGCTGGAACATGCTGAGCAGGCCGCGGATCTTCTGCGCCGCCTTGGCGGCGACGCGTTCGAGCGCGCCGATCGGCTGCCCGCCGGGAACGTGCGCGATCGTATAATACATCCAGACCGCCAGCGCCGCGAAGAGCAGATAGGGAACCCAGAGCGCGATCAGCGGATCGATCGTCCCGCGCGCGCCCAGATCCTCGGCATATTGGTTGATCTTGTGCTGGGTGACGAGCAGCACGATCGACAGGAAGACCCCGAGCGACGATGTCGATCGTTTCGGCGGTATCGCGAGCGCGACGGCGATCAGCGGGATGAGGAACATCGACATCACCTCGACGATGCGGAAGTGGAAATTCGCCCGCGATTCGAGGCGCGTCTGTTCGGGCTGGCTGCTGTCCTTGCCCGCAACGAACAGCTCGGGAATCGTCATTTCACGGTCGGCGCCGCCGCGCAGGCGGAACGCCTCGATCTTGGGCAGCGGGATCGGCAGGTCGTGATTGTCGAAGGTCAGGACACGCGGCACCGAAAATTTGGGCGATTCATGGATCAGGACGCCTTGCGACAGGCGCAGGATGATCGTGTTCGGATCGTCGGTCGCCAGGAACTGACCGCGCGCCGCGGTCGCCGACACGCGCTGCCCGTCGCGTTGCTCGCCGCGCACGAAGATGCCGCGCAAGGCCCGCCCGTCATTATAGCTTTCCTCGATGCGCAGCGTCATGCGGTCGCCCAATTTGGTGAATTCGCCGACCTTGATCGATGCGCCGAGCGCGCCCGAGCGCAATTCGAACTGCAGCCCTTCATAGGCATAGCGCGCAACCGGCTGGATGAAGCCGACGATCGCGAGGTTCAGCGCCGCGAGCGCGATCGCATAGGCGAAGGGGATGCGCATTAACCGCCCGAAACTCATCCCCACGCCCTTGAGCACGTCGAGCTCGCTCGACGTCGCAAGCCTTCGGAAAGCAAGGAGAATCCCGAGCATCAGCCCGATCGGGATGCCGAGCGAAAGATATTCGGGGATGAGGTTGGCGAGCATACGCCACACGAGGCTGACGGGGCCGCCCTCGGTCGCGACGAAGTCGAAGAGGCGGAGCATCTTTTCGAGCACGAGCAGCATCGCCGACAGGACGAGCGTGCCGAGCATCGGGAAGAAAATGAGCCGCGCGATGTAGCGGTCGATGGCAGGCAGCTTATTCAATCTTTCGTCGCCCCATCACCATGATTTGGCCGCAGTTGTTTCCGATATGCCGATTCAAGGGCGACAGGGACCCATGTCAGCGCGCGCTCTCGCGCTCGCTGGGATGGCTATAGCCTCTGGAGGTTTTGAGGTCATGTCGAAATTTGTATCCGCACTGCTTGGCGTTTCCGTGCTGGCTTTCGCCGCATCGGCGCAGGCGGAAGGCCGGGTCATCTCGAACGATCTGTCGCAGTGCAAGAGCGGCCCGTCGACGCTGGTCCAGATCAGCGGCGTCAAGGCGTCGACCGGCAAGATTCGCGTGCAAAGCTATCGCGGCACGTCGGCTGACTGGCTGGAGAAGGGCCGCTGGCTCGCCCGTATCGAAGTGCCGGCACGCGCCGGTTCGATGACCGTCTGCGTGCCGCTGCCCGAAGCGGGCGTGTACGGCATCGCGGTGCGTCACGACGTCAACGGCAACGGCAAGACCGACATCTCCCGCGATGGCGGCGGGATGTCGAACAATCCGAGCATCAACATCTTCAACCTCGGCAAGCCGAGCTACAAGAAGACGGCCTTTTCGGTCGGGGATGCGCCCAAGAAGATCTCGATCACGATGAAATATATGTAACGGATATGGCCAGCGTCGCGCTCCTTTCGAATCCACGTTCGACGGGCAACCGTGCCCTGTTGCCGCAGGTTCGCGAATATTGCGCGTCGCATCCCGACATCTTCCATTACGAAGTCGAGGACGTCGACCAGATCGGCGAAGCGATCCGCACGATGGCGATGGTCAGTCCGCGCATCGTCGTCATCAACGGCGGCGACGGCACGGTGCAGGCGGCGCTGACCGAACTTTACTCGGGCGGCCATTTCGGCGGTTCGCCGCCGCCGGTCGCGGTGCTTCCGAACGGCAAGACCAATCTGATCGCGCTCGACCTCGGGGCGGAGGGCGATCCGATCAAGGCGTTGCAGCGCGTCGTCGACCTGGTCGAGAGCGGCCGGCTCGAAGACCATGTGATCGAACGCCAGCTGATCTCGCTCGACAGCGGCGATGAATCGCGCCCCGTGCTCGGCATGTTCCTCGGCGGCGCCTATCTCGCCGACGTGATGCTCTATTGCCGCAATCGCATCTATCCGCTCGGCCTGCCCAACGGGATCTCGCATTTCCTCGCGGCGATGCTCGCGCTGTTCGCGATCATCTTCGGTATCGGCGGCGGGCGGCTGCCGCCCAAGCCCGAGCCGATGACGGTGTCGTTGGTCCGCCAAGGCGAGTTCAAGGGCAAATTCTCGCTTCTGATCGTCACGACGCTCGAGAAACTGCTGCTCAGCATCCGCACCAGCGAAGCCTATGGCACGAACGGCAATATGAAGCTGCTCGCGACCGACAGCAATGTCGGGGCGCTGTTCCGGATGCTCGGCGCGACCTGGCGCGGGACGCTGGGGCAAAAGCAGCTCGAGGGCGTGCATTTCCAGCAGGGTGACGAAATCCGTATCGAAGGCGAACGCTCGAACGTCATCCTCGACGGCGAAATCTTCCAGGCCAAGAACGGCATGCCGATCATCCTGACCTCGACGCAGCCGGTTCCCTTCCTGCGCCTCGCCGCCTGAGCCTTTCATGTCCACCCTGTCCGAACTCGTCCGCGAAGAACTCGGGGGACCCGTCGAACCGCGCGTCGCCGCGATGGCGGCGGCGCTCGCCGCCCAATATCCGGGCAGCGCGCGCGCGGTGCTCTTTTATGGCAGTTGCCTGCGCGAAAGCGAGCTAGACGGGCTGATGCTCGATTTCTATCTGATCGTTTCCGACTATGGCGACGCCTATCCGAAACGCTGGATGGCCGCGGCGAACCGGCTGATTCCGCCCAATGTCTTTCCGTTTCAGCACGGCGGGCTGATCGCGAAATATGCGGTGCTGAGCGAAGCCGATTTCGACCGGCTGAACGGACCCGAGACGCGCAACGTGTCGGTGTGGGCGCGTTTCGCCCAGCCGTCGCGGCTCGCCTGGGCAGTCGACGATACCGCGCGCGACCGCGCCGTCGCGGCGGTATCGCGCGCCGCGCCGACCTTGCTCGCGGCGGCGGGCCGGGTCGATGGCGAAGCGCCGCTCGACTGGTGGCGCCGCGCCTTTTCCTTGACCTATTCGGTCGAGCTGCGCGCCGAGCGCTCCGGCCGCGCGCAGTCGGTCGTCGATGCCGATGCTGCCCGTTACGAACGATTCGGTGCACCCGCGATCGTGGCGATCCCGAAGAGCGCGCGCGCCGGAGGATGGGCGCGCCGGCGGCTCGAAGGCAAGCTGCTCAGCGTCGCCCGGCTCGCCAAGGCGAGCCTGACCTATGCCGGGGGGATCGATTATCTGGCGTGGAAGATCAATCGCCACGCCGGGACCAAGATCGAAATCAAGCCGTGGCAGCGCCGCTGGCCGCTCGTCGCGGCGCTGACGCTTGTGCCGCGTCTGATCCGGGGCGGCGCGATCCGCTGAGGAGTCAGCGACCCGAAAGGCTCAACTCGCCAGCCGCTGACCGTCGGGCCGATGCTCGCCGCTCCGCCGGATTGCCTGGTCGAGCGCGCTGAGCGTGAAGGGTTTGCGCAGCACGTCATGGTCGCCGAAGGCGGCGTCCTCGCTGGCATCGCCCGCATAGCCGGTCACGAACAGCACCGACAGTTCGGGCCAGCGCTGTTTCAATCGCGCGACCATTTCGGGGCCGGTGAGTTCGGGCATCAGCACGTCGGAGAGGATCAGGTCGAAACCGCCGCGGCCTTCGGCCAGCCGTCCTTCGACCAAGGCCTCGGCCTCCATTGGATTGCCACACGCGACCGCGGTATGGCCGAGCTCGCTGACCGCATCGACCGTCGCGGCCAGGACGCGCGCGTCGTCCTCGACCACCAGAATGCTGAGTGCGTCGGCGGGCGTCGCGGGCGCGGCGGCATCGCCCGGGGCCGTGTCGTCCACGGTGTCGGCCAACGGTTTTGCGATGGGCAGCAGCATGGCGACGCTCGTGCCTTCGCCCTCGGTCGACGAAATCTGCACCTCGCCGCCCGACTGGCGGCAGAAGGCGAAGACCTGGCTCATGCCGAGCCCGGTGCCCTGGCCCGCAGGCTTGGTGGTGTAAAAGGGATCGAAGACGCGCTCGAGAACTTCGGGCGACATGCCGCAGCCGGTGTCGATCACCTGCACCGCGAGCGCCGCCGCCATGCCTTCGCGGTCGCCCTGCGTGCGGATCGTGAGCGATCCATGGCCGTTCATCGCGTCGCGCGCATTGACCGCCAGATTGAGCAGGGCGTTTTCGAATTGTTGCCGGTCGATCCAGCAGGCGCGGCCTTCGGCCTGAAGATCGAGCGTCAACGCGATCCGGTCGCCGATCGTGCGCTCGATCAATTGCGCAAAGCTTGCGATGCATTCGTCGATCGGGGTCATTTCGGGCCGCGCGGGCTCCGACCGGGCGAAGGTCAGCAGGCGCCGCGTCAGGTCGGCGGCGCGATTGGCGCCGTCGAGCGCGTTGGCGAGGTGGCGCTGCGCCTTTTCGGGCGTATCGGGAAGCCAGCGCTGCGCAAGCTCCAGGCCGCCGACGACGACCGCCAACATATTGTTGAAATCATGCGCGATGCCGCCGGTCAGCTGGCCGACGGCCTCCATTTTCTGTGCCTGACGCAGCTGCGCCTCCGCGGCTTCGCGGTCGGTCATTTCGCTGCGCAGCGCCGCGTTCGCATGGGCGAGCTCGGCGGTGCGCTCCTCGACCGCCGCTTCAAGCTGCGCGGCGCGATCGCTTTCGACCAGCTGCTCGCGCCGCGCGAGGCGCCGTTCCGTCTCCGCGCGAATCAACGAGAATGTCGCGCCGATCGCGATGACCGCCGCAGCCGCGCCGAGCAGCGAAAAGAGCAGGATCGCCTGGTTGAGGCTGGCGCGATCGGCGGCCGCCAACCGGTTGCGGTCGCTGAGCAGGGCGCGCTCGTTGGCGATGATTTCGGAAAGCAGCTTGTCGATCCGGCCCAGCCCCTCGCCCTTGCCGGCCGCGTAAAATTTGGAAATGGCGGCGACGGTCTGGTTGTAATTGGCGCTCAGTGCGGCATCGCCGAGTTGCTCGCCGCGGCTGTCCATCTCGCGCGTCAGTTGTTCGACCAGCGCCATCTGTTTCGGATTGTCGCGCACGTTGCGCTGCAGCCGCGCCATGAACTGGCGCGCGCGGCCCCACTGATATTCATAGATGCGCCCGTCCTCTTTCTGCAGCCCGACCGCGAAGCGGCCGAGCGCCGCTTCGGCGCGCGCGATAGCGGCATCGACCGATCGGGTCTGCGAAATGACTTCCATGCTCTGCGTTTGCCAGCCGAGCGAGCGGTCGTAATTGTCGTTGGCGCGGGCGAGCAGAAGGACGAGCGCTCCGACCACACCGGTCAGGATCGCGCCGAGGACGATCGTCGACCAGAAGCGAATACGCTCCCGCCGGCCGTCATTTTCGCTTTCGATATCCCGCTCGAACACGCGCATCTCTTACCGGACAAGCGGTGCGTCGCAAAGCACCGAAGGCCGCGCGGGTTCAATTCGCCCCGAAAAGGAATCCGCTGGTCGCCGCGCCGGCTCGCTTCAGCCGATAATGCCGACGCGCTTGCCCGCGCGCTCGAAGCGGCCAAGGATCTCGCCGACCTGCTCGCTCGAATGTTCGGCGCACAGCGAACAGCGCAGCAATGTCATGCCGGCGGGGGTCGCCGGCGGGCGCGCGAGGTTCACATACAGCCCCTCTTCGAGCAGCGCTTCCCACATCATCGCGCCTTTTTCGAGGTCGGGCATGATGACCGCGATGATCGCCGACTGCGGTTCTTCGGTGCCGAGCGTGAAGCCCAGGTCCCTGAGGCCCTTGTGCAGCGTCTTCGAATTTTCCCACAGATGCGCGCGCTTGTTCGATCCGTGCATCAGCTTGCGGATGCTCGTCGCCGCGGTCGCAACGACGCTGGGGGGCAGCGAGGCGGTGAAGACGTAGGGGCGGCAGACGAGCCGCATGATCTCGAACTTCGGATGGTTAGACACGCAGAAGCCGCCGACGGTGCCGACGCTCTTCGAAAAGGTGCCGATGATGAAGTCGACGTCGTCGATCACGCCCTGCGCCTCGGCAACGCCGCGGCCATGTTCGCCGATGAAGCCCATCGAGTGCGCCTCGTCGACCAGCACCATCGCCCCATTTTCCTTGGCCACGCGGACCATTTCCTTCAGCGGCGCGATATCGCCGAGCATCGAATAGACGCCCTCGAGCACGACGAGCTTGCCGGCTTCTGCAGGCAGGCGCTTCAGCCGCTTTTCGAGGGCCTCGATATCATTGTGGCGGAAGGCGACGATTTCGGCGTCGCCCATCTTGCACCCGTCATAGATCGAGGCATGGCTGTCGATGTCGAGGATGACATAGTCGCCTTTGCCCGCGATCGTCGAAATGATGCCGAGGTTCGCCTGATAGCCGGTCGAAAACACCATGGCATGATCCATGGCGTAAAACTCTTTCAGCGCCTCTTCGCACTCCTTGTGGCCCTGATAGGTGCCGTTGAGGACGCGGCTGCCGGTAGTGCCGCTGCCGAACTTGTCGAGCGCGTCCTTGCCCGCGGCGATGACATCCTCGTCGAAGGTCATGCCCATATAATTATAGGTGCCGAGCAGGATCGTCTCGCGCCCGTTGCAGATCGCGACGGTCGGCGAGACCACCTTTTCCATCACGAGGCTGAAGGGGTCGGTGACGCCCGTCGCGAGCAATGCCTCGCGCTGCTGGATCAGCGGGTCGAATTTGGAGAAGAGGTCGGTCATTTGGGTTCTTCCGTGCGCCCCGGCGAAAGCCGGGGTCCAGATAGGTTGCGCTACGCCGCGATGGACCCCGGCTTTCGCCGGGGAACACGCCCGGTCAGGCCTTCAGCTTCTCGACCGCGGCGACCAGTTGGCCGACATTTTCGATCTCGGCCTGCATGTTCATGCTGATGATGATGTCAAACGTGTCCTCGACTTCGGCAACGAAATCCATCACGGTCAGGCTGTCCCATTCGAGGTCGCCGGCAAAGGTGGTCGCGTCGGTCAGTTCGACGCCCTTCTTGTTGAACGGTTCGATCAGGCCGAAAATCTGGTCGGTGAGGGCGGTGCTCATTTTATGCGTCCCATACAGGAATAAGAATGCGCGCGGGCATGCCGCGATGATGTGCGATTGGCAAGCGAATGCGGCGGGAACAGGGCAGCATCTTGCCGAGAAACGCGCGGCGTGCCATCGCTGTGGCGGGTCGAAGACGAGGGACAGGCCGATGCCAGACGATCCGAAGCCAGCACCGGGCGCGGCCTTTCCGCCCAACGCCGTGCATCTGGTGCGCACGACGCAGCAGATCACGATGCAATTGTCGCAGATGGCCGACCAGAAGGCATCGATCCTGATGGGCGCGACATTTGTCGTTTTCACGCTCGCCATCGGGCAGGCGCGCGCCGGGGCGGGCGCGCTCGCGATGCCGCTGACCATCCTCGCGACCTTTTCCTTCCTGTCGGCGCTGCTCGCCGTTTCGGCGGTGCTGCCGCGCGTGGGAAAAGCGCCGCCGGTCGTCTACAAGGACGGCAAGGACCATAGCAACATCCTCTTCTTCGGCCGCTTTTCGCAGATGGATGAGGATGACTATATCGCTGCGGTCAAGTCGCGGCTGCGCAGCGAGGAAGACATTTACGAGACGATGCTGCGCGATACCTATCAGAACGGCATTGTCCTCGCGCGGCGCAAATATCGCTATCTCGCCTATGCCTACCGGCTGTTCGTCGCGGGGTTGACGTTGACCTTTGTCGCCTTCGGGGTCGAGATGGCGACGATGTGGGGTGGGTGAACATAGAGATCATCGCTGTTGCCTTTCTGCCACCCCGACCGAATAAATGATCCGCTAAAAATCATCCGGTATTGAACGCCTATATCCCTGCGCCTATCCGGGCCGGCTATGCTTCAGCAAGCCACCCCTTTGGCCGCGGATCGTTCGCGGGGCTTTCGCGCCGAATTTCGCGCGACGCTGGCGCTCGCCTGGCCGCTCGTCCTCACCAATCTGACCATGTCGCTCATCGGTGCCACCGACGTACTGATGGTCGGCTGGCTGGGGCCGACCGAGCTGGCGGCTGCCTCGCTCGGGTTCAACCTGTCGATGCTGCTCGCCATTTTCGGCATGGGGCTGGTGGCCGGCGCGTCGCCGCTGATGGCGAGCGAGATCGGGCGCCGGGCGCATTCGGTGCGCGATATCCGCCGGACCTTTCGCCAGACGCTTTGGCTCGTGGCGCTGCTGTCGGTGCCGATGCTGCTGATCCTCTGGAACACCGGCGCCATATTGCTGCTGCTGGGGCAGAATGCCACACTCTCCGCGCTCGCGCAGGAATATGTCCGCATCTACATGTGGTCGATCCCGCTGTTCCTCGCAACGCTGGCGTTCCGCAACTTTCTCGCTGCGCTCGAACGGCCGATGTGGTCGCTCGTCGTCGGGGTTGTCGGCGTGCTCGGCAATATCGTCTTCAACTATGCCCTGATCTTCGGCAAGTTCGGCATGCCGGCGCTCGGCATCGTCGGCGCCGGGGTCGGCAGCGTGCTCACGAATATGGTCATGCTCGCGCTGATGATCGCGGTCGTGTATCGAGAGCGGCGTTTTCGCCGCTATCACCTGCTCGGCCGTTGGTGGCGCAGCGACTGGCCGCGCTTTGCCGAAATGACACGTATCGGCACGCCGATCGCGATCAGCCACGCCTTCGAGGCCGGGGTCTTCTCTGCGGCTGTCATGCTGATGGGCTGGATTTCGACGGCGGCGGTCGCGGCGCATGCAGTCGCGCTGCAACTGGCATCGCTGACCTTCATGGTCCCTATGGGATTGGCGCAGGCGGCAACGGTCCGCGTCGGCATCGGCTATGGCCGCGGCGACGCAGCGCATGTCCGCCGCGCCGGCTGGACCAGCTTTATCATGGGCACCGGGTTCATGGCGGCGATGGCGCTGATCATGCTCGCGATCCCCGGCACGCTTGCCGGCCTGTTCATCGATCGAGCCAATCCCGCCAATGCCGAGGTCGCCGAACTGGCCGTCAGCTTCCTGATCATCGCGGCGCTGTTCCAGGTCGCCGACGGGGCGCAGGTCGTCGCGCAGGGCATGTTGCGCGGTTTGCACGACACTTTCGTCCCGATGCTGTTCGCGCTGTTCGGTTACTGGGTGATCGGCATCGGTGTGGGCGCCTGGCTGGCGTTCGAGCGTGACTGGGGCGGGGTCGGAATCTGGACCGGGCTCGCCACCGGGCTCAGCATCGTCGCGGTGCTGATGCTGTCGCGCTGGATGCAGCGCGAACGGTTGCGGCTGTTGCCGGCAACGGCGGTCCGCTGAACAATATGGGCCGCTGCATCGCGGACCGGACGCGCTTGCCCTTGAAGCCCGGATTTCGCGTCCCATCTGAAAGCGACAACGCGGCATCGATTTTTTTCCCGCCGCTGCCTTGACCCTGCCATATGCCCCGCCCATATGCCGGCTGTTAGCACTCGCGCCCTGTGAGTGCTAAGCGACATCCATTGCAATTCTGGAGGGATATCCATGCAATTTCGTCCGCTGCACGACCGCGTGCTCGTCCGCCGTATCGAAGCCGAAGAAAAGACGGCCGGCGGCATCATCATTCCCGACACCGCCAAGGAAAAGCCGCAGGAAGGCGAAGTCGTCTCGGTCGGCACCGGTACCCGCGCCGATGACGGCAAGGTCACCCCGCTCGACGTCAAGGCCGGCGACCGCATTCTGTTCGGCAAATGGTCGGGCACCGAGGTCAAGGTCGACGGCGAAGAGCTGCTGATCATGAAGGAATCGGACATCCTCGGCGTTCTCGCCTGAGCGATTTCATCGAATCGAAAGTGAAGTTGCGCAGTTTTCTGCGCCTTTGAAAGGAACAAGCACATGGCTGCTAAAGACGTCAAATTCTCGCGCGACGCGCGCGAACGCATCCTGAAGGGTGTCGACACCCTCGCCGACGCGGTGAAGGTGACCCTCGGTCCCAAGGGCCGCAATGTCGTGATCGACAAGAGCTTCGGCGCGCCCCGCATCACCAAGGACGGCGTCACCGTCGCCAAGGAAATCGAACTCAAGGACAAGTTCGAAAACATGGGCGCCCAGATGCTGCGCGAAGTCGCATCGAAGGCGAACGACAAGGCCGGCGACGGCACCACCACCGCGACCGTGCTCGCTCAGGCGATCGTCCGCGAAGGCATGAAGTCGGTTGCCGCCGGCATGAACCCGATGGACCTGAAGCGCGGCATCGACCTCGCGGTCACCAAGGTCGTCGAAACGATCAAGGCGCAGTCGAAGCCCGTTTCGGGCACCGCTGAAATCGCCCAGGTCGGCATCATTTCGGCCAATGGCGACAAGGAAGTCGGCGAAAAGATCGCCGAAGCGATGGACAAGGTCGGCAAGGAAGGCGTGATCACCGTCGAGGAAGCCAAGGGCCTCGATTTCGAGCTCGACGTCGTCGAAGGCATGCAGTTCGACCGTGGCTACCTGAGCCCCTATTTCATCACCAACCCCGAAAAGATGCTCGTCGAGCTTTCGGACCCCTACATCCTGATCTTCGAAAAGAAGCTGTCGAACCTCCAGTCGATGCTTCCGATCCTCGAAGCCGTGGTGCAGTCGGGCCGTCCGCTCCTCATCATCGCCGAGGACATCGAAGGCGAAGCACTCGCCACCCTCGTCGTCAACCGCCTGCGCGGCGGCCTGAAGGTCGCAGCCGTCAAGGCACCGGGCTTCGGCGATCGCCGCAAAGCGATGCTGCAGGACATCGCGATCCTGACCGCCGGTGAAATGATCAGCGAAGACCTGGGCATCAAGCTCGAGTCGGTCACGCTGAACATGCTTGGCCAGGCCAAGCGCGTCACGATCGACAAGGACAACACCACCATCGTCGATGGTGCTGGCGACCATGATGCGATCAAGGGCCGTGTCGAACAGATCCGTGCGCAGATCGAAACGACGACCAGCGATTACGACAAGGAAAAGCTGCAGGAACGCCTGGCGAAGCTCGCCGGCGGCGTTGCGGTTATCAAGGTCGGCGGCGCTTCGGAAGTCGAAGTGAAGGAACGCAAGGATCGCGTCGACGACGCCCTCCACGCGACCCGCGCTGCGGTTGAAGAAGGCATCGTCCCCGGCGGCGGTACCGCGCTTCTGT
Organism: Sphingopyxis chilensis; assembly: GCF_035930445.1. NCBI lineage: Bacteria > Pseudomonadati > Pseudomonadota > Alphaproteobacteria > Sphingomonadales > Sphingopyxidaceae > Sphingopyxis > Sphingopyxis chilensis. The sequence goes on along the minus strand of NZ_CP142394.1, from coordinate 2,838,163 downwards.
ACGCGACGAAGGCTCTCGACGGCATGTCGGGCGTCAACGAAGACCAGACCCGCGGCATCGACATCATCCGTCGCGCGCTGCAGGCTCCGGTTCGCCAGATCGCCGAGAACGCCGGCTTCGACGGCGGCGTCGTCGCGGGCAAGCTGTTCGACCAGAACGACAGCAACTTCGGCTTCAACGCCTCGACCGACGTCTATGAAGACCTGGTCAAGGCCGGTGTCATCGACCCGACCAAGGTCGTCCGCACCGCGCTTCAGGACGCTGCCTCGGTTGCGGGTCTGCTGATCACCACCGAAGCCGGCATCGCCGAAACGCCCGACGACAAGCCCGCCATGCCCATGGGCGGCGGCGGCATGGGCGGCATGGGCGGCATGGACTTCTAAGGTCCAAACCGTTCGGTACTCAGCCAATGAAAAAGAGGGCCGGGGGAGAAATCCTCCGGCCCTTTTTTATGGTCCACGTGCCCCTGCGAAGGCAGGGGCCTATCTCCTGCCGCCGCATTCCCGAGCTATCGATTGCTGAGGGCGACTGGGTCGGCGATGGGCCCCTGCCTTCGCAGGGGCACGGCCGTTCCCTCATTGCCTGTTCAGGCTATGCGGCATAGCTAGGGCGGCGATGATGTTCGTCCTCGCCTTCGCGCTGCTCGCCGAGCCCGCACCGCCTCCGATCGAGCGCTGCGGATACCGCATCGTCGAAACCTTCCCGCACGATGCGACCAGCTTCACCCAGGGCCTCTTCTGGGACGAGGGGCATCTTTATGAAGCCACCGGCCACTATGGCCGGTCGCGCGTCGCCCGGCTCGACCTCGAGACAGGCAAGGCGTTGGCGCAGTCAAAGCTGCCCGCCGACCAGTTCGGAGAGGGGATCACCCGCTGGGGCGACCAGATAATTGGCGTCACCTGGCAGGGCGGCGTCGGCAACCGCTGGTCGATCAAGGATTTGAAGCTCCTCGAAACCTTCCAATATGAGGGCGAGGGCTGGGGCGTGACGATGGTCGAAGGCAGCCTGGTGCTGAGCGACGGGACGCCCGAACTGCGTTTCTTCGATCCGGCAACGATGGCGGAACAGCGGCGCGTGACCGTCCGTTTCGCCGGTCGGCCGATCGCGATGCTCAACGAGCTCGAAACGATCGACGGTCAGGTGTGGGCGAACGTCTGGATGACCGATTTCATCGTCCGCATCGATCCTGCGACCGGCAATGTCGTGTCGCTGATCGACCTGTCGACGCTCAAGGCCGACGCGGGGGTCAGCGGCACCGACAGCGTGCTCAACGGCATCGCGTGGGACGCGGAGGGGAAGCGGCTGTTCGTTACCGGAAAATATTGGCCGACGCTCTACGAAATCGCGCTCGCCGACTGCCGCTAGGCGCCGAGCGCCGCCTCCATTCGCGCCGCGGCGGCGTCATAGACATGCTCTTTCAATCCCGCGGTGATAGCCTTCGCCGCTCGGTCGGGGTGGCCGCCGGGGAAGGGCGGGGCGGGGTCATATTCGATGGCAAGCTGGATCGCCTGTGCGACCGTGTCGCCCTTGAGCCGGGCGATCAGCGTCAGCGCGAAGTCGAGCCCCGAGGTCACGCCGCCGCTGGTCACAATATTTCCGTCCTCGACGACGCGGGCGTTTTCATGGCTTGCCCCGACGAGCGGCAGCAAATGCGCATAGGCCCAATGCGTCGTCGCGCGCTTGCCCGCGAGCAACCCGGCGCGGCCGAGCAGGAAGGCGCCGGTACACACGCTCGTCACCCACGCGGCGCCCGCCGCCTGCTGCGCGATGAAATCGATCGTCGCCCGGTCGTTCAACGCATCGGCAACGCCGTGCCCGCCGGGAATGCAGAGGATGTCGGCTTGCGGCGCGCTCGCGAAGTCATGCGTCGGCAGGATAGCGAAGCCGCTGTCGGTCGCTATCGGGTCTAGGCGCGCCGCCGCGCCCGCGAGCACCGCGCCGGGCATTCGGCACAGCGCCTGCGCGGGCGCGGTGAAGTCGAGTTGTGTGATGCCCGGAAAGAGCAGGAAGACGATGGCGGTCGTCGTGCCGGACGCTGTATTGGTCATGGGATGGTCCTTCGCTGGCGTGGATCACCCAGGCGCGCGGCTCGCATCGGCCCCGTTTCCCGATGGAATTCCATCTTCAGCGCCAGTCGCGGGACGGCATCATCCTAATCCCCGCGGGGCGGCGAGGGAAGGCTATTCGGCGGTTTCTTTTGTTGCGGCCGATGGGTCGGCCGCGGGTGCGGCGCTGTCGCGGCTTTCGAGCATCGCGGCAGCATCGTCGAGGGCCTTGGCTTCGCTGACGGTCACGCCGCCGGGGCCGGGTTCATTGTCGGTGCGGCTGCACCCCGTGACCAACAGGGTCAGCAGGGCGGCGGCAGGCAAGGCGTTTCCTATCATATGCTTCCCATGAAAAAGGGCCCCATCGCTTCGGATGGAGCCCTTCTTTAACAGCCCAAGGGCGTGCCGGCGACTTATTGCTTGTCGTTGGCTTCGGCCTTCTTGGTTTCTTCGGCGATCTTGTCGCCAGCCTTGTCGGCAGCGTCGCCGGCGGCGTTCACCGTGCCTTCGACGGCGTTGCCGGCGTCATCGGCGGCGGCGGCGGTCGCATCGGCGGCGTCGTCGGCGGCAGCGGCGGTCGCATCCGCAGCATCGGCTGCGCCTTCGGCCATTGCGTCGCCGGTGGCGGCGGCGTCGTCAGCCATGGAATCGGCGGTTTCGCCGGCGGCGTCCTGCGTCTTTTCCGAGCAGGCGGCGAGGCTGAAGGCCGCGGCGGCCATCGAGGCGATGATGATCTTGCGCATGGGTATTCCTTTCGAATGCAATGACCGGGCGGCCGGCCATTGGCAGAGAGTTAACGGCGGATCAGGAGCTTGGCAACCGCGCTGCGAGATGCTGTCCCAAAAGGAAAGGGGCCGCCGGCAAACCGTCGACCCCTTCCTGTTCCTTCGGCCCGAAGGCCGGAAAGAAGCTTACTTCTTGGCTTCTTCCATCGCGCCCTTGGCGGCGTCGGCGGCTTCCTGGGCAGCGCCGGCAGCTTCGGCCGCCTTGTCGGTGGCGGTGGCTGCGTCGCCGGCAGCGGCGGCATCGCCAGCGGCGTCGGCGGCGGCACCGGCTTCGCCAGCGGCGGCGGCGGTCGCGTCGGCAGCGCCTTCGGCGGCTTCCATCGCGCCGTCAGCAGCGCCTTCGACGGTCGCAGCTGCGTCTTCGGTCGCGGCCGCCGTGTCGTCGGCAGCCTTTTCGGCGCAAGCAGCGAGGCCCATCGAAGCGGCGAGGACGAGCGACAGAGTGATCGATTTCTTCATGTGGGAATACCCCTCTCAAATTTGGACTGATCGACCGGCACAGGAACTGATCGATCCCGAACATTGCCAATCGCGCGCAGAATTACCCACTCGCCAAATCGCGTGCAACCGTCCTTTTGAAGATAGCCGCCGTGTTTCGCCGCAATCCGCCGACGACAGCAACGCGCGCCGCGGAAATTGCGGCGTGACGCTTGGTTGACCGGATATAAAGAAAGCTTTATATGTATGTCCGTGAGCGAGCTTATCGAAATTTTCCGCGCTCTCGCGGATCCGACGCGATTGCGAGTCGTCGCGCTGCTGCGCGAGATGGAGCTTGCGATCGGCGAACTTGCGATTGTGCTCGACCAGAGCCAGCCGCGTGTGTCGCGCCATGTCCGTATCCTCGTCGAGGCCGGGATCGTCGAGCGGCGGCGCGAGGGAAGCTGGGTTTTCCTGCGCATTGCCGCCGAAGGACCGGTCGCCGAAATTATCGGTCAGGCCGAGAAATGGCCCTTCTCGGCGCGCGAAACGCGCGTCATCGCGCATGATGCGCGGCGGCTGGCGGCGGTGCGCGACGAGCGCGCTGCGGCGGCAGCGCGATATTTTGCCGAACATGCCGCCGAATGGGATGCGATCCGGTCGCGCCATATCGCCGAGAGCGAGGTCGAAGCGGCGATGCTGGCGATGATGCATAATCGCCGGCTGGGGCATTTGCTCGACATCGGCACCGGCACCGGCCGGATGGCGGAGATTTTCGCACCGACCGCGCGCCGGATCACCGCGCTTGATCGCAGCCCCGAAATGTTGCGGATCGCGCGCACGAAGCTGGAACGGCAGCCGGTGCCCGTCGATCTGATGCAGGGCGACTTTCTGGACCTGCCGGTCGCCGATGCCAGCATCGACAGCATCGTCATCCATCAGGCGCTCCATTTCGCGCACGAGCCCGACCGCGTGATCGCCGAGGCGAGCCGCGTGCTGCGCGGCGGCGGCCATCTGCTCGTCGTCGATTTCGCGCCGCATGAGGATGAGGAATTGCGCGCGCTTGCGGCGCACGCGCGTCTCGGATTTTCGGATGCGCAGATCCGCGGATGGTTCGCATCGGCGGGCCTGCTGCTCGAAACCACCCAGACGCTCGAAGGCGGGGAGCTGACCGTAAAACTGTGGCTCGGCCGCCGTCGCAGCGATGAAGATCAACCCCCCGTCGCCGAGGGCGGGCAAGGCAAAAGGCTTGCGGCATGACGTCGAACCTCAACTCGCTGGCGGAGGCGCGCCGCGCCGCGGCCTCCCCGCTGTTCGCCAATCTCGACGGCGATATCGGCGTCAGCTTCGAATTTTTCCCGCCGAAGACCGAAAAGATGGAAGCGCAGCTGTGGGACACGTTCCGCGCGCTCGAGCCGCTGGAGCCCAGCTTCGTATCGGTGACCTATGGCGCGGGCGGGTCGACTCGCGAGCGCACCCACGCGACCGTCGCGCGCATCGCCGCCGAAAGCGCCGTGCCGCCCGCCGCGCACCTGACCTGCGTCGAGGCGTCGCGCGCCGAGATCGATGAGGTCGCGCGCGCTTATTGGGAGGCGGGCGTGCGGCATATCGTCGCGCTGCGCGGTGACGTCCCCGGCGGTGAGCCCTATCGGCCGCACCCCGACGGCTACGCCAATGCGATCGAACTGGTCGCGGGCCTGAAGGCGATCGCGCCGTTCGACATTTCGGTCGCCGCCTATCCCGAAACGCATCCCGACGCGGATTGTCCGCAGGCCGATCTCGACAATCTGAAGCGAAAGCTCGACGCGGGCGCGACGCGGGCGATCACGCAATTCTTCTTTTCGCCCGACAGCTTTCTGCGTTTTCGCGATGCCGCCGCCGCTGCCGGCATCGACGCGCCGATCATTCCCGGCATCCTTCCCGTGTCGAACGTGTCGCAGACGCGGCGTATGGCCGATATGTGCGGCACCGCGATCCCGGCGTGGATGGTGTCGCTGTTCGAAGGGCTCGACGATCACCCCGCCGCGCGCCAGCTGGTGGCGGCGACGATCGCCGCCGAAATGTGCCGCCGCCTCTACGCGGGCGGCGTGCGCGATTTCCATTTCTATACCCTCAACCGCGCTGAACTCAGCTATGCTATCTGCCATTTGCTTGGATTGCGGCCGGTATCGACCGCAAAGGACCAGGCAGCATGAGCAGCGCACGCGAAGCATTGCAGGCGGCGGCGAAGGAACGCATCCTGCTGACCGATGGCGGCTGGGGCACGCAGATCCAGCTCCGCAAGCTGGCCGAGGCCGACTATGCCGGCTCGCTGGGCCTCGGCCACGACCAGAAGGGCAACAACGACATCCTTGCGCTGACGCGGCCCGACGTCGTGACGGCGATCGGCGAGGCCTATCTGGCGGCGGGGTCGGACATCGTCTCGACCAATACCTTCAGCGCGAACCGGATCAGCCAGGCGGATTATGGCGCCGAGGCGCTCGTCGCCGAAATCAATCGGGAAAGCGCGCGGCTGGGCCGCGAGACGGCGGAAAAATATGAGGCGCTCGATGGCCGCCGGCGCTTCGTCGCGGGCGCGGTCGGGCCGACGAACAAGACGCTGTCGCTCTCGCCCGACGTCAACAACCCCGGCTATCGCGAGATCGATTTCGACGAACTGAAGGACGTCTATCTGGAACAGGTCGTCGCGCTCGCCGAGGGCGGCGCCGACTTCATCCTGATCGAGACGATCTTCGATACGCTCAATGCCAAGGCGGGCATCGCGGCGACGCTCGAAGCCGAGGCGAAGGTCGGGCGTGAACTGCCGCTGATGATCTCGATGACGCTGACCGACCTGTCGGGTCGCAACCTGTCGGGGCATACGGTCGAGGCCTTCTGGTACGCCGTGCGCCATGCGAAGCCGCTGACGATCGGGCTGAACTGCTCGTTCGGCGCGTCGCAGCTACGTCCGCACGTAAAGGTTTTGTCCGAAATCGCCGATGCGCTGGTGATGGTTTACCCCAACGCGGGCCTGCCGAACGAACTCGGCGAGTATGACGAGATGCCTGACACGACGGCGGAACTTGTCCGCGAATGGGCCGAGCATGGCCAGGTCAACATCCTCGGCGGCTGCTGTGGCTCGACGCCCGCGCATATCGCGGCGATGGCGAAGGCGGTTCAGGGGCTGCCGGCGCGGCAGATTCCCGAGGTGCCGGTGCGCACGCGGCTGGCAGGGCTCGAGCCTTTCACGATGGCGGCCTGATCTCGCTCTGGAGATAGAACCCCGCTCGCCCTGAGCTTGTCGAAGGGCCGTCCTTTCTTCGGGCGAGCGTTGGATAAGAAGGACAGGGCTTCGACAAGCTCAGCCCTAACGGAAAAAGAAAAAAGCATGACCACCGCCGCTTCCTCCAGCTTCGTCAATATCGGCGAGCGCACCAACGTTACCGGCTCCGCTGCGTTCAAGAAACTGATCATGGCCGACGACTATGCCGCGGCGGTCGAGGTCGCGCGCCAGCAGGTCGAGAATGGCGCGCAGGTCATCGACGTCAACATGGACGAAGGCCTGCTCGACGCCGAATATGCGATGACGACCTTCCTGAAGCTCATCGCCGCCGAACCCGACATCGCGCGGATTCCGGTGATGATCGACAGCTCGAAATGGAGCGTGATCGAGGCGGGCCTGAAATGCGTGCCGGGCAAGCCGATCGTCAATTCGATCAGCATGAAGGAAGGCGAGGAGCAATTCCTCGATCATGCGAAGAAGTGCATTGCCTATGGCGCCGCGGTCGTCGTGATGGCGTTCGACGAGGTCGGGCAGGCCGACACCAAAGAGCGCAAGATCGAGATTTGCGAGCGCGCCTACAAGCTGCTCATGACCATCGGCTTCCCGCCCGAGGACATCATCTTCGACCCCAATATCTTCGCGGTCGCGACGGGGCTGGAAGAGCATGACAATTATGCCGTCGATTTCATCGAGGCGGTGAAGGACATCCGCGTCCGCTGCCCGCACGCGCATTTTTCGGGTGGGCTCTCGAACCTGTCGTTCGGATTTCGCGGCAACGAGACGGTGCGCCGCGCGATGCACAGCGTCTTCCTCTATCATGCGATCCCTGCCGGGCTCGACATGGCGATCGTCAACGCCGGGCAGCTCGACGTTTATGATACGATCGACCCCGAACTCAGGACCGCATGCGAGGATGTCATCCTCAACCGCAAGGTGGACGGTGAAGAGCTGAGCCCGACCGAGCGGCTGATCGCGCTCGCCGAACGTTACAAGGGAACGAACGCCGCGCAGGAAAAGGCGGCCGAGGAATGGCGCGGCTGGGCGGTCGAAAAGCGGCTCGAACATGCGCTGGTCAAGGGCATCGACGCCTATGTCGTCGACGACACCGAAGAAATGCGCCTGTTGATGCCGCGCCCGATCGAGGTGATCGAAGGGCCGCTGATGGACGGGATGAACGTTGTTGGCGACCTGTTCGGATCGGGCAAGATGTTCCTGCCGCAAGTCGTCAAATCGGCACGCGTGATGAAGAAGGCGGTGGCGCACTTGCTGCCCTTTATCGAGGCATCGAAGGAACCGGGCGCGAAGGGCAAGGGCAAGGTCGTGATGGCGACGGTCAAGGGCGACGTCCACGACATCGGCAAGAATATCGTCGGCGTCGTGCTCCAGTGCAACGGCTTCGAAATCGTCGACCTGGGCGTGATGGTGCCGTGGTCGAAGATCCTCGAGGCGGCGAACGAGAATGACGCCGACATGATCGGCCTCAGCGGCCTCATCACCCCCTCGCTCGACGAGATGGTGACCGTCGCCGAGGAAATGCAGCGGGCGGGGATGACGATGCCGCTCCTCATCGGCGGCGCGACGACGTCGAAGGTGCATACCGCGCTCCGCATCGACCCCGCTTATCAGGGGCCGGTGCTCCACGTCCTCGACGCGAGCCGTGCGGTCGGCGTCGCGACCGCGCTGGTCAGCGACACCGGGCGCGATGCCTATGTGCAGGGCTATAAGGATGATTACGCCCATGTCCGCGATGTGCGCGCGGGCAAGGGGCAAAGCGTGCTGCTCGGCATCGAAGAGGCGCGCGCCAATTATTACGACGCCTATCTCAGCGACAAGCCCGCACCGCCGCTCCAGCCCGGTCTCCATCGCTTTGACGACTGGTCGCTGGAAGATTTGCGCGAATGTATCGACTGGACGCCCTTTTTCCGCGCGTGGGAACTGCATGGCACCTGGCCGTCGATCATGGACGACGATGTCGTCGGCGAGACGGCACAGGCATTGAAGGCCGACGCCGATGCGATGCTCGACCGGCTGATCGCCGAAAAATGGCTGACCGCGCGCGGCGTTTGCGCTTTCTGGCCCTGCGCGCGCGATGGCGACAGCGTCACCATCCACCTCGCCGAGGAGGAACGGCATGTGACGCTTCCCTTCCTGCGCCAGCAGATCAAGAAGAGCCGCGACCGCGCCAATATGTGTCTCGCCGATTTCATCGATCCCGCGGGCGACTGGATCGGCGGCTTCGCGGTCGGCATCCACGGCATCGAACCGCATTCGGAGCGCTTCCGCGCCGACAAGGACGATTATTCGGACATCCTGCTGAAGGCGCTGGCCGACCGTTTCGCCGAGGCTTTTGCCGAGCGTCTGCACCAGCATGTCCGCACGACCCTGTGGGGCTATGCGCCCGGCGAGCAGCTGACCAACGAGGCGCTGATCAAGGAAGAATATCGCGGTATCCGTCCGGCCCCGGGCTATCCCGCCTGTCCCGATCACAGCCTGAAGCCGATCCTGTTCGAACTGCTCGCGGCGGGCGACAATGCCGGGCTGGTGCTGACCGAAAGCTTTGCGATGCTGCCGACGGCGGCGGTCAGTGGCTTCTATTTCGGGCATCCCGAAAGCCAGTATTTCGGGGTCGCGCGGATCGGCAGCGACCAGCTCGAAGATTATGCGGCGCGGCGCGGCGTCGATATCGAAACCGCGACGCGCTGGCTGCGGCCCAACCTCGATTAACGGCCGTGGTGGCGGCTGTCCGATAAGGGGACAGGCGCGCGGTTAACCAGCTTCGCGGGCGACTGGGCCCGCAAAACCCGCTATGCGGCTGCGCATGTTCACGTCCATCCTGCGCCGGCCCCTGTTGCCGCTGCTCGCCCTTCCGTTGCTGCTGGCGCCGGTTCCGCTTCCGGCCCAGACGGGCGGCGCCCCCTACAGCGTCGACGGCCGGGTCTTTTCGCGCTTGCAGGACGCCGTCGATGCGATCGGCGAGGGCGAGGGGACGATCCGCATCGCCCCCGGCTATCACCGCGACTGCGCGGTGCAGACCGCGGGACGCATCGCTTTCGTGGCCGCCGAGCCGGGCCGTGCCATCTTCGACGGCGTGACGTGCGAAGGCAAGGCGGCGCTCGTTCTGCGCGGCGATGGTGCGCGCGTGGACGGCATCGTCTTTCAGAATATGCGCGTTCCCGATGGCAATGGCGCGGGCATCCGGCTCGAGACGAGCGATCTCGACGTCGTGAACGCGATGTTTCGGGGCAGCGAGGAAGGCATTCTCACCGCCGACGATCCAGAGGCGACGCTGACGATCGACCGTTCGACCTTTTCGCGCCTCGGCCGCTGCGACCGGGGTTTGAGCTGCGCGCACAGCGTCTACACCGGCATCTACGGCCGCGTCACCGTCACCCGCTCGCGTTTCGAAAAGGGCAGCGGCGGCCATTATCTGAAAACGCGCGCGATCGCGGTCGATATCAACGACAACAGCTTCGACGATACGCAGGGGAAGGCGACCAATTATATGATCGACCTGCCTTCGGGTTCGGTCGGACGGATTTCGAACAATCTGCTGGTGCAGGGCCGCGACAAGGAAAATTATTCGGCCTTCATCGCCATCGCGGCCGAAGAGCGCAAGAATCCGTCGCGCGGCCTGATTATCGAGGGCAATCGGGCTAACCTGCCGCCGGGCATGGATCGCCGGTCGGTGTTCGTCGCCGACTGGAGCGGCGAGGCGCTGACGATCGGGGCGAACGAGCTGGGCACGGGACTGACGAAGTTCGAGAAGCGGTAAGGCCTAGGCCTCGCCGCGCGTTTCGATGAGCGAGGCGGCGAGCGCCTCTGCGGGCGTCTTGCCGCCCCACAGCACGAACTGGAACACGGGGTAAAAGCGCTCGCATTCGTCGATCGCGCTTTCGATCAGCGTTTCGGTCAGGTCGAGCGACAGCCCCGCATCCGCACCGACGAGCATCCCGTGGCGGAAGAGGATCGTGCCGCTGTTCGACCACAGCTCGAAATGGCCGAGCCAAAGCTGTTCGTTGATCAGCGCGAGCGCCTCGTGCGCGACCGCGCGCTTGTCCTCGACGACGCGGATGTCGGGAAAGGCGAGGAGCTGGATCACGCCGTCTTCGGGGCGCCACACCGCGCGCAGTTCATAGGTCGTCCAGCTGCCCTGCGCAGTCGCGACGATCTCATCCTCGCCGACCATCTCGTGCGACCAGTCGTGCGCGGCGAAATAGGACGCCAGCATTTCCATCGGCGCCGCATCCTGGCCGTCATCGTCGTCGTAAAGATCGTCACTCATGCGCGCTCCCCTAGCCGTTCTTGGGCGAGGTTGCGAGTCTGCAGGTCGCGTGGCCGATCGTCATCCCGGCGACGGGGGTTCAGAGGCGCGTGTCTGAACAGGATCGCGCCGGCATAATCGAAACGCGAGGCCGGAACCCCGGCTTTCGCCGGGGTGACGGTCATTTTTTGGGCGCGGCCTTGGCGCTGCGTGCCGCAGGTTTCGCCGCGGCTTTGGCGGCGGGCTTCGCTGCCGGGGCTTTTGCAGCCGCAGCGGCCTTGCCGGCGCCTTCGAGCTTGTCGAGCCGTGCCTTCAACGCTTCGGCCTCGGCGCGCGCGGTAGCGGCCATTTTCTTCACCGCCTCGAATTCCTCGCGGCTGACGAAATCCATACGGCCGACGAATTCCTTCGCGCGGTCGCGCATCGCGGCTTCGGCTTCGCGTCCGGCGCCGGCGACGGTTCCGGCGACGCCGTTGATCATCTTGGCGAGATCGTCGAAAAAGCGGTTTTCGCTCTGCATGTCATATTCCTTCGTCGGGGCTATCCCCAGTTGTCCCTTGCGCCTTCACCTTATCTGGGTGCTGGCGGCGGCGGGGACAAGGGTTTCGGCGTCGGGATTGCGCTGATCGATCTGGAAATTGAGGATCGCGGCAAAGCTTAGCCACATCATATAGGGGACGAGCAGCCACGCCGCGGCCTTGCGGATCGGCGCGAAGGCGAAGGCGGTCGCGATGGTGACCATCAGGATGAAGATGATCAGGTAAAGCGCGGTCGTCACCTGATGCTGGCCGAAGAAAAGCGGCGACCAGGCGAAATTGGCGACCAGCTGGACGAAGAAGAGCAGCAACGCGAAGCCGCGCCCTTTTGCGCCGCGCGCATGCAGGATCATCGCGAGTGAAAGGCCCAGCATGATATAGAGGACCGGCCAGACGGTGGCGAACACCCAGCCCGGCGGCGTGATCGGCGGAAGGTCGAGCGACGCGAACCAGCGATTGTCATAGCCGCTGTTCGACAAAAGTCCCATCAGGCTGCCGATCAGCACGATTGCCGGAACGGTGACGAGCGCCCAGCGCAGATAGGACATGCGAAGCTGGCCCTGTGTCGCGATTTCGGTCATGTCCGCAATATCCCCCAAATGCGAATCCGTTGCATTTGTGTCGCGATTGTGCGGCACAGCGTCAAGCCGCTCGCTTGCGTCCGGCGATAAGAAATTCGACATTGCCTTCCGGCCCCGTGATCGGGCTTTCGACGAGGTCGAGCACGTCCCATCCCTCCCCGGTCAGCCAAGCGCGCACTTCGGCACAGACGCGGGCATGGACCGCGGCGTCGCGCACGACGCCTTTCTTGCCGATCTCCTGGCGCTCGGCCTCGAACTGCGGCTTAATCAACGCGACGATCCGGGCCCCCTCTTTCGCGAAGCTCATCGGCACCGGCAGCACCTTCGACAGCGCGATGAAGCTCGCATCGCAAACGATCAGGTCGATGGGTTCGGGGATATGGTCGGCGGTCAGGATGCGCGCGCTCGTCTGTTCGTGGACGATGACACGGTCGTCCTGCCGCAGTTTCCACGCGAGCTGGTTGGTGCCCGAATCGACCGCGTAAACCCGCACGGCGCCGCGGCTGAGCAGCACGTCCGTGAACCCGCCGGTCGACGATCCGACGTCGATCGCGACCGCGCCCGCCACGTCCCATCCGAGATGGGTGAGCGCATGGTCGAGCTTGATCCCGCCGCGCGACACCCAGGGATGGTCGCGGCCCTTGACGCTGATTTCAGCATCATCGGCGATCTGCTGCCCCGGCTTGTCGATCTTGCTTGTCCCGACGAAGGCGAGCCCGGCGAGGATCAGCGCCTGTGCGCGCGTCCGGCTTTCGGCAAGGCCGCGATCGACGAGCAGCTGGTCGGCACGCTGTTTCGCCATCAGCGCTTCGCCTTGTCGGTGAGCAGGCCGGGCGTCAGGATCTGCGGCAGGATTTCGGGCTTCGCGGCGCCGGGTTCATACCAAAGGTAGAGCGGCACGCTGTTGCGACCATGATCGGCGAGCGTTCGGGTGATGACGGGGTCGCCGTTGGTCCAGTCGCCGACGAGCGTGATGACGCCCGCCTCGTCGAACGCCCGCTGCACCGCTTCGCGCTCGATTGCGCCGGCTTCGTTCGCCTTGCACGACAGGCACCAGTCGGCGGTGAAATAGACGAAAACGGGCTTGCCGGTCGCGCGGGCCCTGGTGAGCGCATCGGAGGAAAAGGTCGATCCCGCGCCGGCCGCCGTGCGTTCGGCTTCGGCCACTTCGGTTACCGTGCCCGCAAGGCTGACGAGCAAGAGCAGGCCGGAGGCGAACAGCAGCCACGACCGCCGGTCGCCGCGCTGGATCGAGCCATAGTGCGTCAGCAGGACGAGCGCCATCGCCACGGCGAGGCTGGGCCAGAGAAGCTGCTCGCCGCTGCCGAGCTGGCGCCACAGCAACCATGCCAAGGCCAGCGTGGTGAGGCCCATCGGCAGCGCCATCCATTTGCGGAAACGGTCCATCCACGGGCCCGGCTTCGGCAGGCGATTGCGCAGGGCGGGCACAAAGCCGATCGCGAGGAAGGGCAGGGCGAGCCCCAACCCCAACCCGCCGAAGATCGGGAGCGCCGCCCACGCGGGCAGCACCAATGTCGCTCCGAGCGCCGCGCCGAGCAGCGGCCCGCTGCACGGCGTCGCGACGAAGGCCGCGAGCGCGCCGGTCCAGAAGCCGCCCGCCGCACCGCCCTTTCCGGCGAGCGCCTGTCCGGCGCCGAAGGACGGCAGCTCATAAAAGCCAAGTAGGTTGAGCGTGATCGCGAGCGCGAGGATCAGCAGCGCGAGCACGCTGACCGGATGCTGGAGCTGGAACGCCCAGCCGACCTGCTCGCCGGCGGCGCGCAGCGCGAGCAGCACGCCGCCGAGGAGCAGCGCGGTGACGATGGCGCCGGCGGTGTAAGCGAGCGCCTCGACTTTTGCCGAACGCGTATCGCCGCCCGATCGCGCGAGGCTCAGCGCCTTGAGGCTCAATATCGGGAAGACGCAGGGCATCAGATTGAGGATCAGACCGCCGAGGATCGCGCCGCCGAGTGCGGTCCAGAACAGGCCCATATCGATGCCGCCCGCCTTCCCGGCGATCACCTCTCCGGAGGCGGGAACCGCGCCGGGTTCGAGCCGCAGCGACAGGCCGCGGCCTCCGCCCAGCTTGAGCAGCGCCGCGATCGGTCCCGCGCGATCGCCCTTCGCACGGGCTTCGACGATGATCTGGTCGCCGTTGCGGCTGAAATTCTGGGGAGCGGCATAATCGACCACGTCCTGCGTCTCGACGAACAGGTGCGGCGCGTCGATCGCGGTGCTGGCGGGGAGGGGGATGGCAAAGCGCACCATGTCGCCGCGCTTTTCCCACGTGCCGTGCCGGTCGAGCGGCTGCGGGAGCAGCGCGCGCCAGCCGTCGAAGCGTTCGCGTTCGGCGCCCGTGACATGTCCGTTTCCCGCCTTCAGTGCGACCGAAATTACGGCCTTTTCGGGAACGCAGACCTTGTCGGTGCAGGCAAGCCAGTTGGCGATCCCCGACAAAGTCAGGTCGGTGCCGGGCGCGATGTCCTTGTCGACCTGCACGTCGGCGAGCAGCGCATAGGGGTGCTCATAGACATGGTTCATCATGCCGAAGAGGGTCAGCGCATCGGGGACGGGATAGCGGAAGGGCGCGATCGTCACGCCCTCGGGCGCATTCCATTCGACCGACAGGCCGAAACCCGCGTCGCCGCCATTGGCCCAATAGCCGTGCCACGTCTTTTCGGGCGTCATGGTAAGCGCGAGCGTCGTCGTGCCTCCGGGAGCGGGTACGACCGACTCGGCGACGAGTTTCGGCCGGATATGCGTCGATTGCGCGTGCGCGGGGGTGAGGGCGACGAGGCTGAGCGCCAGCACCGCAAGAACCGCGCGCGCAACCCGTGTCACAAAAGCCTCACTCTGCAAATTCATGGCCATGCCCGCGCCCGTTCATCGTTCGAAGGCTTGCCATATAGGCGGCTTTCGTCGAGAGGACAGCCCGCGCTGACACCCCCAGGTTGGAGAAGCCGTCCGTGAAGCTGAAATATCTGTCCACCGCCCTTGCCACCGCGCTTTGCCTCGTCGCTGCCGGAACCGGCCTCGCGCAGGATTCGGCCGCGCCGGTGCAAAAGGTTACTGCCGCGACCCCGGCGCCGAAGCTGGTCATCATGATCGCGGTCGATCAGTTTTCAGCCGATCTTTTCGCCGAATATCGCGGGCGGTTCACCGGCGGCCTTGCGCGGCTCGCGTCGGGCGTCGTCTTTCCGTCGGGCTATCAGGCGCATGGCGCGACCGAAACCTGCCCCGGCCATTCGACGATCCTGACCGGCAACCACCCCGCGCACACCGGCATCGTCGCCAATAATTATTTCGATCTCTCGGTCGCGCGCGCGGACAAGCGCGTTTATTGCGCCGAGGACGAGGCCGTGGCGGGAACGACGTCGAAAGGCGGCGAATATGCTGCTTCGGTAAAGCATCTGCTCGTCCCGACGCTCGGCGACCTGATGAAGGCGCGCGACCCGAAGGCGCAGGTCGTCTCGGTATCGGGCAAGGACCGCGCGGCGATCATGATGGGCGGGCGCCAGGCCGACGAGCTGATGTGGCTCGTGCCCACCGGCCTCACCGGCTATCGCGGCACCACCTTGTCACCGACCGCGCAGCAGGCGAGCGCGGCGATCGCCGCCGCAATCGGCCAGCCGCGTCCCGCGCTGACGCTCCCTGCCGAGTGCGCGCCGCACGACATTGCGATCCCGCTCGAAAAGGGCGGTTCGGTCGGCACCGGCCGCATGGCGCGCGACGCTGGCGACTTCCGCCGCTTCATGGCGTCGCCCGAGGCTGACGGCGCCGTACTCGCGACCGCGGCTGCGCTCCGCCAGGTCCGCAAGATGGGCGAGGGGGATAGCACCGACCTGTTGATCGTGGGCCTTTCGGCGACCGATTATGTCGGCCACAGCACCGGCACCGACGGCAGCGAAATGTGCCTCCAGATGGCGGGACTCGACCGTGAACTCGGCGATTTCTTCGCGCGCCTCGATCAGGCGGGGATCGACTATATGGTGGCGCTGACCGCAGATCATGGCGGCCACGACCTGCCCGAACGCAACCGTCAGAACGCCTGGCCCGACGCCCAGCGCGTCGACAAGGCGCTCGATCCCGAGGCGATGAGCAAGGCGGTGGCCGAAAAGCTCGGCCTGCCGCAGCCTATTCTGTATGGCGACGGCGGCGACTATTATTTGGCGAAGACGCTGACCGCGGCGCAGCGCACGGCGGTGCTCGCCGAACTGCTGCCGCGCCTTCGCGCGCACCCGCAGGTCGAGGCGGTGGCAACGCGCGAGGAACTCGACGCGCATCCGATCTCGAAGCGCGCGCCCGATAGCTGGACGCTGATGGACAAGCTGCGCGCCTCCTATTATCCGCAGCGGTCGGGCGACTTCATCATCGCGCTGAAGCCACGCGTGACGCCGATCCCCGAATCGGGCGTCGGCTATGTCGCGACGCACGGCTCGGTGTGGGATTACGATCGCCGCGTACCGATCCTCTTCTGGCGCAAGGGGCTGGCCGCATTCGAACAGCCCAACGCCGTGATGACGGTGGACATCATGCCGACGCTGGCGTCGTTGATCGGCCTTCCGGTTGATGCAAGCAAGATCGATGGCCGCTGCCTCGACCTGATTTCGGGTCCTGAAAGCAGTTGCCGGTAACAAAGAAGAATCAGGGACCATGACGAAGAATTTGAAGGGTTTTACCGGCCGGATGCTGCTGGTCGGGTGCGGCAACATGGCGGGCGCGATGCTCGATCGCTGGCTGAAGGCGGGGCTGGATCCCGCTGCGGTCACGATCGTCGATCCGTTCGCGGCATCGCGCGAGGGGATCGTGCAATTCGCGTCGCTCGCCGAATGGCTCGCCGCGGGCGGAGCCGCCGAATGGGTCATGCTCGGCATGAAGCCGCAGCAACTCGGCGACGTCGCGAACGAGCTCGCCGAGGTCGTGTCGGGCGACGTCCATCTGCTGTCGATACTCGCAGGCGTTTCGCTCGCCGACCTGGCGGCGCGTTTTCCGGCGGCGCGGGCACAGGTCCGCATCCTTCCCAACCTCGCCGCGCGCATCGGCGCCGGCGTGTCGGCGGTCGCGAGCCTCGGGGACGCCGACGAGGGTGCCATCTCCGGCCTGCTCGATCCGCTTGGCACCGTCGTCGCGCTTCCTGACGATGCGGCGATGGACCTCGTCACCGCCTTCACCGGCAGCGGGCCGGCCTTCGTCTTTCGCCTGATCGAATCCTACGCGGCGGCGGGCGAACGGCTCGGCCTGTCGGCCGAGGATGCGTTGAAGCTCGCCACGGCGACCTTCGGCGGCGCAACCGCGCTGCTTGCCGACAGCGGAGAAAAGCCCGGGGTGCTGATCGCGCAAGTCGCGAGCAAGGGCGGGACGACGCAAGCGGGGCTCGACGTGCTCGACAGCGACGGCCAGCTCGCGGCGCTGCTCACCAACGTGCTGCGCGCGGCGCGTGACCGCGGCCGCGAGCTGGCGGATATTGCGCGGGGCGAGGGCTGATCTAGCCCGCGTCTTTCCCCAATGCCGCGATCCGGCGGCGCTCGCGCGCGGGCACGAGCGCTTCGCTGACTTGCCAGAACCCGGTTACCGCCTGCTGCCCCGCATGGGTATAGGCGCGGCTCATCGTATCGCGGAGCGCCGTGAATATCTCGCGCTCGGTCGCGCGGCCGGCGTCGGTCAGCCGCAGCTCCTTCGCGCGCCGGTCGCGATTGCCCGGCCGCGTCGTCAGATATTCGCGCGCTTCGAGATCCTTAACCACCCGCCCCAATGATTGCTTGGTGATGCCGAGCAGCGCGAGCAGATCCGAAATCGTCAGACCCGGCTGGCGCGCGATGAAATAGAGCGCGCGATAATGCGCGCGTCCCAACCCCTTTTCGGCAAGCCGCGTATCGATCGCGCGCCACAGCGAGGCGTGGGCGAAAAAGAGGAATTCGATGCCGCGGCGCACCTCGTCCTCGCGCAAGAAAAGGGCAGAAGCGGCGGGAACTTGTGAAAGAAAATTTTCATCCGGCATAGTCGCTACCGTTGCGCGCGGTCCCGCTCTTTGGCAAGAGGCGCGCTCCCGAAACCAGCAAAGCAAAGGTGTTTTCGCATGACCGCTCCCGCCTTCACCCACCTGTCGCACCCCAATCCGGTGGCGGACGACGTACGGGCGGCGGCGATTGCGGACCCGGTTTTCGGACGTGTCTTCACCGATCATATGGTGTCGATCCGCTATACCGAGGGGCAGGGCTGGCACGATGCGCAGGTGATGCCGCGCGGGCCGCTGACGCTCGATCCCGCGACCGCCGTGCTTCATTATGCGCAGGAAATCTTCGAAGGGCTGAAGGCCTACCGCCTCGACGACGGCTCGATGGCGCTGTTCCGCGTCGAGGCCAATGCCGCGCGCTTCAACGCCAGCGCGCGCCGCATGGCGATGGCCGAACTGCCCGAGGACATGTTCATTGCGGCGGTGAAGGAAGCTGTCGCGGCCGACGCCAAATGGTTCCCGCCCGTCGATGGCGGCGCGCTGTACCTGCGCCCCTTCATGTTTGCGAGCGAAGTGTTCCTCGGCGTCAAGCCGGCTTCCGAATATCAGTTCCTCGTCATCACCTCGCCGGTCGGCAATTATTTCAAATCGGGTGCGCCCGCGATCTCGCTCTGGGTGTCGGAGGATTATACCCGCGCCGCGCCGGGCGGCACGGGCGCGGCCAAATGTGGCGGCAATTATGCCTCCAGCCTCGTCGCGCAGCGCGAGGCGACCGCCAAGGGACATGATCAGGTCGTTTTCCTCGACGCGGCGGAGCATCGCTGGATCGAGGAGCTCGGCGGCATGAACATGTTCTTCGTGTTCGACGACGGCAGCATCGTCACGCCGCCGCTGACCGGCACGATCCTGCCCGGCATCACCCGCGACGCGATCATCACCCTGGCGCAGGACGCCGGGCTGACGGTCCGCGAGGAACCCTATGCGATCGATCAGTGGCAGGCCGATGCGGAAAGCGGCAAGCTGACCGAAAGCTTCGCCTGCGGCACCGCCGCGGTGGTCACGCCCGTCGGCAAGGTGACGCGCGGCGAGAAAAGCTTCACGATCGGCGCGGGCGGCCCCGGGCAGGTCACCGAAATGCTCAAGGTCAAGCTTGTCGACATCCAGCGCGGGCGCGCGGCGGATCCGCACGGCTGGGTCACGCGGCTCTGATCCGACCCGCCTTGCATTCAGCGGCGCCGCGCTATAGAGCGCGCGTCGCACCGGCTGTTGGGGCGTCGCCAAGCGGTAAGGCAGCGGCTTTTGATGCCGCCATGCGCAGGTTCGAATCCTGCCGCCCCAGCCAGCCGGTTCTGTCCGATATTCCTGTCTGCCCGCTTGACGGATGCGCCGCCCCTTATTGGAGCTGACAGATGTCGAGGACGTTCATGTCGTCATAGTCCTGATTCTCGCCAGCCATGACCCAGATGAAGGCATAGGCGCTGGTGCCCACGCCCATGTGGATCGACCAGGGGGGAGAGATCACGGCCTCGCCGTTCGCCATGACGATATGACGGGTGGCGTCGCCCCGGCCCATGAAGTGCATCACCCGCCCTTGCTCGGGATCGTCGAGATCGAAGTAGAAATAGATCTCGCTCCGGCGTTCGTGCACGTGCGGCGGCATCGTGTTCCACACGCTTCCCGGCTTGAGGATGGTGAGACCCATCGCCAGCTGCGCGCTGTCGCACACGCCCGGGATGACGAGCTGGTGAATCGTCCGGTCGTTGGCCGTCGCCAGGCTACCGCGCTCGAGCATCCTGGCGTCCGCGAGCGGCAGTTTGCGCGTGTCGCAGGCGCGATGTGCGGGGGACGAAGCGAGATAGAATCGCGCGCCGTTGCCGGAGAAGCGGACGTCTTTCGCGCCCATTGCGACGTACAGGCTGTCCTTCGCGCCGAGCGCGAATATTTCGCCATCGACGGTGACGGCGCCTTCGGCGCGCCCGACATTGACGATGCCGAGCTCACGCCGCTCGAGGAACGGGTGGCCGGCAGCCGACGCGGGCTCCGATTGATCCGGTAGCCGGACGCTCCCGCTCTCGACCAGCACCCCGCCGATCACCAGCCGATCGGCATGCGTATAGTTGAGCACGCACTGGTTCGGACGGAACAGGTTCTGGATGAGATAGCGATCGCGCAGTTCGTCATTGGACACGCACGCCATCATGTCCGGATGGGTGGCGTAATAGGTTCGATCGAACATGACTGCTCCGAAGAAGGACCGGGCCGGACCGGCGCGCCGATGTCGCCATTCCAGCCAAAAGGGCCGCGTGCAGTCGCCAGGGTGCGAAGCGCTGACGACTGCACGGGCAGGGGGGAGGGCTATTTCGCTTTCGGAAAGACCGGCGGCGTGTATGCGCCGTTCGTCGCGACGTCCCACACCTCGATGCGCGCCCATTTGCGGCCGCTGAGGTTGACGCGTTTTTCGATCGCGCGCGTACTGAATGGCGCGCTGCCGGTCAGGTCGATGCGATCGCGATAGACCTTGGTGCCGTCGCCGCTGACGATCTCGGCGAAGGCGAGCGGGAAGGTCCAGTCGATCTTCGCCCGCACCACGCTATTCCGCCCGAACGCCGCTTCCTCGCCGCTTTTCGCGCCGTTGATCGTGAATTCGGGTATCAGCACTTCGCCGGTGGTGGTGAAGAAACGGCCGCCGCGCAGCGCATCAAGCACGCTCTGCCAGCCGTCGGCATAGCGCGGCAACGGCCCGTCGAGCCGCAGGTAATTGATGTTCATATGCGCGTAGAGCTCGCTCTCGTCGGAGAGCTGGAACACGTCGACCTCGCCGGGGGCGAATTTGCGCTCGGACGGTTTCGCCGCCCAATTGTTCATGTCGTCGAGCGTGTCGAGCACGCGCGTGCCGAGGCGCGGCAGCGAATAATCGACCGGCATGTTCTTCCACGCGCCGCCGAGGAAGCGGTCGCTTTTGAAAAAGGCCGTATCCTTGTGCTTGTCGGGAAAGCCCAGCGAGCCCTTGATCCGCGGGTGCGCGGTCCACATCAGGCCATTTTCGTCCTGCATCAGCTTCAGGACATCCGCCTGCGAGCCGACATGATAGACCTTGCCCAGCTCGGGATCATTCTCGACGAAGGGCTGCCCCTCCTTGCGGTCCAGTGTCCAATAGACCGGCTTGGGGAAGAAGCTGATCCAGTGCCCGCCTAGATGGACGTTGGGTTCCTCGCCCGGGAGCAGCAGCAGCTTGTCGTCCGACAGCCGCGCGGTCTCCGCGTGCATCGTCTTGAGCAGCGTCAGCCGGTCGCCCGCGCGATCGAGCGCCTCGCGCCCCAGGTGAAGCTCGGCGAGGTGGACGATCTCGACGTTCATGTCCTTGAAGCGCTTGACGAAATCGGGGGACTCGAGCCCGTCGGGCACGCTCGTCGATTGCTGGAATCGCTTTGTGTTGAGAAAGGCTTCGGTATGCTCGACATGATAATGGCTGGTGAAGGTGCGGTGCCCGTCGAGCGCCTTGAAGCGGTCGCCGCGCGTATAGGCCAGCGCGGCCTTGGTGACGCTCGCCGCATCGCCACCGTCGGGCAGAAGGAAGACGCCCATGTCCTGCGTCGTGCCCGGCGGCGCGTTGACCCACGGCACATAGCGCCGATCGCCTTCGAGCGTCTGGCGCACGCCGAAGCTCGTCCGGCCGGCGAGGTTGCGATAGTCGTTGCCGTACCATGCCGAATTGTCGTTATTGGCATAATCGAGCGGGTAATAGAACTGGTGCGGCGGCGGGACGATGCCAAGCGAACCGCCCGCGGCGCCTTCCGCGACGATCATTCGGGCGCGGACCTTGGGGGAAACCGCTGGCCCCCGCGACGCATCGCCTTCCTTGCGCACCATCGCGTCGCTGGTGTCGGTGAAAGCGATCGATCGCCACGGCAGCGCCGCCGAGGATGCAACCCCGAGACCGGCGTCGAAGGTATAGGCGGTGGCCTCGCGCGCGGTCGACATCACCATGGCGGCGCGGACCAGCCGCGAGCCCGGATAGATGGTGAACTCATAGGTGCCGGAGAAGGGCCCGGCGGCCGCACCGCCGACGATCACCTTGGTATATCCGCCCTCCGCGCGCACGCTGATGTCGTTGCGCGCGAGCGTGAGGGGGAAGCTTTCGAACGGGCGCTTGCGCGGGTTGTCGAAGAAGATCGTCCAGCCCTGCTTGAGATCGCGCGTGCCGACGGTGACGACGCCGGCGGGATCGACGCCGCCGAGCACCGTCTTGCCGGCGACTGCGATCGACTGGATCAGCGGTTTTTCGCGGTCGAGCGACAGGACAAGCTGCGCGCGCTCATTCTGCGCGGAGGGCCAGTCGATCGTCACCGAATCCTGCGTCTGCGCCACGCGCACGTCGCCGGGCAATGCCTTGCCCGGCTCGCTCAGAACCGTCGCCGCTGCCTGCGCGTGCGCTGTGCCGGTCATTGCGGCGCTGCCTGCCGCCAGAGCCGTCGCCAGCCCGAGCGCCGCGAACATCCGTTTTCTGTTCAAATCATCCTCCTTTTAGTCGTTCCCGGCACCCGTTTGTCCGGCCCGCGCCCGACGGGGCGGGCCGGACATATGATCGGGCTCAGAAGTTGAAGCGGACCCCGAGCGAATAGGTCGTATCGTCGTTCCGCACCTCACGGACGAAATCCTCGCGCGATTCGAAGTTGCGCGTTTTCTGGCCCGTGATGTTCGTGCCTGCGAGGCTGACCGTGATATTCGGCGTCACATCGTAATTCAGGCCGAAGTCGAGCCGTCCCGCGGCGCGGATGCCGTTGAGCCCCACGGGGATCGAAACCGGCCGGAGCGAGAGGCCATTGGTGATATCGCCGTCGAAATATCGGGAGCGATAGGTGTAGATCATCCGCGCCGAAATGCCGTATTTTTCGTAGATCAGGCCGATGTTGTAATTATATTTGGAAACGCCGAGCAGCGGCAGACCCTGAAGCCGGTCGCCGGGGGTCGTCACCTCGCTGTCGATGACCGTGAAGTTGCCGATCACGCCCGCGCCGTCGAGACCTTCGGGAAGGAAATCGAGGAACAGCTGGCCGCCCACCTCGACGCCCTTGATCTTGGCCGAACCCAGATTGCGGGGGGTCGAGATCACATATTGCAGGCCGTCGATCGTCCGGACCTCGGTCCCGTTGATGATCCGGTCCGTGATGTCGCGATAGAAGCCGACCACCGAAACATAGTTGCTGCGGCCGAAATAATATTCGAGCGACGCATCGAAGCTGTCGGCCTTTTGCGGCCTCAGGTCGGGATTGCCGCCCGACCCCGAATTCTGGATCGTGTTGACGTAGGAGACGACGTAGCTGAGCCCCGGATTGAGCTCGCCGAAGCTGGGCCGCGACAGCGTCTTCGAATAGTTGAAGCGCGCCTGGAGGCCGCCGCCGAACCGGATGCGCGCGCTGGCGTTGGGCAGGAGGTCGGTGTCGCTGGTCGAGCGCCGGACGAGTTCGATACGCGACGTGCCCGTCGCTGGATCGGTCACGCGGCCAGAACCCGCAATATTCCGGTCGGTACGGGTCAGGCGGGCGCCGACCATGCCGTCGATCGAGATCGTATCGCTGAGCGAGAAATCGTAACCCGCCTGCAGGAAGCCGGCATAGCTTTTTTCCTGCGCGTCATAGTCGCGCGTCGGATCGAAAGCGGGCGTGCCGGGCGAGATGCCATACAGCGTCCTGAGCTGCCGCTTGATCGATTCCTGTACCAGATAGTCGGGGTCGAGCTGCAGGAAGGACGCGCCGCCGTTCATCTGGGGAACGCCGGGAGCCTGCGAAAGGATATCGCTGGGAAGTCCGGCACCATCGAGCGGCGTCACGAACGATCCGCCCGGTGCCGGCGGGCCGCCGAGATACTGCTCGAACGCGGCCTTGCGCTTCGCAACGCGAACGCCCGCCTGGACATAGTCGAGAACCCCGTCGAAATCATATTTGGCGTCGCTCATGACGGCCCACAACGTGCCTCGGCTGCGGTTGATATTTTCGCTCATGCCGTTGACGAACGCCAGGTCCGCCGGGTCGTTCATGGGGTTGCCGGGCATCGTCGCCTCAACCTCGTGATTGACGTCGCGAACCAGGACCAGTTCGTCGATGCGCTTGCCGATATCGACGCGGAAGCTGTCGTTCCGGTTGGTCGAGGATTCATAGGAGATGTCGGTATTCCAGGTGAGCGCGCCGATCTCCTTGTTGAAGCCGGTGGCAACCACATAGATGTCGGTGCGCGACTTGTTCGCGACGGTCGCGGTGTAATATTCCAGATTGCGCGCCGTGTAGCCGGTGGCGTTGCACAATTCGCGGATCGTGCCGGTACCCGTCGGATTGTCCGGGCTGAGCACATTCCCCGAATAATAGCCGTCGGGCCCGACCGCGAAGTCCTCGCAGGTGTCACCGGCGGTCGCCTCCAACGACGTGCCGGTGAAACCGCGGAAGGTCGGGCGCGCTTGGTAGACGTCGCCGCGATAACCCGCAAACAGGCCCTCGACATAGATTTTGGTGTCGGTATCGGGCGCCCATTCGAGCGAGAAATTGGCCTGCGGGCGCTCATATTTGCCGAATTCGATGGCGGCGGCGAAGCCGGTGGGCGCGTGCAGGTTCTGCGGCGAGCCCGCGGGGCCCGCGCTCGTGGCGCGCGTCCAGTCGTTCCACGCGATCGGCCGGGCATATTTGTTGCGCTGATAGGAGATGCCGACCATCGCCGCGATCTCGCCCTCGCCCGCGTCCCAGCGGTTGGCGACGAGCATGCTCAGCGCCGGATTGATCGTGTTCTTCGACCCCGCTTCCTGCAGATAGGTCGCCCGCGCGCTGCCCGCGATCGTCAGTTCCTTGAAGTCGAGCGCGCGGCGCAGGCGCATGTTGACGCCGCCCGCCACGCCGCCTTCGAGCCGCTCGGCCGAACTGGATTTATAGACATCGACTCCGGCAAGCGCTTCGGCGGGCAGGTCCTG
The DNA here is from genome assembly GCF_035930445.1 of Sphingopyxis chilensis. NCBI lineage: Bacteria > Pseudomonadati > Pseudomonadota > Alphaproteobacteria > Sphingomonadales > Sphingopyxidaceae > Sphingopyxis > Sphingopyxis chilensis. Next base: position 2,813,368 of record NZ_CP142394.1, on the reverse strand, counting down.
AAACGAGAAGCCGCGTCCGACCCCGGTGAAAATCTCGCGCCCGTTGAGCGTGGTAACGATGTCGTCGAGGCCGCGGATACGGGCGCCGACGATCTCGTTGTTGCCGCCGACGACCACTTGCACACCCGGTACGCGCTGGAGCGCCGACGCCGTGGTCAGGTCGGGAAGCTTGCCGATATCCTCGGCGACGATCGAATCGACCACCCCGGTCGACTCGCGTTTGATCTCGGCAGCGCGGGAAAGACTTTGGCGGATGCCGGTGACGACGATGTCGCCGTCCTGCGCCTCGCTTGCGGCCGGATCGGTGGGCGGCGCGGTTTGCGCCATTGCCATGGGCGCACCGGTTACGAATGCGATCAGCGCCACGGAGGCGCGAAGACTGACCTTCAATGGACCTCTCCCTATAAGATATCATACAAGTTTGGCAGATTGATCTTATTATTCTGCCGGACGTCATTCGGTGCCTGAGTTCTCCTTCAGGTCTGTGCTTTGGTGTGGTTCAGCCCGTCGGGCTGTTCGACGACATGAAGTCGTGCAATTCGCGGTGCCGCTTGAGGCTGCCGCTCATGTGCGTTCGCGCTGCCACCCGCGCGGCGTCAGGGTCGCGGCGGATGATGGCGTCGAGAATCGCCTCGTGCTCCGCGCTGATCACCGCTTTGTAGCTGTCGCCGATATAGGCCTGGCCTTGCCGCAGATAGAGCGAGCGAGGCGGGACGAGGCGGACGCCCAGGAAATCGATCAGCTTGGCGTAATAGCTGTTCTTGCTCGCCCGTGCGATGACGTTGTGGAATTCGACATCGGCCTTCACCGAATCCTCGAGTCCGACCGCCGCCTCGCCAAGGATCTTGATCTGCTGACGCATGTTCATCACGTCAACCTCGCTGCGCCTTTCGGCGGCCAGCGCTGCCATTTCGGTTTCGACGCAGAGCCTGAGTTCCAGCAACTGGATCACGTCGCTCAGATTCTCGACCTCGTCGCGTGTGATCTGGAAAGCCTGATAACGCGCCGTCTCGCTGACGAAGAGCCCCTTTCCTTGCCGGGCCTCGACCAGTCCCGCCGCGGCGAGACGGGCGATCGCTTCGCGAATCACCGTCCGGCTGACGCCCAGCACATCGACGAATTCCGCCTCGGTGGGGAGCTGGGCGCCGGGCCCGTGCACGCCCGATAAAATGCTGGTGCGGATATGTTCGCAAGCGGCATCGACCAGTGACGGCCGCCGCTTGCGCAGCGCCAGTCGATCATCGTGCACAGCTTCGCTGCCGCCCTGCTTCACGCGCCCATCCTCCCGTTGCTGACGCGTTCAGCGCCATGCCCGCCCACTGTACTCATTATCAGTCATATGACAACTTAAATAATTTCATTTTATTTTAAAATGTGATGATCGGTTCAGGAGGCCGAGCTGCGAGGGGCGGCGGCAAGCCCCTCGGGCTCGCTTTTGTAAGGATCGTCGCCGTGTGGATTGCCGCTGCGGCCGGTTGACGGTTGCACGCCGGGGGTTCGAATCCCGCTGTCCGGGGGCCCATCAATCCGCTTCGGCCAATTCCTTCGGCGTCGGCGCGGCATAGTCGGCGCGCCGATATTCGCGCCCGCGCTTCACCGTCATCTCGATTCGTTCGATATTGTCGATATCGGTCAGCGGGTCGGCGGCCAGCACGACGAAGTTCGCGAGCTTGCCGGGTTCGATCGACCCCATATCCTTGTCCTGCCCCGCCGCGCGTGCGCCCACCAGCGTCGCCGAATGGATGACGGCGAGCGGCGGCATGCCGACATCATGCGCCAGATAGCGCAGCTCGGCATGGACTTCGGGCCAGGGGTTGCTTGCGGGATCGACGAAGTCGGTGCCGGTCGCGATCGGAATGCCGGCGCGCCACGCTTGCCGGGTCAGCCGTATCGTTCGCGCGCCGCTGCAACGCAGCGGCTTCGCTTTCGGGTCCGCCTTGCGCGCGGCTTCGAACTTGACGAACAGGCTGCCGGTCGCGTCGAGGATCGTGCCCTGCCGCGCCATCGCCCGGTAGAGGTCGGCGACGACAGGATCGTCGCCTGTCGGCGCGAGGCGCGTTTCGTCGACCGGCGTGCGATCCTCATAGGCCGCGAGCATCTGCGGCTGCGCCTCATAGCCCAGATAGCAGACATGGCTGACGACATCGGCGCCCGCGGCGATCACCTCGGCGGGGCGGGCAGGGAAGACGGCGCTATGTGCCCAGACCGTCATTTTCTGGCGGTGCGCCTCGGCGATGATCGCCGCGACGCGCTCGGCGGGAAGGTCGGCATAGATTTTGATCGCGGTGGCGGACGTGCCGCGCGCGAGGGTCACCGCGGTGCGCAAGTCGGTATCGGCATCGACCGCCTGCATCCACGGCGCCGTTCCCGGCGCAAAGCCGCGGCTGACCGACAGGACGCGCGGGTCGGCGAAAAAGGGCGGCCCCGCCATCAGCGCGGCGTAATAAATGTCGGGGGCGGCGATCTCGCCGACCAGCGAAGCGCGCGCCAGATCGCCCACCGCGCGCAAGTCGTCGGCCATGTCGCGCACGGCGGTGACTCCGCCATAAAGCTGGCGGCGCAGGATCGCTTCGGCGCGGGTCCGGTTCGGCGGCGTCGCGAGGTGGACGTGACTGTCGATCAGCCCCGGAATGACGAAGCGCCCGGCGAGGTCGACCCGCCGGGCCGTCCCGGCCTGCACCGCCAGCGACCCATGCGCCGCGACTGCCACGATGCGCTCGCCGTCGACCAATATGTCCTGATCGGGGCGGGCCGCGCCGCCGGTGCCGTCGATGACGGTCGCACCCGCATAGAGCGTCGCTTCGGATGCCGCCGCCATCGGCGATGTCGCGAAGCCTAGGGAGGCAAGAGTGGCGAGCGCGGCCAGAAGGCGGCGGGAACGGAGCTTGATCATCCGCGAGTGGCTAGCCGCGCCGTCTCACACCTGCAATCGTCGATGGGAAATCCGCTGCCGTCGGTCCGGTGCCGGCCGGTATTGATTGCGCCGAAGCAAGCGGTGGGTACAAGCGACGCATTCGACAGGAGGATTTTATGCGTTTCGCCCTTGCCCTGATGTTGGCCCCCATATGGCCGCTTGCGGTCATGCCCGCCCCGGCGATGGCCGAGGCGGCGCCGGCGACGACGCAGGACGAGGCGCTGCTCCGCTTTCTCGACGACGCTTTCGACGCGCGGATCGCGCTTCAGCCCGAAAGCCAGACGCAGCTCGGGCTCAAGAGCGATTACGACCGGCTCGACGATTATACCGACGCCGCCGCGGTGCGCGAACAGGAACTGCTCGAACGACAGCTGAAGGAAATGCGCGCGCGCTTCCGCCCCGAACAATTGGGGCCGAGCGCGCGCGTCAGCTACCGACTGTTCGAATATGACGTCGAGCGGCGCCGCGAATCCTTCCGCTTCCGCAAGCTGCGCTTCCCGGTCACGACCAGCGGCAGCCCGGCGGGCGATATTCCGGTGTTGCTGATCAACAATCACAAGGTCGACAGCGTCGCCGATGCCGAGGCTTATATCGGGCGTCTGCGCGACACCGACCGCGTGATGCGCGAGGTCGCCGCCACGATGCGCGAACAGGCGGCGGCGGGCGCCGTGCCCAACAAGGTCAACTTCGCGCCCGCGCGTGCCGATGCGAAGAAGATCCTCGTCGGCGCGCCGTTCGACGCTGGAGCGGATTCGACATTGCTCGCAGACTTCGGGAAAAAGGTCGGCGCGCTCGACGCGTCCGACGCGGTCAAGGCAAAGCTGATCACCGATGCAGCTGCGGCGCTGACGGGTCCGTTCAAGCACGGCTATGACGTCCTCATCGCCGCGATCGACGAGATCGAACCCCGGTCAAAGGGCAATTTCGGCGTGTGGAGCCTGCCCGGCGGCGAGGCCTATTATGCCGACCGGCTGAAGACTTCGACGACGACCGACCTCACCGCCGACCAGATCCACGAGCTCGGGCTGAAGCAGGTCGCGGCGATCCGGGAGGAAATGGAGGCGATCAAGCGCGAGGTCGGTTTTGCAGGCACGCTCGAGCAATTCTTCGATCATATCCGGACCGACCCCAAGCTCAAATATCCGAACACGCAAGGCGGGCGCGAAGCCTATCTTGCCGATGCGCGCGCGGTGATCGCCGCGGCGATGGCGGCGGCGCCGCGCTATTTCAGCGTGCTGCCCAAGGCGGCGCTCGAGGTGCGCGCGGTCGAAAAGTGGCGCGAGGCGACCGCTTCGACCGCCTTCTATAACCCGCCGTCGGCGGACGGATCGCGGCCCGGCATCTACTACGTCAATCTCGTCGACATGAACCAGACGCAAAAGGTCCAGGTCGCGGCGATCGCCGCGCACGAGGGGGCGCCGGGGCATCATTTTCAGATCGCGCGGCAACAGGAGCTGGCCGGCATCCCGAAGTTCCGCAAATTCGGCGGATACGGCGCCTATATCGAAGGATGGGGGCTCTATTCGGAACGGCTCGCGAACGAGATGGGCGTGTACAAGACTCCATATGACCGGTTCGGCATGTTGTCGCTGCAGGTCTGGCGGGCGATCCGGCTGGTGCTCGACACCGGCATCCACTCGAAGCGGTGGACGCGCGAGCAGGCGATCGCCTATTTCCGCACGAACAGCTCGGTCGCCGACACCGACATCGCGCGCGAGGTCGACCGCTATTTCAACTGGCCCGGACAGGCGACGAGCTACATGGTCGGGCAATTGAAGATCGCCGAGCTGCGCGAGCGCGCCGAACGCGAACTCGGACCGCGCTTCGATATTCGCGAATTCCACGAAGCGGTGCTGAGCGAGGGCGCGCTGCCGCTGAACATCCTCGAGGAACAGGTCGCCGCTTATATCGCGTCGAAGCGATAAGGCCGGCGGCGTTCGATTGACAGAAGGCCGGCGCTCCGCTTTATCTAAAATCGAATTATTAAAGCGGCTACGCTTTATGGCACGAGTCTGTTTGGCGGGGGGCGCCGGGCATTCGAACAAGCTTGGAGGACAGACCTGCAATGAGCCTCAACTTTCCGGGTCGCGACCGCCGCCAATCGGCCACGAGCGGCCCCGAGGCACGCGACGCGCGGCTGACGCTCAGCCTGTCGGGAACGAATCTCGAGCGCGCGGGCGACTATAATCAGCGGATCGTCCTTCAGGCGATCCGTCTCACCGAAGAGACGACGCGGAGCGACCTCGCGCGAGTCACCGGCCTGACACCGCCGACGATCGTCAACATCACGAAGCGGCTGATCGATCTCGGCCTCGTCAAGCCGGCCGGTCGTCTGCAGGGAAAGCGCGGCCAACCCGCGATGCGGATCGTCATCGACCCCGACGGCGCCTTTGCGATCGGCCTCAACATCGACCGCGACCACATCACGCTGGTGACGCTCGACCTCGCGGGGAAAATCCGCAGCCGTCACACGCGCGAGATCGCTTTCGCGCTTCCCGAAACGGTCGTTGACCATGTACGCGACATCCTGCCCGGACTGCTCGATGAGGGCGGGGTCGACCGGGCGCGCATCCTCGGCGTCGGGATCGCGCTTCCCGACGATCTTGGCCGCATCGCGCTGCCGCATCGGCCGACGGAATATGATGCGTGGGACGGGATCGACCTCGGCGCCCTGCTCGGCGAGGTGCTTCCCTGGCCGCTGCATGCCGACAATGACGCGGCGTCGGCGGCGCTCGGCGAAGTGCATCTCGGCAACGGTATCGCGCTGCCCAGCTTCTTCTACCTGCTGATCAGTGCGGGGCTGGGCGGAGGACTCGTCATCGATCGCAGCTATGTCCGCGGCGCCGATTCGCGTTCGGGTGAGATCTGGGCGATGCCCGACCCCGAACGCGGGAAGGGGGCGAATGTGCAGGACACGGTTTCGCTGTCGGCGCTTTACGCACGGCTCGAGGCTGCGGGGCATCACGTCGATGCCCCCGATACCCTGCTCGGCAGTTCGCCCGATCGCGAAGCGGTGATCCTGCAATGGCTCGACGATGCCGCCGATGCGCTCGTCCAGCCGTTGATCGCGGTCAACTGCCTGATCAATCCCGCCGCAATCCTGATCGGCGGGCGGCTGCCGGGTAAGTTGGTCGACGGCCTGGTCGAACGGCTCAACGCCCGGATGACGGGGCTCCAGCTTCCGGTGGTGGCACCTGTGCGACGCGCCGGGGCGTCCGACGATGCTTCGGCGATCGGCGCCGCGATCATCCCCTTCCTCGACCATATCCTGCCGTCGGAATCGATCCTGATGCAGGCGGGCCGCTGACCCGCCGAGCTTACTCGATCCGCTGCGCCATTTCGTCGAGATCGACGCCCTTCGTTTCGGGAAAGACCGCCGCGACGACGACGAACTGCACAACCATCGCGGCGGCGAAGATCGCGAAGGGCGCGCCGGGTGACCAGGCGACGAGCACCGGAAATATCCCGGCGATCAGCGCGTTCATCAACCAGTGCGTGCTGGCGCCCAGCGCGCTGCCGCGGGCACGGACCGGCGTCGGGAAGATTTCCGAAATATAGACCCATATGACCGCGCCCTGGCTGGTCGCGAAAAAGGCGATGAACCCGATCAGCGCGGGCAGCATCAGGCCGGTGCCGAGCGCGCCGAACAGCACCCCGGCCGCGGCGGCGAGGCACAGCGTCATGCCCGCCGCGCCGGCGAGCAGCAGCGTCTTGCGCCCGAGGCGGTCGATCAGCGCCATGCCGGCGAGCGTGAAGACCAGGTTGGCGACGCCGATCATCACGGCTTGCCGGTCGGGCGACAGCGACCCCGCGCGCGCGAAAATGTCGTTCAGATAATAGAGAACGGCGTTGATGCCCGCCAGCTGGTTGAACATCGCGATCAGGATGGCGAGCATCATCGGCCGCCGGTGCCGGTGCCACGACAGCTTCTCGCCCGGCGGATCGCGTTCGAGCGCCTCTTCGATCCGGTCGAGTTCGGCGGTCGGCGCGCCGATGCGGGCCATCGCCATGCCTGCTTCGTCGCGGCGTCCCTTGGCGAGCAGCCAGCGCGGGCTGTTGGGGATCGCGAAGAGCAGGATGAAGAAAAGCAGGGCGGGGGCGGCGGTCACCCCGAGCTTCCAGCGCCACGCCGTCTCTCCACCGACCAGACCCGCGATCGTCGCGTTGCTGAGATAGGCGACGAGGATGCCGGTGACGATCATCAGCTGGAACAGGCCGACGAGGAAGCCGCGGTGCCGCGGCGGGGCGATCTCGGCGATATAGACGGGGGCGAGGACCGACGAGCCCCCGATCGCGAGCCCGCATATGAAGCGAAAGGCGAGGAACGAGGTCCAGCCCGGCGCGAGCGCGCAGCCGAGTCCCGCGACGAAATAGAGGATGGCGAGCACGCGCAGGCTGTCGCGGCTGCCGAAAGCGTCGCCGGGCTTGCCGGCGAACAAGGCGCCGACCAGCGTCCCCCACAGCGCGGCGGAAACGGTGATGCCCAGCGTTTCGGGGGTGAGGGCGAACAGAGCGGTCAGGTCGCCGGTCACGCCCGCGATGACCGCGGTATCGAACCCGAACAACAGGCCGGCGAGCGCCGCCGTTCCGATGGCGGCGGCAAGGACGCCGCGACGCGGGCTGACTGAAGGATTTTCTCTGGAAAATGCTGGGCCGTCGGGCTTGCCGGTCATCGTCTCTCTCCCGCGGGATCGAGCTTGGCGCTCGTCCTCGTCGATCGCCGGACATGCCATAAATGCCGAATTGATCAAATAAATTAATTTTCATTATTATCTTGACGCCGACGGCGTGGACGGGGCAGGCTGTAAAAAATCGGCCGCCGGGATGCGTTCCCGGATGTCCGGCAAACCGACCCGGAAGGACGGGCGGGAGCTACGAAGGAGGGGTTTGGTGCCAGCGATCTTGCTTGCGACTCACCGGGTGGAAAAGCCCTGGGGGCGGCGTGAATTGCGGGCCCCGTTTGGCGATGCCCCGGCGGGCGGCGAACCGGTTGGCGAAATATGGTTCCAGACGCCCGGCGACGCGGCGCCCGATCTGCTGGTCAAATATCTGTTCACCAGCGAAAAGCTGTCCGTACAGGTCCACCCCGACGACGCGCAGGCGCATGACCGCGGATTGCCGCGCGGCAAGGACGAATGCTGGCTGATCCTCGGTGCCGAGCCCGGTTCGACGATCGCGCTCGGGACGAAGGCGCCGGTCGAAAAGGCGAAGCTGCGCGACTCCGCGCTCGACGGCAGCATCGAGCAATTGCTCGATTGGAAGCCCGTCAAGGCCGGCGATTTCTTCTACGTCCCTTCGGGCACCGTTCATGCGATCGGCGCCGGACTGACGCTGATCGAGGTGCAGCAGAACAGCGAGACGACATACCGCCTCTACGATTATGGCCGCCCGCGCGAATTGCATCTGGACGACGGCATCGCGGTCGCCGACCCACGGCCCTACACCGCCTATCCGTCGCCGGGCCGGGTCGCCGACGACCGCGAGATACTCGTCGACGGTCCGAAGTTCGTGCTCGAACGGCTCGCGGGCGGCGCGCGGACAATCGCGCTTCCTGACGGCGTTACGGCGTGGCTGATCCCGGTGGCGGGCAACGGGCTCGCCGACGGCGTCGCCTTCGAAGCGGGCGAATGTCTTGCGCTCACGGGTTCGGTGACGATCGCCGCCGATGCCGGTGCCGACCTGCTGCTGGCCTATCCGGGGGAGGGGCGCCTGCAATGACCGCGGCGGCGCGCAGCCAGCCGCGCCGCACAGACGCGTAACCAACGACAAGACTACAGGGAAGAGGGTCGCAATGGAAAAGGGAATGGGTTCGAACCGGGTGCAATCGCGCGCGCGAAGGGCGGCCGCCGCGATGGCGTGCTCGGCGGCGATGCTGGCCCTTTCGGCGGCTGCCGCCCAATCGCCGGTCGATCTCGCCAACCCGCTCGTCGGCACCGCGCCGCTCGACGATCCCGCGGTGATCGGCAACGCGCCGCCGCCGGGCGAACCCGTCTATTCGGGACAGACCTCGCCGGGCGCTCGGCTGCCGCACGGGTCGGTCGAGGCGGCGCCGGTCAACAACAATATCGAGCTGCTCTATCCGAACGGCGTTCCCGTTCCCTATTATTACACCAACCCGACGATGATCGGTTTCACCGGCGGTGGCGGCTCGACCTATGGCGGCGGCGCCGAGCCTTTCATCATGCCCGTGGTCGGCGACTGGTCGCCGCCGCCCGCCTACAGCCAGTCATACTATGACAAGTCGCGCGAAAAGGCGTCTCCTGGCTATTATTCGGTCTATCTCGACAGCTTCCGCACGCAGGCCGAACTGACCGCGACGCGCTGGGCGAGCGTGATGCGCTTCACCTTCCCCGAAAGCCAGCGATCGAACATCATCGTCAACCTGCCGCGCCACGGCGGCTCGGTCGAGGTCGTCGGCGACCGCATCATACGCGGCATATCGAACGACAAGGACAGTGCCGACGGCGGCTATTTCGTCGCCGAATTTTCGAAGCCCTTTGCCGCGCTCGGCACCTTCCGCAAGGCGCCCGGCGACAATGAAGGCTGGGGCATCGGCACCAGCGACGTGAAACCCGGCGGGCGCGAGATGACGGGCAGCTACGCCGGCAGCTATGTGACCTTCAAAACGAAAGCCGGCGAACAGGTGCTGGTGAAGATGGCGCACGGCACCAGCTTTGAGCAGGCCACGCAGCGGCTCGCCGCCGAAGTGCCCGGCTGGGACTTCGACGGCGTTCACAAGGCGGCGCGCGATACATGGGCGCAGCTGTTGAACCGCGTGCGCGTGACGGGCGGCACCGACAAGCAGCGCAAGCTCTTCTACTCGACGCTGTTCCAATCCTTCGCCTCGCCGCGGCTGATCGCGCAGAAGGGCGAGAGGTTCGCCGACACCAATGGCAAGGTCCAGACCGCGACGCACGACCGTTACGGCCCGGTTCCCTTCTGGGACACGGGGCGCAACCAGATCGTCCTGCTCGAACTGATGGAGCCCGCGGCGGTCCAGAACATCATGGCGTCCGAACTCGCGATGGCGCGCGAGAAGGGCTATATGAACACGTCGTTCCACGGCGACAATGCGGTGTTCCTCTTCCTCGGCGCGTGGGAACGCGGCATCGAATTCGACTACGAAGCCGCCTATGAATATCTGCGCAAGAATGCGACCGATCCGAAGGGGCCGCGCGGCTATCTCGCCGAATATATGGAGCAGGGGTGGATTTCGGACATCGTGCCCGACCATAATCCCAGCCCGCCCTATGCCGGCGGCAAGGCGGGCGCCGACAAGACGCTCGAATATGCGTGGGACGATTATGCGCTCGCGCTCTACGCGAAGAAGCTCGGCAAGGACGCCGACTACCGGATGTTCCTGAAGCGCGCGGGCAATTACGCCAACGTCTTCGACAAATCGATCGGCTTCATGCGCGGGCGCACCGCCGACGGCAAATGGATCGCGCCGTTCGACCCGCAGGAACCCTATTATAATTTCATGATGAAGGAAGCGTCGGGCTGGTCGACGCTGTGGCTCGTCCCGCACGACGTAGAGGGACTGATCGGCCTCCTTGGCGGGCGCGATGCCTTCAATGCCAAGCTCGACGAGTTTTTCACCAAGCCCTATAATCCCACGGGCATCTGCCGCGACTGCACCGGCGTGATCGGCCAATATGTCCACGGCAACCAGCCCGACCAGCAGGCGCCCTATTATTACAACTGGAGCGGCCAGCCGTGGAAGACGCAGGCGCTGGTACGCCAGATCCTCGAGAAAACCTATGCCAGCGACGCCGCGGGCTATGGCTATCCCGGCATGGACGATCAGGGCGCGACCTCGTCCTGGTACGCGCTTTCGGCGCTCGGCTTTTATCCTGTCGATCCGTCGAGCCAGGATTATATCATCGGCAGCCCGCTGTTCGACGACGCCAGCCTCGACATGGGTAACGGCAAGACGCTGCGCATCGTCGCGAAGGGCAATTCGGATACGAACGTCTATATCCAGTCGGCGACGCTCGACGGCAAACCGTGGAACAAGCCGTGGTTCAGCCATGACGACGTCAAGGATGGCGCGACCTTCGTCTTCACCATGGGCCCCAAACCGAACAAGGCGTGGGGCGCCGCGCCCGGCGCCGCACCGCCTTCGATGTCGCGAAAACGCTGACCTGACGAGCCCCTCGCCCCCGTGTCCTCCGCGGGGGCGCGAGCCCGGGATCCGCCTTCCCCCTTGGGTCCCGGGCTCCCCTCTTCAACAGGAGATACCATGCGCAGCCTTCTGATCACCGCATCCCTTCTTGCCCTCGCGCCGCTTGCGGCGCAGGCGCAGACCGCCGCACCGCCCGCCGACGATGCCGTCTACACCGGCGAGCTGACGACGCGCTGGGGCAGGGAGGTCACCCCTGAAAACGCGTGGCGGCTCTATCCGCGTCCGCAGATGGTGCGCGAACGCTGGGTCAATCTCAACGGTCTGTGGGACTATGCGATCGCGCCCAAGGCCGCCGAGCGTCCGGCGACGATGGACGGTCAGATCCTCGTGCCCTTTCCGGTCGAGTCCAAGCTGTCGCGCGTCGCGCGCAAGGTGACGCCCGACGACCGAATCTGGTATCGCCGCAGCTTCACCGTCCCCGCCGACTGGCGCGGCGAGAATGTCATGCTCAACTTCGGCGCGGTCGATTATGAGGCGACGGTGCGCGTCAACGGATCGGTCGTCGGATCGCACAAGGGCGGCTTCGACGCCTTCGGTTTCGACATCACCCCCTATCTCAAGGCCGGCGAGAACGAGCTGGTCGTCGAGGTCACCGACCCGACGAGCGCGGGGACGCAGCCGCGCGGCAAGCAGATTCTCGATCCCGCGGGCATCTGGTACACCGCGGTCAGCGGCATCTGGCAGACGGTGTGGATCGAGCCGGTGCCGAAGCTCCATATCGCCGAGGTGCGCGCGACCCCCGATATCGATCGCGGCACCGTCGATGTCGCGGTGGCGCTCTCGGGCTGGGCCAACGACACCGACGCGGTGCGCTTGACCGCGAGCGCGGGCGGCAAGCCGATCGCCTCGACGATCATTCGCGCCAACCGGCAGGCGACGCTCGCGATCCCGGACGCGCATCTCTGGTCGCCCGACGATCCCCATCTCTATGACCTCAAGGCCGAACTGGTGACGATCGCCGATCCCTATGCGGGCGAGGCCGAGCGCGACCGCAAGGCTTATGACTCGCGCTTCACCGACCACGAAAGCCGCGTCTATGCGAAGGCGCAGGTTCAGGGGGCGCCGCGCGACAGCGTCGCCGCCTATTTCGCGATGCGCAAAGTGTCGATCGGCCCCGGCCGCGTTGCGGGGCAACCCGCGATCCTGCTCAACAACAAGCCGCTCTTCCAGCACGGCACGCTCGATCAGGGCTGGTGGCCCGACGGGCTCTACACACCGCCGTCCGAAGAGGCGATGAAGAGCGACATCGTCTTCCTGAAGAAGGCGGGGTTCAACATGCTCAGGAAGCATATCAAGGTCGAACCCGCGCGCTATTATCACGACGCCGACCGGCTCGGGATGCTGATCTGGCAGGACATGCCCTCGGGCGGCGGCGAGGATCAATATCTCGCCGGCACCAGCCAGTATCAGGCGATTTTCCCTTCGGAAACGCTCGCCGAGCAGCAGAAGCAATTGTCCGAAATGGTCGGCGAACTGCGGGCCTTTCCTTCGATCGTCACCTGGGTCGTCAACAACGAAGGGTGGGGTCAATATGATTCGGCGACGCTCGCGCGCTTCGTGAAGGGGCTTGATCCCTCGCGACTGGTGAACGCCAATTCGGGCTGGCTCGACGTCGCGCCGGGGGCGTCGGAGATGCTCGACATCCACACCTATGAAGACGTGCCGAGGACGCCGCCGCTTCAGACGAATCGCGCGATCGTGCTCGGCGAATATGGCGGCGTCGGCTTTCCCGTGCCGGGCCATATCTGGAAACCGGGCAAGGGCAATTGGAGCTATCAGGTCGCGCAGGACGAGAAGGAATATCTCGTCCGTTTCCGCCGCAAGATGGAAGGCGTGATCCGCCAGGCAAAGGAGAATGGGCTCAGCGCCTCGGTCTATACCCAGACCACCGATGTCGAGGACGAGATCAACGGGCTTTTGACCTATGACCGCGCGGTGCCGAAAGCGCCGGCGGAGGCGCTGGCAAAGATCGCCGCGCCGCTGTGGACGACTCCGGCGCCCGACTGACGGGCATCGGGTGAAAGCGTGACGGCACCCGCCATCCCGGCTTGGGGTGGCGGGCGCTGAGTCGCGCGACGGCTCACCGGGGCGCAATAAACAACGTAAAACTGAGGATTTCTGCCGGGTTGGCAACGATTCATCGCGTCGCGCCCCCGGTTCGAAAAATTTATTTTGACAAATTGTTTTTTATATTCTGAGAGAGGCTCAACGGATCGAAGGGTCCGCCGCTCGGTGACCCGAAGGCACCGAATAACGAGCGGGGGCGAACAGCCCCTCGAACAGGGAGGTCGATGTGATGAAGGCAGGACAAATCCATATATCGAAGGCGGCGCGGCGCGAGCGGCTGGTGCGCGAACTGATGCTGAGCGCAGGCGCGATGGTCGCCTTGTGCGGTGCGGGGCAGGCGCACGCGCAGGCGGCGCCCGAAGCGCCGCCGCCGGCTGACGACGCGGCCGAGGCGCCGGGCGACGCGATCGTCGTCACCGGCTATCGCCAGTCGATCGAACAGAGCCTCGAGCAGAAGCGCGAGGCGAACTCGCTGATCGAGGTCATCACCGCCGAGGACATCGGCAAATTTCCCGACAAGAATGTCGCCGACGCGCTGCAGCGCGTTCCCGGTGTGATCATCACCCGCGACGGCGGCGAGGGCAGCCGCGTCAGCATCCGCGGGCTCCAGTCGGACCTGACGCTGACCCTGCTCAACGGCAATTTCATCGCCGGCGCCGACAGCGGCGATCCGTCGCGCTCGTTCAACTATGTGCTGCTGCCGTCGAATTTCATCGCCAGCACCGAAGTCTATAAATCGGCCGAAGCGCGGCTTGAGGAAGGCGGCGTCGGCGGCACGGTGATTCTCAACACCCGCCGTCCCTTCGACCTGCCGGCCTGGTCGGGCTTCGTCTCGGCCGAAGGCACCTATTCGGACACGACGAAGAAATTCGACCCGCAGATTGCCGGCCAGATTTCGTGGAAAGACCCCGAAGAGCGGCTCGGCTTCCTGATCGGCGCGACCTATCAGGAACGCTCGAACCGCGAATTGCGCGGCTCGACCGAAACCTGGCGCTGGTGGAGCGACCGCGACGCGAACGGCGACATCATTACCCCCGCGACCGACGTCAACGGCAATCCTTTCGAAAACGACGACGCGATTTCCTATTGGCCGGGCGAGGGCGTGACCGCACAGGATGGCACGCATTATTCGGGCCATTGGGCGCCGCAGTCGGTCAATGCCGAAGTCTTCTCGCAGCAGCGCAAGCGGCTCGGCATCCAGGCGACCGCACAGATGCGGCCGTTCGAAAATCTGACCGTCACCGCCAATTATTTTCGCTTCGACTACAAGAGCAACTTTCAGAGCAACGTGCTGAAGATCCCCGAATGGGGCTATGGCAATTTCTTCACTGGCCCGACCTTCGACGAAAGCGGCACGATCTTTCAGTCGGCCAATTTCCAGGTTCCGGCCGCGGGGACCGGCTGTTCGGCGAATGCGACGCCCTGCACGATGGAAACGCCGCAGATCGCGGGGACGTACAGCCGCGAAAAGCAGGTGTCGAACACGTTTGAGACCGAGGTCGCCTACAACACCGATAATTTCGACGCGGTGGTGAAGTTCGGCAAGACGAAAGCGACCGGCGGCCCGTCGATGCGCTTCGGCGTCGCAGCGAAACCGCGCCTGACGATCACCGGACAGGAGCAGAACGGCAATTTCCTGAGCGCGTGGGATTTCACCGGCGGCAACCTCAACATGGAATTCTCGCCCGAGCTGCAGGAAAATATCAAGAACGGCGTCGCGCAGATCGACGTCGGCTCGACCGGATCGGGCTTCACCAACAGCGCGATCTCGCAGCGTTATGCCCAGCTTGATCTCGTCCGCCGCTTCGACAGCTTTTTGAGCGCCTTCCGCGTCGGCGGCAAGTGGCGCGAGATGAGCATCCACCGCGAAACCGGCCGCAACGAATGGTATGCCGATCCGGCCACCAAGCTGCGTTATCAGGACACGCCCGCGGGTGCGGTCGCGCGGCCCGAATATTTCTACGACAATCCGATCGGCAACATCGCCGGCGGGTTCGACGCGAACCTGTTCCCGGGCATCAATTTCGAAAATTATCTCGACTATATCAACTCGACCTATGGCCCGTCGGTGCGCGTGCCCGAGCCGAACAACACCTACGACCTCAAGGAGAAGGTGTTCGCCGGCTATGTGCAGGCCGATTTCGAAAGCGGCCCGCTGCGCGGCAATATCGGCCTGCGCGTCGCGCACACCAAACAGTCGGGCGTGACGTCGGACCGGCTGCAATATCTCAGCGACTATTGCGTCGACGGCCCCGGCGGCCCGTTTGATCCCGACGTGCCGCTCGGCCCCGACGGCAATTGCCAGGTGCGGCCGCTCGACGAGCGCGAGGAGATCGTCAACACGCGCATCGATCAGTCGAAGAGCTACACCGACTGGCTCCCCAGCCTGAACGTCGTCTACGAAGTCGTGCCCGACGTCGTCGTCCGCGGCGCGGTCGCCAAGGTGATCGCGCGCCCGTCGTTCAACGATCTGGGGTCGCAGCGTTCGCTGACCTATCGTTCGGCGGCCTATGCCTTCGATCGCGGCCAGTTCGGCGAATTCGAAGGCTGGTCGGGCAGCGGCGGCAACGCCGATCTCCAGCCCTTCTCGGCTTGGCAGTACGACCTTGGCGTCGAATGGTATTTCGATCGCGGCTCGGTGCTCGGCGTCGGCCTGTTCCGCAAGGACGTGTCCGACTTCGTCGTTCCGCTCGTGCTCGACGTGACGCGCGAAGTGAATGGCGAGCAGGTGCTGATCCAGCCCTATTCGACCGTCGCCAACGGGTCGAACGCCAGGTCGCAGGGCGTCGAAGTCTATGCCCAGCATACGCTCGACTTCGGCCTCGGCGCGCAGGTGAACTTCACCTATAACGACACCTCGGTCGCCGACATCACGCTCGATGGCGAGACGGTCGGCAAATCGGCGCTCGTCGGCAGCGCGAAGACGCAGGTCAATGCGTCGGTCTTCTATGAAACCGACAAGTTCCTCGTCCGCGCGTCGTACAACCGCCGCGGCGAAGTCGTCGGCGGGCTGGCCTCGGGCCTCAACGTTTACACCGACCCCTATGAACAGGTCGACATCAACGCCTCGTACGAGCTGATGGACGGGCTGCTCCTCACCGCCTCGGTCATCAACCTGACCAAGTCGGAAGAGCGCCAGCACCTCGGCAACGACACCGACGCGCGCTTCGTCCGGAGCAATTATTTCGGTCGCCGCGCCTATGTTGGCGTATCGTACACCTTCTGATGGGGCTTCGCCTTGGCTCTCCCCCTCGGGTGGCTCCGCAAGGAGCCACCCGCCTCTTTCGGAGAGCGGGCCGGTAAAATGGGGGACGCGAAAATGCGGGTCGGGTTGAAATCGCTGATCGCCGGCGCGGCGCTGGTGACGGGCGGTGCGGCATCGGCCGAAAATCCGATCGTTCCCGGCTGGTATGCCGACCCCGAAATCCGCGTCTTCGGCGACCGCTACTGGATTTATCCGACCTATTCGGATCATGGCGAGACGCCCGACCTGTCCGGGCATTTCAACGAGCAGCAGAAAAAGCTGCGCGAACAGAAGACGGTCCGGCCGTCCTATCATTTCCAGACCTTCTTCAACGTCTTTTCATCGCCCGACCTCGTCCATTGGACGAAACATGACCACGCGCTCGACGTCGAGAATGTGGCCTGGGCCGCCTATGCCGTGTGGGCGCCGTCGGCGATCGAGAAGGACGGCAAATATTATCTCTTCTTCGGCGCCAACGACATCCAGTCCGACGACCAGCTCGGCGGTATCGGCGTCGCGGTCAGCGACCGGCCCGAGGGACCGTTCAAGGATGCGATCGGCAAGCCGCTGATCGATGCCTTCCACAATGGTGCGCAGCCGATCGACCAGTTCGTCTTTCGCGACGATGATGGGCAGCATTATCTCTATTATGGCGGCTGGAAGCATTGCAATGTCGTCCGCCTGGGCGACGACCTGACCTCGATCATCCCCTTTCCCGACGGCACGACCTACAAGGAAATCACGCCCCCCGGCTATGTCGAGGGCTCGTTCATGGTGAAGCGAAAGGGCGTCTATTATCTGATGTGGTCGGAGGGCGGCTGGACTGGTCCCGACTATTCGGTCGCCTATGCGATGGGCCCGTCGCCGACCGGCCCGTTCAAGCCGATGGGCAAGATTCTTCAGCAGGACTTCAAGATCGCGCGCGGCGCGGGGCATCATTCGGTGGTCAATGTGCCGGGCACCGACGACTGGTATATCGCCTATCATCGCCGGCCGCTCGACGAGGACGCCGGCGAGCGGCGCCAGCTCGCGATCGACCGCATGATCTTCAACGCCGACGGGACGATCGCGCCGGTCAAAATGACGAACGAGGGCGTCGCAGCGCGCCCGCTGCCGGCACGAACGGCAAACAGGGGAGAGACGAAGTGAAGACGATCCGCAAGACGATGCTGGGCGCCGCCGCGAGCGCGCTCGTGCTGACCAGCGTCGCCGCACCCGCTGCGCTCGCGCAATCGAGCGCGAACCAGATCGCGCTCGTCGATTACGTCAATCCGCTGATGGGCACCGATTCGAGCTATCGCCTGTCGTACGGCAACACCTATCCCGCGGTCGCGGTCCCCTTCGGCATGAACAGCTGGACCCCGGTGACGGGCGAGCCCGGCAGCGGCTGGGGCTATACCTATGACGGCGAGAAGATCAGCGGCATCAAGCAGACGCACCAGCCGAGCCCGTGGATGAACGATTATGCCGCCTTCGCGTTGATGGCGGAAACCGGGCCGGTGAAGGTCAAGCAGCAGGAGCGCGGCAGCTGGTTCAGCCACAAGGCCGAGGTCGCGCGGCCCTATTCGTACAAAGTCTATCTCGCCGACTATGACGTGACCGCCGAAGTCGCGCCGACGACACGCGCCGCGCAGTTCCGCTTCACCTTCCCCGAAAGCGACGACGCGCACATCCTGCTCGACGGGCTCGCGGGCGGATCGATGGTCAAGGTCGACGTCAAGAACCGCCGCATCACCGGCTATGTTCGCAACAATCACGGCGGCGTGCCCGACAATTTCCACAATTATTTCGTCGCCGAATTCGACCGCGACTTCACGCTCGCGCGCACTTGGGCCGGCGACAACGCGCCGACGAACGAGCTGGCGCGCGAGGGCGATCATGTCGGCGCGGTGCTGAGTTTCAAGACGAAAAAAGGCGACAAGGTCCATGTCCGCGTCGCCTCGTCGTTCATCAGCCCCGAACAGGCGCTGCTGAACCTGCGCAGCGAAATCGGCAGCGACAGCTTCGACACGACGCAGGCAAAGGCGAAGGCGGCGTGGGAGAAGGAACTCTCGCGCATCCGCGTCACCGATCCGGACCCCGAAAAAATCCGCACCTTCTATTCGTCGCTCTACCGCATGCTGCAATTCCCGCGCGTCTTTTACGAAAAGGACGCGAACGGAAAGATCGTCCACTACAGCCCGTATGACGGCAAGGTGCACGATGGTTACATGTTCACCGACAATGGCTTCTGGGACACGTGGCGCGCGGTCTTCCCCTTCTTCGCGCTGATGTATCCCGAACTCGACAGCCAGATCATGCAGGGGCTGGTCAACACCTATAAGCAGGGCGGCTGGCTCCCCGAATGGGCGAGCCCCGGCTATCGCAATGTGATGATCGGGTCGAATTCGGCGAATTTGATCGCCGATGCCTATTTCAACGGCGTGCGCGGCTTCGACGTCGAGACGCTCTATGAGGCGATGATCAAGAATGCGACGACGAGCGAGGGCCGGCCGAAGGACAAGGCGGGCAAGGTCATCGCCGCCGTCGGGCGCGAAGGCGCCGAATATTACAACCGCCTCGGTTATGTCCCCTATGACGTCGGCATCAATGAAAATGCCGCGCGCACGCTCGAATATGCGACCGCCGACTTCTCGATCGCACAGCTCGCAAAGCTGCTTGGCAAGGACGGTGATGCGAAGAAATATCGCGAGCGGGCGCTGAACTACCAGAAGCTCTACGACAATCAGAGCGGCTGGATCCGCGGCCGCAACCAGGACGGGTCATGGTCGACGCCGTTCAACCCCTATAAATGGGGCGACGCCTTCACCGAGGGTAACGCGCTCCATTACAGCTGGGCGGTGATGCAGGACGTTCAGGGGCTGATGAACCTGATGGGCGGGCGCGAGAAATTCGTCGAGCGGCTCGACGCGATCTTCACCACCCCGCCGATCTTCGACGAAAGCTATTACGGTCAGGTGATTCACGAGATCCGCGAGATGCAGATCGTCGACATGGGCCAATATGCCCATGGCAACCAGCCGATCCAGCACATGCCCTATCTCTATAATTGGGCGGGTGCGCCGTGGAAGACGCAGCATCATGTGCGCGACATCATGGCAAAGCTCTATTCGTCGGCGCCCGATGGTTATCCGGGCGACGAGGATAATGGCCAGACCTCGGCCTGGTATGTCTTCTCGGCGCTTGGCTTCTATCCGGTCGCCTCGGCGACGGGCGAATATGCGATCGGCAGCCCGCTGTTCCAGAAGGCCGAACTGACCATGCCGAACGGCAAGACGCTGACGATCAACGCGAAGAACAACAGCAATGCGAACGTCTATCTTCAGTCGGTCGCGCTCGGCGGCAAGCCGCTAACCAAGACCTATTTCACCCACCGCGCGCTGTCGCAGGGCGGCACGGTCGATTTCGTGATGGGCGCCAAGCCCAACAAGCAATGGGGCACCGCCCCCGCCGACGCGCCCTTCTCGATCAGCGCGCCGTCCAAATGAATTCGGAGATGAACATGACCCTGGGCCGCCGCGAAATCATGGCCGGAGCCGGTGCGCTCGCGCTCGCCGCCGCCGTGCCGACCGCCGCACGCGCCGCCACTGGCTTCGCCAGCAAGCGCCCCGTCCCCGCCGAGCGCGCCTTCACCAGCCCCGCGATCGAGGCCGAGATCGCGCGCGTGAAGGCGCGGATCGCCGACCCCGAACTCGCCTGGCTGTTTGAGAATTGCTACCCGAACACGCTCGACACGACGGTCCAGACGGGCACGCTCGATGGCCGCCCCGACACCTTCGTCATCACCGGCGATATCGAGGCGATGTGGCTGCGCGACAGCTCGGCGCAGGTGCAGCCCTATATCCACCTCGTCGCCAAGGATCCGAAGCTGAAGCGGCTGTTTCAGGGGCTGATCCAGCGGCAGGCGCGCTGCATCCTGATCGACCCCTATGCCAATGCGTTCGACAAGGACCCGACCGCGCCGTCGAAGCTCGAATGGTCGCAGACCGACAAGACCGAGATGAAGCCCGGCGTCGCCGAGCGCAAATGGGAGATCGACTCGCTCTGTTACGCGATGCGCCTGTCCCACGAATATTGGACGCGCACGAAGGACAAGGCACCGTTCGACGAGACATGGTCGCGCGCGATGAAGCTCGCGGTCCAGACCTTCCGCGAACAGCAGCGCAAGGACGGGCCGGGGCCGTACAGCTTTCAGCGTCCCGCGCTCCAGCCGTCGGACAGCCTGATGCTCGGCGGCTATGGCCGGCCGACGAAAAAGATCGGGCTGATCCACTCGATGTTCCGCCCGTCGGACGACGCGTGCCTTTATCCCTTCCTGATCCCGTCGAACCTGTTCGCGGTGTCGGTGCTGCGCAAGATCGCGACCGTCCACCGCGAAGCGCGCGCCGACAATGCGGCGGCGGCCGCCGCCGAGACGCTCGCCGCCGAGGTCGAGACCGCGCTGAAAGCGCATGCGCTGATCGACGACGGCAAGGGTGGGCAGGTCTGGGCCTATGAAATCGACGGTTTCGGCAATTATGTCTTTATGGACGATGCCAATGTGCCCAGCCTGTCGGGCCTGCCGCTGATCGACGTTGTCGACAGGAACGACCCGCTGTTCCGCCGCACCGCCGAACTCGCCTGGTCCGACCGCAACCCCTATTTCTTCAAGGGCACAGCGGCCGAGGGGATCGGCGGGCCGCACATCGGCCTCGATATGATCTGGCCGATGTCGATCATCACCCGCGCGATGAACGCCGACGACGATGCGACAATCCTGCAATGCCTGCGCTGGCTGAAGACGACGCACGGCGGCACCGGCTTCATGCACGAAAGCTTCCACAAGGACGATCCGAAGAATTTCACGCGCAGCTGGTTCGCGTGGGCCAACGCGCTGTTCGGCCAGCTGATCGTCGAGGTCGCCGACAAGCGTCCCGCGCTGCTGTCGCGGCCGCTGTGAGCGGGAGGGGGCGATGATCACGACCAGCCGCCGCCAGCTTCTTGCCACCACCGGCCTGCTCGCGCTCGGCGGCGCGATCCCGGCCGGCTGCTCGCGCGTCGCGGGCGGGGGCGGCGAACTCGCCGTCGGCAAGCCCAACCTTTTCATCGGCACCGGCGGGCACGGCCACACCTTCCCCGGCGCGTCGCTGCCGTTCGGGATGGCGCAATTGAGCCCCGATACGAACACCCACGGCTGGGACGCCTGTTCGGGCTATCACCAGAAAGATGGCTCGATCATGGGGTTCAGCCATACTCATCTGTCGGGAACCGGAATCGGCGACATGCTCGATGTGCTCGTCGTGCCGACGCGGCGCGAGCTGAAGCTCGAACCCGGCACGATCGAAAAGCCCGGCGAGGGCTTTCGTCAGCGCTACTCGGACGAACATGCCGAACCTGGCTATTACCGCGTGAAGCTCGAGACCGGCGTGCTCGCCGAACTCACCGTGACCGAACGCTGCGGGCTGCACCGCTATCATTTCGGGCAAGGGGCAGGGCATATCCTGATCGATTTCGCCCACGCGATCGAGGATGACTGGGACAAGGGGATCGTCGTCGAAAAGGCGTCGCTCGACCTCGGCGACGACGGCACGCTTACCGGCAGTCGGCAGGTCAACCGCTGGGCCAAGGGCCGTCACATCCATTTCGCGCTGCAGATGTCGCGCCGCCCCGACCGCGTCCAATTCTTCGGCGACGACGGTAATCCCGCGCCCGACGGCGCGACGTCGATCAAGGGTAACAAGCTCAAGGTCGCCTTCTTCTTCGACGAGGCGGGCGGCGACCCGATCCTGATCAAGACCGGCCTCTCGGCGGTCGACGTGCAGGGCGCGCGCGATGCGCTCGCCGGTGAAGCGAAGGGCTGGGATTTCGACGGCGCGGTCACGGCCGCGCGCGCCACTTGGACCAAGGCGCTCGGCGGCGTCCGCGTGTCGGGCGGCACCGAGGCGCAGCGCGTCATCATGGCGAGCGCGCTCTATCACGCGCAGCTCGCGCCGACGCTTTTCACCGACCGCGACGGCCGCTATGTCGGGCTCGACCGGCAGGTCCACCGCGCGGAAAAGGGTGAGGAAGCCTTCAGCACCTATTCGCTGTGGGACACCTATCGCGCGCTCCATCCACTCTTGACGCTGATCGATCCCGACCGTGCCGCGCTGCTGACGCGCGACATCTGCCGCCAGACCGCGCAGAGCCCCGCGGGCCCGCTCGTCTGGCCGCTGCAGGGGGTCGAGACCGCGTGCATGATCGGCTGGCACGGCGTGTCGGTGCTCGCCGAGGCGCATGCGAAGGGAATCGCGGCCGACTATGCCGCCGCCTGGCCCAATATCCGCCGCCGCGCCTTCGACCGCGACTACAAGGATATCGACAGCACCTTGGGCCGCGGCTTCTATTACGACCTCGGCTATATCCCGTGCGACGAGGTGTGGGAGTCGGTCAGCCGGACGCAGGAATATGCCTATGACGACTGGGCGATGGCGCACCTTGCCGACGCAGTCGGCGCGAAGGAGGACGCCGCGGCGCTGCGCAAGCGCGCGCAAAATTATCGCGGCGTCATCGACCCCGAAACGCGCTTCGCGCGCCCCCGCTTCAAGGATGGCAGCTGGTGGCAGGATTATGATCCCGTCCAGATCGGCCACAACGTCAAAAAGTGGCGCGACTATACCGAGGCGAATGGCTGGCAGGCGACCTTCCTCAACCAGCATGACGTCTACGGGCTGATCGAGCATTTCGGCGGCGACGCGGCGTTCGAGAAACAGCTCGACGCGCTGTTCAACGCGCCCTCGACCTTGCCCGACAATGCGCCGCCCGACATTTCGGGGCTGGTCGGTCAATATGCGCACGGCAATGAGCCGAACCACCATGTCGCCTATATGTACGCCTATTGCGGCGCGCCCGCGAAGGCGCAGGCGATGGTGCGGCGCCTGCTCACCGAAATGTACAAGAACGACCCTGACGGGGTGATCGGCAATGACGATTGCGGCCAGATGAGCGCGTGGTTCATCCTCTCGGCGCTCGGCTTTTATCCGGTCGATCCGGTGAGCGCGATCTACGTCTTCGGATCGCCGCTGTTCGACGTCGCCGAGGTGACGGTGGGCGCGGGCAAGGCGCTCACCGTCCGCGCCGAGGGCAATGGCCCCGATCGTCCTTACGTGCAGTCGGTGCGCTGGAACGGCAAGCCGTGGAGCAAGAACTGGATCGCGCACGCCGACCTGATCGGCGGCGGCGAGCTGGTCTTCGAAATGGGCGCCACGCCGTCAGCGTTCGGCACCGCAAAGGCCGATCGCCCGCCCTCTTTCGACACTGCTCTCGCATGAGCCCGAAAAAGAATAATTGGTAGCGAAAAGACAATGATAAGAACGGAATCCGTCGTGAAATCTCCCCAAATCCCGCCACACCGGCGCGCCGGATCGATGGCTTCGGCCTTGCATGGCGGTCCGGCCCCCTCCACAAGCCTGACCGACCGAGCGAAGGGGTGGCGCTGATGGATGGTCCCGTAACAGACCGCGGCGAAACGCGCCTGTTCGCCGGCGTCGAGTTGGGGGGCACCAAGTGCATCTGCACGCTCGCGTCGGGACCGGACGACATTCGCGACCAGCGAACGATCGCGACCACCGTGCCCTGGGAAACGCTGCCCGCGATCAAGGCGGTGCTCGATAGCTGGGCGTCGTCATACGGCTTCTGCGCTCTCGGTATCGCTTCCTTCGGGCCGATCCGGCTCGATCCCGCAATGGCTGATTACGGCCAGATCGGCGCGACGAACAAAGCCGATTGGGAAGGCGCCGACCTGCTCGGGCCGCTGCAATCGGCCTTCGATGTCCCGATCGGGTTCGACACCGACGTCAACGGCGCCGCGCTCGCGGAAATCCGCTGGGGCAGCGGGCGCGGTCTCGACGACTTTGCCTATGTCACCGTCGGCACCGGGGTCGGGGTGGGGCTGATCGTCCACGGCCGTCCGACGCGCGGTTTCAGCCACAGCGAAATTGGCCATGTCCTCGTGCCGCGCCTTGATGGCGACGATATGACGAGCGTCTGCCGTTTCCACGACAATTGTGTCGAGGGGCTCGCCTCGGGAACGGCGCTGAACGCCCGGCTCGCCGGCCGGTCCTTGTCGGACGTCGCGGCCGATGATCCGGTGTGGGAGCCGATCGTCCACACGCTGGCAACGATGGTGCACGCGCTCGCCTGCACGACCGGGCCGATGCGCGTCGCGATGGGTGGCGGCGTGCTTGCGGGCCAGCCGCAACTGCTGCCGCGGATCAACGCGCGGCTTGGGGAGAGCCTCGCGGGCTATATGCAGATTCCCGGCGGCGGCGCCTATGTCCGGTCGCCCGAACTCGGAACCATGGCGGGTCCGCTCGGCGCCATCGCGCTCGCGATGGACGCGGCCGGCGTCCGCGCATGAGGAGGTTGGACAGCGCCCGGGCTTCGCGGCACAAGGGCGCGATGAAACGCCTGACCGCGGCCGCCGCGCTGCTCGCCCTCCTGCCGATCCAGTCCTTCGCCGAGCAGCCGGCGCCCGACCCGCTCGCCTTCGTCGACCCGATGATCGGCACCGGCCCCGAAGGCCACACCTTCCCCGGCGCGACCGCGCCCTTCGGCATGGTCCAGCTGTCGCCTGACACCGACGCGACGTGCCAGATCCGCGACTGCTACGATCATGCCGCGGGCTACAGCTACAACGACCCGACGATTCAGGGGTTCAGCCACACGCATTTTTCGGGCGCCGGCCATTCGGACCTCGGCGACATCCTCGTCATGCCGCAGGTGGGTAAGGTCAAGCTCGATCCGGGCGATCCCCAAAAGCCCGGCTCGGGCTATCGCCAGCGCTTCGACCACGACACCGAAAAGGCGAGCCCCGGCTACTACGCCGTCACGCTGGCCGACAGCGGCATCCGCGCCGAACTCACCGCGGGAACGCGCGTCGGCGTCCACCGCTACAGCTTCCCGGCGGGCAAGGACGCGCACCTGCTGCTCGACCTCCGCTCGTCGCTCTATGATTATCCGGGCAAGATCCTCTGGTCCGGCCTTCACCTTCGCCCCGACGGTACGCTCACCGGCTTTCGCGAGACGCGCGGCTGGGCGCCGGGGCGCAAGCTCTATTTTGCGATGCGCTTCTCGGCGCCGCTCAAGTCCCACGCCTTCCTCGATCGCGACGAAAAAATTCCCTACAAGGGCTTTCAGGCACCCGGTCGCGGTAGCGATGCGCTCGCCGAAAAGCTCGGCAAGGCGCTCGAGGCGCGGCTCGATTTCGGCGCGCTGACCGGTCCGCTCGAAGTCCGCGTCGCGCTCTCCGGCGTCGATGAAGCCGGCGCGGTCGCCAACCTCGACGCGGAAGGCGCAAGCTTCGACGCCGTTCGCGCCCGCACCGAAGCCGAATGGCGCAAGGCGCTCGGCGCGCTCGAAATCGAGGCGCCCGCGCCGATGCGCACCAACCTCTACACCGCGCTCTACCACAGCCTGCTCGCGCCGAGCGTGTGGAGCGACGTCGACGGGCGCTATCGCGGCCCCGACGATCAGGTCCATGCCGCAAAGGATTTCACCTTCCGCTCGACCTTTTCGCTGTGGGACACCTTCCGCGCCCAGCATCCTTTGCTGACGCTCGTCCAGCCCGACAGAACGAACAGCGACATCGTCAAATCGCTCGTCGCGAGCCGCAAGGTGAGCCCGCACGGCATCCTGCCCGTCTGGCAATTCCA
Organism: Sphingopyxis chilensis; assembly: GCF_035930445.1. NCBI lineage: Bacteria > Pseudomonadati > Pseudomonadota > Alphaproteobacteria > Sphingomonadales > Sphingopyxidaceae > Sphingopyxis > Sphingopyxis chilensis. The sequence goes on along the minus strand of NZ_CP142394.1, from coordinate 2,787,287 downwards.
CGGCCGCGAAACCTGGACGATGATCGGCTACCACGCGGTCCCCATCATCGCCGACGCCTATATGAAGGGCGTGGGCGATTTCGACGCGAACGAGGCATTGGACGCGATGGTCGCGAGCGCCGAATACGCCCCCTATGGCGGGCTCGGCGATTATATGAAGCTCGGCTATGTTGCGATCGACCGCGAACCCGAAGCGGCGTCGAAGACGGTCGAATATGCCTATGACGACTGGACGATCGCGCGGATGGCGGAAAAGATGGGCCGCAAGGACATCGCCGACCGCTTCTACAAGCGCGCCGGTTACTGGCGGAACAGCTTCGATGCGAAGACCGGCTGGCTGCGCGCGCGCAAGGCCGACGGCAGCTTCCGCACGCCGTTCGACCCGACCGCGATCAACTATGGTTCGGACTATACCGAGGGTAACGCGTGGCAATATAGCTGGTTCGTGCCCCAGGATCAGGCCGCGCTCTTCCGCGTCCTCGGCGGCGATGCAAAGACGGTGGCAAAGCTCGACGCGATGTTCGACTATGACATCTCGAAGCTCGATTACAGCCATGCCGAGGATATTGCGGGCCTCATCGGCCAATATATCCACGGCAACGAGCCGAGCCACCATGTCGCCTATCTCTACGCCTATGCGGGAGCGCCTTGGCGGACGCAGGAGCGGCTGAAGCAGATCGTCGACAGCCAGTATAAACCGACTCCCGACGGCCTGTCGGGCAATGACGATCTGGGCCAGATGTCGGCATGGCTTGTCTTCACCGGGCTCGGTTTCTATCCCGTAGCGCCGGGGTCGAACCAATATGTGATCGGGCGCCCCTTCGTCGACCGTGCGGTGTTGAACCTGCCGGGCGGCAAGCGTTTCACCGTCGAGACGGCGGGCCTCTCCGACGCCAATCCCTATGTCGGCAAGGTCGAATTCAACGGCAAGCCGCTCACCCGCAGCTGGATTTCTGACGCCGAAATCCGCAGCGGCGGCACGCTGCGCTTCACGATGCAGGCGAAGCCAAATGCCGCGTGGGGCAAGGCCTCCGGCGCACGCCCCTATTCGCAATCGACCGAGCGCCGCGCACCCTGAATCGGTACGGACCACCCAGCGCGCACTTCCTGACGAAGGAGAGAAGGCGCTTCAGTCCGGGTTGATCATGCTCTAAGTCTCGATTCGAGCCCGCCTCAGCCTGCGGGCTCGGGCGTTAGGATCGGGTAGGGGACCGGCCATGGCCGCCGAAACAGCACATGCCGCCGAAGCCGCCGCGCACGGGTTCGACCTGTTGCCGATCGTCATCCTGCTCGCCGCCGCCGTCGTCGCGGTGCCCTTGTTCAAACGGCTCGGGCTCGGCTCGGTGCTCGGCTATCTCGCCGCAGGGCTCACGATCGGCCCCTTCGGCTTGGCGCTTTTCTCGGACGCGCAGACGATCCTCCACGTCGCCGAACTCGGCGTCGTCATGTTCCTCTTCATCATCGGGCTGGAGATGCAGCCGTCGCGCCTGTGGGCGATGCGCGGCGAGATTTTCGGGCTCGGCGCAGCGCAGGTCGGCGGCGCGATCGCGCTGCTGATCTGCGTCGGCCTCGCGCTCGGCTATCCGGTCGCGGCAAGCTTCGTCGCGGGCACCGGGTTCGTGCTGACCTCGACCGCGATCGTCATGCAGATGCTCGACGAACGGCGCGCGATGGGCCAACCCAAGGGGCGGCGGATCATCGCGATCCTGCTGCTCGAGGATCTGGCGATCGTGCCCTTGCTCGCGCTCACCGCTTTCCTCGCGCCGGGCGGCGAAGCCGTCTCGATGACCGACCGGCTGATCGCCGTCGCGATCGGTCTCGGCGCGATCGGCGGGCTGATCCTCGCGGGCCGCTACCTGCTCGACCCGATGTTCCGCCTGCTCGGGCGCGCAAAGGCGCGCGAGGTGATGACCGCGGCGGCGCTGCTCGTGGTCCTCGGCGCCGCGCTCGCGATGCAGACGGCGGGGCTGTCGATGGCGATGGGCGCCTTCCTCGCCGGGGTGCTCCTCTCCGAATCCTCGTTCCGCCACCAGCTCGAGGCCGACATCGAACCGTTCCGCGGCGTGCTGCTCGGCCTCTTCTTCCTCGGCGTCGGCATGGCGCTCGACCTCGATATCGTCGCCGCCAATCTGGGCCTGATCGCAATCTCGGTCACCGCTTACATGACGCTCAAGATGATTATGATCTATGCGGTCGCTCGGCTGTTCAGGAGCAGCAATGCCGAGGCGGTCGAGCGCGCGGTGCTGATGGCGCAGGGGGGCGAATTCGCTTTCGTCCTTTATGCCGCGGCGGCAGCCGTCGGGATCATCGATGCGACAAGCAACGCGATCCTCACCGCGATCATTATCGTGTCGATGGTGCTGACACCGATCATGGTGATCCTGCACGACCGCTTCATGCCGCGCGCCGAGGATAAAGCCGACGATCTCGACGTCGCCGACAATCTCGACGCCAGCGTGTTGATGATCGGCTTCGGCCGCTTCGGCCAGATCGTCAGCCAGCCCCTCTTCGCCAACGGCTGCACCATTTCGCTGATCGATACCGACACGATCGCGATCCGCGAATCGATGGCCTTCGGCTTCAAGATTTATTATGGCGACGGGACGCGGCTCGACATCCTCCATGCGGCGGGAGCGCGGGACGCCAGGATGATCATCGTCGCCACCGACGACCGCGAAACGACGCTCAAGATCGTCGAACTGGTGAAGGCGGAATTCCCGCACACCCCGCTGCTCGCCCGCGCCTTCGACCGCGAACATGCGATCGAGCTGGTGAATGCCCACGCCGACTATCAGGTGCGCGAGACGTTCGAATCGGCGCTGGTGATGGCGGAGGAAGCGTTGCGGCGGCTCGAGGTCGATGAGCAGGCGATCGGCGACATCATGGACGAAACGCGGCGGCGCGATCAGGAACGGTTCGACATCGATATCTGCAACGGCGTCTACGCCAGTCGCCACCTGATCCAGGGCAATGTGCCGGTCGAAGACCGCGACCGATATATCGTCAAACCCAGCGACGGACGCTGAGCGAACCTTTATCCCCCGCCCGCCGCGCTCGGCAGCCGCGACGGGGGATGAGGTTGATTGTGCACAAGAAGAACATTAGGGGAACAAAATCTGTTCGTCAACAGATTTCTCGCGCTTTTCCGTCTCCACCGTCCGCCCGGTTGACGTGAACGTCAATCGCGACCAAATGCATAGCAAGCGAAGGAAAGGGAGTGTGATGGCGGAGCAACCCAAATTCGATCTGACGGGGCGCGTCGCGCTCGTCACCGGGGCATCGTCGGGCCTCGGTGCGGGCTTCGCCAAGGCGCTCGCCGCTGCGGGGGCGAAGGTGGTGCTCGCAGCGCGCCGCGCCGACAAGCTTGCCGAACAGGTCGCGGCGATCGAGGCGGCGGGCGGGCAGGCGATCGCGGTCAGCATGGACGTCACCGACGAGACATCGACCATCGCCGCCTATGACGCTGCCGAGGCGGCCTTCGGCACCGTCGACACGATCGTCGCCAACGCCGGCGTCGCGACCGAGAAGATGGCGATGGGCCTGTCGGTCGAAGAGATCGACTTCCTCTTCGCCGCCAATGTCCGCGGCGTCTTCCTGACCGCGACCGAGGGGGCCAAGCGCCTCGACAAGGCGGGCAGCCGCGAGAAGCAACATGGCCGCATTGTCCTGATCGGATCGATCACCGCCGAGAAGGTTTTTCCCGCGACCTCGGTCTATGGCGCGACGAAGGCGGCGGTGCGCCACCTCGGCAAGGCGCTGGCGCGCGAATGGGCGCGGCGCGGGATCAGCGTCAATGTGATCCAGCCCGGCTATTTCGAATCCGAAATGACCGCCGAATTGTTCGAGAGCGACGTCGGCGCGGCGATGGTCAAGAGCTTCCCGCGCCAGCGGATGCGCCCGCCGACCGACCTCCACGCGCCGCTTCTGCTGCTCTGTTCCGACGCGGCGCTCGGTATCACGGGCAGCGTGATCACCATCGACGACGGTCAGACATTGTGACTGCGTTGCTGATCGAACGCCGCGGCGCGGTCGAGATCGCGACGCTCAACCGGCCCGAACGCCTCAATGCGCTGAGCGAGGGGCTGGTCGACGAACTCAATGCCTATTTCGGCGCGCTCGCCGACCGCTCCGAGGTCCGCGTCGTGATCCTGCGCGGCGCGGGGCGCGGCTTCTGCGCCGGGCTCGACATCCAGGAAGACCGCTCGAGCGACGAAACGCCCGTGCTTCGCACGCTGCGCACCCAGACACGCATCGGCAATATCTATCGCAAGATGCGCGCCTGCCCGCAGCCGATCATCGCGCTCGGTCACGGCGCGGCGTGTGGCGGCGGGCTGTCGCTGCTGCTCGCCTCCGACGTGCGTTATGCCGCGCCTTCGTTCAGGGCGAACGCCGCCTATATCCGCATCGGCCTTGGCGGCTGCGATATGGCGTCGAGCTATTTCCTGCCGCGCCTCGTCGGCGCCAGCCTCGCGTCCGAAATGATCCTGACCGGCCGTTTCATCGACGCCCAGCGGGCGCTGCGCGCGGGCCTTGTCAGCGAGATCGTCGAGGAAGCGGCGCTGCTGGACCGCGGTCTCGCGCTTGCCGACGAGATGCTCGCGACCTCGCCTTATGGTCTCCGTCTTTCGAAACAGGCGCTGGATCTCAATATCGACGCGCCCAGTCTCGAGGCGGCGATGGCGATCGAGGACCGCCAGCAGGTCATCCTCTCGGCGACCGAGGACCATCGCGAAGCGCTCGCCGCCTTCCTCGAAAAGCGCGCGCCCGACTATCGCGAGCGTTAAGGTTGAAGCTCCCGCACCGCCCCATTGACTTGGCGATATATTGACATAGTAAGTGCCATATCCCGAGGGGGTGGGAGTGATGGCAGTACGCAGGAGGACCACTAAATGCCGGGTCGCTTAGGCGGGTCCCGGCGTGCTGCCATCATCGCAATCGGCGCCCTGCTAGGCGCTTGTCCCGTTCAGGCGCAGCCTGCCAAGCCCGCGCCGAGCCGCCCCAACATCGTCATCCTGCTCGCCGACGACTGGGGTTTTTCCGACGTCGGCTCCTTTGGCGCCGAATTCGCGACCCCCCATATCGACGCGCTCGCCCGTGCCGGGATGCGCTTTTCGAACTTCCATGTCGCAGGGTCCTGCTCGCCGTCGCGCGCGATGCTGCAGACAGGGGTGATGAACCACCGCAACGGCCTCGGCAACATGCCCGAGACGATCCCCGACGAGCATCGCGGAAAGCCCGGTTACGACACGGTGATGAACCACCGCGTCGTGACGATCGGTGAGCTTTTGCAGGCGGCGGGCTATCGCACCTATCTGACCGGCAAGTGGCACCTCGGCAGCGACGCCGCGCGGTTGCCGCACGCCCGCGGCTACGACCGCGCCTTCAGCCTCGCCGATGCGGGCGCCGACAATTTCGAACAGCGCCCGATCGAGGGCCTGTACGACAAGGCGAACTGGACCGAGAATGGCAAGCCGGCGACCTTGCCCAAAGATTATTATTCGTCGCGCTTCGTCGTGCAGCGGATGATCGACTATATCGGGGAGGGGCGCGCCAGCGGCAAACCCTTCCTCGCTTCGATCAACTTCCTCGCCAACCATATCCCGGTGCAGGCTCCCGACAGCGACATCGCGCGCTATTCGGCGATGTATCGCGATGGCTGGACGGCGCTCCGCGAAGCGCGGGCGAAGCGCGCCGCGGCACTCGGCATCGTGCCCGCGGGCGCGGCGATGGTGACGATGCCGACGACCCCGGACTGGCGCAAACTCGACGCCGACGAACGCGCCGCGGCGGTGCGCGTGATGCAGGCTTATGCCGGCATGGCGACCGCGATGGATCGCGAGGTCGGCCGCCTCGTCGCGCATCTGAAGGCGGCCGGCGATTACGACAACACGATCTTCGTCTTCCTGTCGGACAATGGCGCCGAACCGACCAACCCGTTCGCCAGCCTGCGCAACCGGCTGTTCCTCGACCTGCAATATGACCTCGCGACCGCTAATATCGGCCGGCGCGGCAGCTTTTCCGCCATCGGGCCGGGCTGGGCGAGCGCGGCGGCGTCGCCGCTTTCGGGCTACAAGTTCAGCGCGGCCGAGGGCGGCCTGCGCGTCCCGCTGATCATCGCATGGCCCGGCCACGCCGATATCCGCGCGGGCGGGATCACCGACGGCCTCGCGCATGTCACCGACATCTTGCCGACGCTGACCGAGCTTGCCGGGGTGGCGGGCCATGGCGGAAGCTGGCGCGGCAGGGCGGTCGAGCCTGTTACGGGGCGCAGCCTTGTCCCGATGCTGAAGGGCGGCGCGGGAAGCGTCCATGGCGACGCGCCGCTCGGCTATGAACTGTCGGGCAATGCGGCACTGTTCCGCGGCGATTACAAGCTGGTGCGCAACCTCGCGCCGACCGGCGACGGCCAGTGGCGGCTGTTCAACCTGAAGGTCGATCCCGGCGAGACGCGCGACCTCGCCGCCGCCGAACCCGACCGCTACAAGCGGATGCTGGCCGATTACCGCACCTATGCAAAGGCGAACGGCGTGCTCGACATGCCCGCCGGCTACACCGCCGACGAACAGATCAACCGCTATGCCTTCGAACAACAGGGCAAGCCGCGGCTGATCCGCTTCGGCCTGTGGGTCGGCGCGTTCGTCTTGCTGGTATCGGGTCTGATCTGGGGACTTCGCCGCCGGCGCCGCGCGAAAAGCGGCTGGGCGCTCAGTCGGCGGTGATCGCCGCCATCTGCGCTTCGACCATCCGCCCCATCACCGTGCCCGCTTCCTCGGCCGAAAGGCTCTGGTCGTGGCGCAGCGTGCGCCAGCTGTGGAAGGACAGCGCGGCGACGAGCGCCTCGACGCCGATCCGGTCGGCGCGCACGGCCGCAGGCAACAGGCGCAGGATCAATTCGCGTTCCAGCATCACGACGCGGCTGTACTGCCCCATCAGGAATGGCGACTGATAGCGTTTGATATTGGCGGCAAGGCGGAACGGCAACGTCGTCTCGAACAGGCCGACGCGCCGGCGGACCAGCTCGCGGACATTGTCGCGCCACGGCTGGTCGGGATAGGGCGCCATCACGACCGGCATCACCTCTTCGGTGATCGTCGCGGTGATCTCGGCATAAAGCGCATCCATGTCGTCGAAATGACGGAACACGGTGCGCAACCCGATGCCCGCCTCTTCGGCGACGCGCGCCGCGCTTGGCGACAGGTCGCCCTGGACGATCAGCTCCATCATCGCCTCGACGATGCGCCGGTGGCTCGACCGCCCGCGTTCGCGGCGGCCGTCCACCCGTGGCGGTGCGACCTCTTGTGCGCTCGATTTTTCCAACCCTGTCGCCATTGCGCCCCTGCTGGCCCGACTTCGCGCCGGGGTCAAACAATCTTGCGTATCGGCGCATATAATGACACATATAGTGTCAATAGTTTTCGGGCAAGCCGACGGCGCGATATGGGGGATGATGATGAAGAGAAAATGGGTCGCCCTCGGCGCATTGTTACTGGCCGGCGCGGGCGGATATTGGGCCTTTGAGGCGAATAAATACCGGCTGCCCGGCGTTCTTCAGGACTGGAACGACCCGGTGCAGCCCCATCGCGCGATCAGCTGGCAGCAAGGCCCCGCCAACCCGCCGGAGGGCAAGCGCCCGCCGAATATCATCCTGATCGTCGCCGATGATTTGGGTTACAACGACATCAGCCTCAATGGCGGCGGGGTGGCGGGGGTCGTCAAGACGCCGAACATCGACGCGCTCGCGCGCGAGGGCGTCAATTTTACCACCGCCTATGCCGCGAACGCGACCTGTTCGCCGTCGCGCGCGGCGATGATGACCGGGCGCTATCCGACACGCTTCGGCTTCGAATATACGGCGGTTCCCGTCGAGTTCGCCGAAAATCTCGCGCATGGGGAGGGCGTCGGCCCGCACCGGGCGATCTTCCACGACGAGCTGATCACCCCCGACATTCCCGCCTATCCCGACATGGGCGTCCCCGCGAGCGAGGTGACGATCGCCGAGGCGGTGAAGGCGGCGGGTTATCACACGCTTCACATCGGTAAATGGCATCTGGGCGAGTCGCCCAAACTCCAGCCGCAGGCCCAGGGCTTCGACGAAAGCCTCGCGATCCTCGCGGGCGCGGCGATGTTCCTTCCCGAGGACGACCCGGACACGGTCAACGCCAAGCTGCCGTGGGACCCGATCGACCGCTTCATCTGGGCGAACCTTCGCCACGCGGTCACGTTCAACGGCAGCAAGCGTTTCCATCCCAAGGGGCATATGACCGACTATTTCGCTGACGAGGCGATCAAGGCGATCGAGGCGAACCGGAACCGGCCTTTCTTCATGTACCTAGCCTTCAACGCCCCGCATACGCCCTTGCAGGCGACGAAGGCCGATTACGACCGGCTGCCGCAGATCAAGGATCACAAGGCACGCGTCTATGGCGCGATGATCGCGCAGCTCGACCGCCGCATCGGCGACGTGATGGCAAAGCTGAAAGATGCGGGGATCGACGACAATACGCTCGTCATGTTCACCAGCGACAACGGCGGCGCCTGGTATAACGGGATCCAGGGCCTGAACGCGCCGTTCCGCGGCTGGAAGGCGACCTTCTTCGAAGGCGGCATCCGCACGCCGCTCTTCATGCGCTGGCCGGGCGGGATCGCGGCGGGGACGCAGCGCGCCGATGTCACCGGCCATCTCGATATCTTCGCGACGATTGCCGCGGCGGGCGGCGCGAAACTGCCGGAGGACCGGACGATCGACAGCGAAAATATCCTCGCCACCCCCGCGAAGCGGCCCGCGATGTTCTGGCGCTCGGGCGACTATCGCGCGGTGCGCGCGGGTGACTGGAAATTGCAGGTGACGAAGCGCCCCGAAAAGGCGCGCCTCTACAACCTCGCCGCCGACCCGACCGAGCGCCACGATCTCGCCGCGAGCGACCCGCAGCGCGTCGCCGCGCTCCGCGCGCTGATCGAGGCGCAGAACAAGGGCATGGCGAAACCGATCTGGCCGGGCCTCGTCGAAGGGCCGATACGCATCGACGTGCCGCTCGACGCGCCGTGGAAGGACGGACAGGATTATATCTACTGGACCAATTGAGGCGCGCTGCGCCAGCCAACGCCCGCCTTGGGCTGAAAGCGGCGGGTGCGGCCCGCGAGGTAATTGGCCCGGTGATCGCTTTGTGGCAGGGCGGGCATATTGTTTCGCGCACCCGGAGATATCATGCGAGCCCTGCTGCTTTCGATCGCCTTGCTTTCGGCGCCTGCCTTCGCGCAGGACGCTGTCGTCGACACCCACGTCCACCTGCACAAGGGCGAAGCGTCGCTCGCCGAATATCGGGCGCAGCTAAAGGCGGCGAACCAGCCCGTCGCGGCTTTCGGCGCGATGTGGTTCGGCGGCCCGAATCAGGCGCTCGCGGGCAATCCGGCGGACATAGCCAGTCGCAATGACGCCCTGATCGCGCTCGCTGCGAAGAACCCCGACATGATCGCGATCGCGACGGTCCACCCCTATGACGGCGAGGCTGCGCTGGCCGAGGTCGACCGCGTCGCCGCGCGCGGTGTCCGCCTGCTCAAGATCCATCCGCATACGCAGAAATTCGACGCCGCCGATCCGCGCGTGCTGACGCTCGTCAAGCGCGCGGGCGACAAGGGAATGACGGTCGTGATGGACAATGCGAGCATCGTCCCCGCCGATAACGAGAAGCTCTTCAACCTCGCGCTCGCGGCGCCGAAGACGAAGTTCATCTTCGGCCATATGGGCGGGCTCGCCTTCCGCTTCTGGAACATCCTTGCGCTCGCGCGCACCGCTGAAAATCTCTTCGCCGACAATATCTATTTCGACCTTTCGGCGAGCGTGATCCTCGCCGCCGATTCGCCGATCGAAGAAGAATATGTCTGGACGATCCGCAACGTCGGGGTCGATCATGTGCTGCTCGCATCGGACTTCCCGCAAATTTCGCTGCCCAAGACGCTGGAGGCCTTCGCCAAGCTCGATCTCACCGATGCGGAGCGCGCGAAGATCCGCTCGGGCAACGCCCGCAAGCTGCTTGGACTCTGACCGATGCCGGTTCATCTTCCCGCTCCCGCCAAGCTGAGCGTCGCCGGGCACGAGCTTGTGCCCATCGCCTGGGGCATGTGGCGCTTTGCCGGCGTCGACCTTGCCACCGCCCGCGCACGCATCGACGCGGCGTTCGACGCGGGCGTGACGCTGTTCGACACGGCCGACATCTACGGCTTCGACACGCCCGGCGGTTTCGGCTCGGCCGAAGCCTTACTCGGCGAAGTCTTCGCCGAAGCCCCGGGGCTTCGCGACCGGATGGTCCTCGCGACGAAGGGCGGGATCATTCCCGGCGTACCCTATGACAGCAGCGCGCCCTATCTGGCGTCGGCGCTCGACGCCTCGCTCCGCCGCCTGCGCACCGACCGGGTCGAATTGTGGCAGATCCACCGTCCCGACCTGCTCACCCACCCGCAGGAGGTCGCGCGCGCGCTCGAGGAGGCGCACCGGGCGGGCAAGGTCGGCGCGTTCGGCGTCTCCAATTTCACCCCGTCGCAGACGTTGGCGCTGGCCCGCTTCCTTCCCGTGCCGGTGGCAAGCCATCAGAGCGAATTTTCGCCGCTCCATCTCGCCCCGCTATTCGACGGCCTCCTCGACCAGTCGATGGGGCAGGGGATGGCCTTTCTGGCCTGGTCGCCGCTCGGCGGCGGCCGCCTCGGCGATCCGGCGGACGAGCGCGGCCAGGCGATCGCCGGGCTGCTCGACGCCAAGGCCGCCGAATATGGGGTCTCGCGCGCCGCGGCCACCTACAGCTGGGTGATGGCGCATCCCGCGCGCCCGATCCCGATCGTCGGCACGCAGACGATCGAACGAATCCGGGAAATCCCGCAGGCGTTCATGCCGCGCTGGACGCGCGCCGAATGGTATGCCGTGCTGCAAGTCTCGATGGGAGAGCGGCTGCCCTGACGTTTTCGCGGCTCGCAATGACGCGATTTCTGAAGGAGATGCCCCACCTCCACATCGAGACGTAGGAGAGCGGGAGGCGGGGCGAGCGCGCTTAAGCAGGGTGCGGCTTGCGGGTCAATGAACGAAGCGCGAATTGCAGGCGGGACGCCGGTCTTGTTTGCCCGGCCCGCGGTGATATGCCTTCCCGCCATGGAACGCACCGCCTCCTGTCATTGCGGCAAGCTGGTCCTCACCTGCACCGGCGAGCCCGCGAAGGTTTCGCTCTGCCATTGCTTCGATTGCCAAAGGCGGACCGGATCGCTCTTCAGTGTCGCGGCCTTTTTCCCGCGCGACCGCGTGGAACTGCCCGCCGTCGGCGCCAGGGCCTTCCGGCGTCCGTCCGCCAGCGGCCGCGACGTGTCCTTCCATTTCTGCCCCGACTGCGGGTCGTCGCTCTGGTGGGAACCCGACCGGCTTCCGCACCTGATCGGGGTTGCGGCGGGCGCCTTTGCCGATCGCGACTTTCCGATGCCCGAACAGGCGGTATGGGCCGATCATCGCCACGCGTGGCTCGACCTTCCGCTGCCGGAACATCCGCAAAACCCTCACCCTAAAGTCGCCGGCCAAGGCTGATGCGATCCTCGACCGCATATCCCAGCGCCCGATAGAATTGGACGACATCTTCGTTCGCCGCGCGGACCTGCAGGTTGATCTTTTCGCATCCGAGCGCGCGTAGCGCCCGTTCGGCTTCGCGGACGAGCGCCGTTCCGACCCCGCCGCGCTCGCACGTCCGCCGGACCGCGACCGAATAAAGCCAGCCGCGATGCCCGTCGTACCCCGCCATCACCGATCCGATCACCGCGTCCCCCTCCAGCGCCACGAAAAACAGGCCGGGCTGAAATGCGAGCTTGGCGGGGATCGCCACTTCGGCGCGGTTCCAGGGCGGATCGTTCGGAAACGCCTCTTCCCAAAGCCGTTTCACCCCGCCGAAGTCGGATGCCGCATAACGCCGGATTTCCATGACTAGCCCGCCCAGACCTGCGCATAGAGCATCGCCATCTCTTCGGCGTCGGGCACGCGCGGATTGTTCGCGGGCGAGCCCGATGCGGCCGCCTGCGCGCACATCGTCGGCACCAGCGCCTCCCAGCGCGCCGCGTCGATGCCCCACGCCGCCGGCCCCGGTACCTCCAGCTCGCGATTCAAGGCTGCCAGCTCGTCGAGCAGGCGCGCGACCGCCGACTGGTCGCCCTCGGCCTCGTCGGCGATCCCCATCGCCCGCGCGCAATCGGCATAGCGAGGGAGCGCGGCAGGCGCCGACCAGGCGGTCACCGCGGGCAGCAGCATCGCGTTCGACAGCCCGTGCGGCACATGGAAATGCGCCCCGATCGGCCGGCTCATCCCGTGCACCAGCGCGACCGAGCTGTTCGAAAAGGCGATCCCCGCCTGCGTCGCGCCCAGCATCATCGCCTCGCGCGCCGCCGCGTCCATCGGGTCGCCGCACACGCGGCGCAGATTGGGTGCGATCGCGCGCATTGCGAGCAGCGCCATGCCGTCGCTGAACGGGTTCGCGCGCTTCGACACATAGGCCTCGATCGCGTGTGTCAGCGAATCGATGCCCGTATCGGCGGTCAGCCGCACCGGCTTGGTAAAGGTCAGCTCATAATCGACGAGCGCCGCGACGGGCAGATAGGCGAGCCCCGGGCACAGCATCTTCTCGTCGGTCGCCTCGTCGGTGATGATCGTGAAGCGCGTCGCTTCCGATCCCGTGCCCGCGGTCGTCGGGATCGCTATGACGGGCAGTCCCGGCGCGTCCTGGACATGCGGCGCCTTGTAATCGGCCATCGCGCCGCCGTGGCTCGCGAGCAGCGCGATCGCCTTCGCGCTGTCGAGCGGGCTGCCGCCGCCAAATCCGACGACGCAGTCATGGTCGCCCGCTTTCAAAAAAGCCACGCCCGCATCGACCGACGCCACCGTCGGGTCGGGCACCGTATCGGCGAACGCGCGCGCCGCGATCCCCGTCGCCGCCAACCCGTTCTCCAGCTCGGCGACGCGCCCGCTGCTCATCAGATAGGCATCGGTCACGATCAACGGCCGCGACAGACCCAGGCTTGCGAGCACTTCGGGCAATTGCTTCGACGCGCCGCCGCCGATGCGGAAGATGCGGGGCAGGGCGATGCTGGCGATATTCAACGGTCCATCTCCTCGAGGACGATATGCGTCCCTCTCGTTCGCCCACTACCTAGCCATATTGGAGCCGGCAGGAAATCGCCGCATTGCGCGCGGCTTCGCGCGAGGCGGCCGGGCGGGCGTCATCAAACAGCTATCGGGGATGGGGGTGAAGCGTGCCGGCACCTGTCAGCCCCGGCATCGGCTTCGGTTTCCGGTAATGATGGTGCGGTCGAGAAGACTCGAACTTCCACGGCCTTTCGGCCACAACGACCTCAACGTTGCGCGTCTACCAGTTCCGCCACGACCGCACATCATGATGGTCCGGATCGGGTCCGGCACCAGGTAGGAGCGGGCGCCTAGCAAAGCTTTCGGGGCGATGCAAGCGAGCTTCGCCGCTTTTATTTTTGCAGGTGCGAACGGGCACGCCCTACGGCCGCCGCGCTTGTCATCAAAGCGACTCGAAAGAGTCATGCAAGTGTCACGGCTCTGGCGTCAGACCGTCATCGAATCACCCTAGTGGCGGCCTCACCGGGGGCGAGACGACAATCCTTATTCTTGCTCGCGGCGTGTTTTTCATCAGGGGCGCGCAGGCGCACACCGGGAACGGAGATTTTCATGGCGGCTTTCGCACGCATTCGTTTGGTCATGCTTAGCGGCGTGGCCTGTTCCATTCTTGCCGCGTGCGGCGCCGATGGCGTCGCGTCGCCCGGTGAAGGCGTGATCGTCATTCCCGCGCCGACCCCGACCCCGGCGCCCACTCCGACCCCGACGCCGACCCCCACGCCGACCGGCGTGACCCCGGCCGACGCCTGCCCGGCCATCAACGGCGCCGACCAGCTCGCCGACCTTGGCACCATTTCGGGCCCGCAGGGCACCTGGCGCAACTGCGGCTTCCCCGCGAAGTTCAACTCGACGACCGCGATTCCGAAGGTCGACGGCGTGATCTATTCGCTTCCCGGCCGCGTCGATGTCGGTAGCGACCAGGGTCCGACCGAAGAAGCCGGCGATACCGCCGACGTCACGCTGACGATCGATCCGGGCGTCACCATCTTCGCCTCGACCGGCACCGCCTTCCTCGCCGTCAACCGCGGCAACAAGATCGACGCCGTCGGCACCCCGACGCAGCCGATCGTCTTCACCGGCCGCGGCAACGTCGTCGGCTCGGCGACCGATAACACGTCGCAGCTGTGGGGCGGCGTCGTCCTGCTCGGCCGCGCGCCGATCACCGATTGCGACGCGGCGGGTGCGGTTCCCGGCACCAACGACTGCGAACGCGACACCGAAGGCACGTCGAACGCGCTCTACGGCGGCGAGATCACCAACGATAACTCGGGCCGTATGAGCTACGTCCAGATCCGCTATTCGGGCTTCAACCTGTCGCCCGACAGCGAATTGCAGGGCCTGACCCCGTCGGGCGTCGGTTCGGCGACCCAGTTCGACCATATCCAGATGCACAACAGCTCGGACGACGGCATGGAAGTGTTCGGCGGCCGTCCGAACTTCAAGCATCTCGTCGTCACCGGCGCCGAGGACGACAGCTTCGACACCGACGTCGGCTACAAGGGCAATATCCAATATGCGATCGCCGTCCAGCGTGCCGGCGGCACGGTCGGCGACTCGATCATGGAAATCGACTCCGACGGCGATGAAGATGCGGTTCCGCGTCAGGAAGTGAATATCGCAAACTTCACCTTCATCCACCGCAACGCAGCGGCCGGCAACGGCGCCGCGATCCGCATCCGCGGAGGCGCCGACTACACCTTCGCCAACGGCCTGATCACCACCGGCGCGTCGTGCATCCGCATCGACAGCGCCACCACGGTGCAGCCCGCCGACCCGGCGCTCGACGAAAACGGCCCGCCGGTGTTCCAGTCGGTGTCGATGCAGTGCAACGACCGTCCGTTCCGCGGCTCGAATGGTCCCGACGACGCCGCGGTCCGCGCGATCTTCGAACTCGGCACGAACAACAGCTCGACCTACACGCCGAGCCTGACCGACCTGTTCGTCAACGGTGCGACCGAAACCGCGCTGACGCCGTTCGATGCCAAGACGCTCGCGAGCTTCTTCGACACGACGGCCTATGTCGGCGCGGTCGCCGACGCCAACGACACCTGGTACGCGGGCTGGACCTGCAATTCCGCCACGGCGTCGTTCGGCGACACCAGCGGCAACTGCACCGACATCCCCGTAACCTGACGCGCCGACGTCCGATACCGGGGCGGGGCGCACCACGGGCGCGCCCCGCCCCCATTTCAATCTGCCAATAGGGGTTATCCAACATGACCAAGCGGTCGCTATTCGCCAGCTTCCTGCTCCTTTCGTCGGCGCTGGTGTCGCCCGCGGTGCTCGCCCAGACGGCCGAGCCCGATCCCGCGCCCGCCGAAACGCCGCCCGCCGACCCGGCGACCGATGCGGCCGAGGAAGAGGTCGATGTGTCGATCCCCGGCGGCGCCGACGCCGAAATCGTCGTGACCGGCCGCTATACCCCCAATGTCGTCCGCGCGACCCCCGAGGTCGTGTCGGTCCTCTCCTCCGCCGACATCGCGCGCACCGGCGAAGGCGATATTTCGGGTTCGCTGCAGCGCGTGACCGGCCTGTCGGTGGTCGGCGGCGGCTTCGTCTATGTCCGCGGCCTCGGCGACCGTTATTCGCTCGCGCTCCTGAACGGCTCGCCGCTGCCCAGCCCCGAACCGCTGAAGCGCGTCGTCCCGCTCGACATCTTTCCCACCAACGTCATCGATTCGACGCTGGTGCAGAAAAGCTATTCGGTCAATTTCCCCGGCGAGTTCGGCGGCGGCGTGATCAACCTCACGACCAAGTCGACCCCGCGCGAGACCTTCCTGACCTTTTCGGGCGGCATCGGCTGGGACAGCGAGACGACGAACGAGCTTGGCTATACCTATTATGGCAGCGACACCGACTGGACCGGTTTCGACGACGGCACGCGCGACGTCCCGCCGCTGCTGAAGGCGGCCTTTGCCAGCGGCAAGCCGATCCTCGAAGGCGCCGACTTCAGCCTCGACGACCTCAAGGCGATCCAGATGGAACTGGTCAACGCCGAGACGAGCCTGCTCCAGCAGAACAACCACATCCCGGTCAACTGGTCGGCGGGCGTGACCGGCGGCACGACGATCCAGCTCCCCGACGGCGAGCTCGGCATCATCGCGACGGCGGGCATCAGCAACAAATGGCGCACGCGCGACACGCTCCAGCAGACGTCGCTCGAAACCGACCTGTCGGGTGAACCGCAGACCAATTTCAACCGCGTCGTCACCGACAACCGCATCGTCGTCAACGGCCTGCTCGGTTTCGGGCTCGAGCTTGGCGATCACAAGTTCCGCTGGACCAATCTTTATATCCGCGACACGCTGAAGCAGTCGCGCCTCGGTCTCGGCACCAACCGCAACCAGTCCGACCGCGATATCCTGCAGCAGGACACCGCCTGGTACGAACGCCAGCTGATCAACACCCAGCTCGTCGCCGAATTCGACTTCGACCAGATCCAGCTCGACCTGCGCGGCGGCTATGCCAATTCGCAGCGCGAGGCGCCCTATGAGCGCAGCTTCACCTATGTCCGCACCAACCTGCCCACCGACGTCGATCCCGTGGGCGACAAGTTCGTCAACGACCTTGGCGGCAATCGCGGTTCGGCCGGCATCTCCTTTTCGGACCTCAATGAGGATCTCTGGTCGGGCGGCGTCGATCTGTCCTACGAACTGGCGCCGCGGATCACCGCGACGGTCGGCTATGCCTATAGCGACACGCACCGCACCTCGGTGCGCCGCGACTTCCTGTTCCGCGCGCAGAATCTGCCGATCGAGGTGCAGCAATTGCGACCCGATTACCTGCTCTCCGACGCCTCGATCCAGCTCTATGATATACGGCTGGTCGAAACCTCGGCCCAGGACGGCGCGGCGGCATTCGACGCCAATCTGACGACGCACGCCGGCTATGCACAGCTGCAGGCCGAAATCGTGCCCAGCGTCAATATCAACGCCGGCGTCCGCTACGAGACGGCAAAGCAGACCGTCGTGCCGGTCGACCTGTTCAACACCGGTTCGTCGGTGTTCGTGCCGACCGATCTCGACAACGACTATTGGCTGCCGGCGGTGACGCTCACCTGGGAAATGGCGCCTGACATGCAGCTGCGCCTCAACGGGTCAAAGACGATCGCCCGGCCGCAGTTCCGCGAACTGGTCGCGCAGGTCTATCTCGACCCCGAATCGAACCGCCTCTATCGCGGCAACCCCTCGCTGTCCGACAGCGAGCTGTGGAATGCCGAACTGCGCTACGAATGGTATTTCGACCGCGACCAGCGGTTGACCGTCGCGGGCTTCTACAAATCGATCGATAACCCGATCGAGGCCTATACCTCGGCGTCGGACAACCAGGTCAGCACCAGCTATGCCAATGCGCCGAAGGCGACGCTCTATGGCGCCGAATTCGAGGTGCAGAAATATTTCCCGCTCGACACATTGTCGGACGCGCCCTTCTGGCAGAGCCGCCGGCTCGTCCTGATCGGCAACTACACCTATACCCAGTCGGACATCCAGGTCGGCGAGGACGATGTCACCTTCGTCAACGGCGTCGAGCGTCCGGCCGACATCTTCTTCTTCGACGGCTCGCCGCTGACCGGCCAGTCGGACCATCTGGTCAATTTCCAGATCGGGCTCGAAGATCAGGACAGGCTCTCGCAGCAGACCTTGCTCCTGACCTATGCCAGCCCGCGCGTGACCAGCCGCGGTCCGTCGGGTCAGCCCGACCTCAAGGAAAAGCCGGGCATCCAGCTCGACTTCGTCGCGCGCCAGGGCATCAACCTGCTCAACAAGGAAATCGAGCTGAAGTTCGAGGCGCGCAACCTGACGGGGCGCAAATATCAGGAAGTCCAGACCTCGGGCGACAACAAGATCTATTTCAACCGCTACAAGCTGGGCCGGACCTTCTCGCTCAGCGCCTCGATCAAATTTTGACCCAACTGACGCCCTCCCCTTCAGGGGAGGGCAGCGAGCCCCGGACCTGATCCGGGGCGCAGGGGGTGGGGGGCATCGGCCGTGCGCAAGGCCGATGGCTCCACCCGCCCGTCATCCCCGCCTTCGCCGGGATAACGAAATGAGGAGAGTTCGGTGCTTCGCCCCCGCCCGCCGCACCGGACTCGCCCGACTGACAAAAAACTGTAATCTTCCCGTCAACTGATTGTCACCAATCGCCCCTAGGCGATTCGCGAGATGCTTTTTCGGTTGGGGGACAGATAACCACATGGCAACGCTGATGTCCGGATCGGCCATTCGGCTGCCGCGCGCGCTGCCTTCGTGGCTGCGTGCGCGAAAGCGGACCCCGCGCGAAATCTGGCCGATGCTGGTCGTGGGCCTGCTCGGCGCGCTCTTGATCTGGCAATGCGTCCGCCTGCTCTGGACCCTCCTCACCCCATTGTCGCCGCTCGGCGCGTGGCAGCCGCAGACCGCCGTCATCGCATCGCCCGCCGAACGGCGCGCGCTTTTCTCCAGCCTCGATCCCTTTTTTCGCGGCAATGTTCAGGGGCCCGCCACCGCGACCGTCACCTCGGCCGGGCTCACGCTTTTCGGGATCAACCTCAACGAAGCGACCGGCGGCGGTTCGGCGATCATCGCGGGCGAGGACGGGGTGCAGACCAGCTACGCCGTCGGCGAAGAGATCGCGCCGGGGCTGAAACTCGCCGGCGTCGCTTTCGACCATGTGCTGCTCGACCGCGGCGGTGCGCGCGAAAGCCTGTTTCTCGACCAAAGCGGCGAGGCGCCCGTTGCCAGCCCCGGGGGTGCGCTTCCCGCGCCGACGCCCGAGATCGGCGCGGCGCCCAGCGGCACCAGCGGCGAAATGACTCCCGCGGCGATCAAGGCCGGGATCGGTTTCGCCCCGCGTACCGAAGAGGGCCGCGTCACCGGGGTCGTCGTCCAGCCGCAGGGCGACGGGGCGGCGTTCCGCGCCGCGGGGCTGCGCCCCGGCGATGTCGTCCGTTCGGTGAACGGCCGCCCGATCAGCTCGGCGAGCGACATCGCGGGGCTTGCCAACCAACTTGCCCCGGGCGCGCGCATCGCGCTCGAGGTCGAACGCGGCGCCAGCGTCGTTCCCGTCGCCATCTTCCTGTCGAAGCAATAGGGTTTATGCGTCTTAAACTATCTCTCATGCTCGCCGCCGCGCTCGTTTCCGCCACGCCGGCACCCGCGGTCGCCCAATATACGCTCAACGTCCGCGACGCCGACATCCGCGCCTTCATCCAGGACGCGGCGCGGATCACCGGGCGCACCTTCGTCATCGACGGGCGCGTCAACGGCAAGGTGTCGGTCGTCACCGACCGGCCGCTGTCGCGCAGCGAATATTTCGAGATATTCCTTGCCACCTTGCGCTCGAACGGCCTCGTCGCGGTGCCGGGGCCGAACGGCAGCTACCGCGTCCAGCCGATCGACGGCGCCGCGGCACAGCCCGGCCGCATCGGCAGCGGCGGCGCGGCGCAGAACCAGTTCGTCACCGAAATCATCCGCCTCCGCCATATCGACGCCGTCGCTGCGGTCGAAACGCTGCGCCCGCTCGTCAGCGCGCAAGGTTCGCTGACCGCGAACCGCAACGCCAACAGCCTCGTCGTCGCCGACTTCGCCGACAATATCCGCCGCATCCGGGCGCTTGCGTCGAGCATCGACCGCGACAGCTCGACCAGCCAGATCGTGACGCTGAAAAACGCGGGCGCGCGCGAAATCGCCGCCGCGTTGCAGGCGCTCGTCCCGGCAGCGGGCGAGGGCGCGCGCGCGCCGGTCGCGATCGTCCCGATCGACAGCAGCAACGCGATCGCGCTCCGGGGCGACCAGGCGCTTGTCGCGCGCTTCGTTTCGATGGCGAACGATCTCGATGCCAAGGCGGCGGGGGGCACCGAACTGCGCGTCTACTGGCTCGAACATGCCAATGCCGAAACCCTGCTTCCGACGCTCCAGCAACTGATCGGCGGCGGCAGCGACCCGGCGCAAAAGGCCGGCCTGCCGCCAGCGACGTCGTCGTCCTCTTCCTCGTCGTCGGGCGGCAACAGCACACCCGCGCCGGCACCCGCGGCGACCACGTCGGCATCGACCGGCGCGGGCGGCACCGGCAGCATCTCGACCCGTGGTCCCGCCATCGTCACGCGTTACGAAGGCGCCAATGCGATCATTGTCGCCGCCAACAGCGAAGTGCAGCGAATGCTCGGCGAACTGATCCGCCAGCTCGACAGTCGCCGCCAACAGGTGCTCGTCGAGGCGATCGTCGTCGAGATCGGCGACGATGCCGCAAAACGCCTCGGCGTCCAGTTCCTGCTCGGCGGCAAGAATATCCCGTTCGTCGCGACGAGCTACAGCAATGCGTCGCCGAACATATTGACGCTCGGCGGCGCCTATGCGTCGACACAGCTTCAGCAGGAAACGACAACCGTCGACGGCACCACGGTCGTTACCCAGACGTCGAGCGCGCTCGGCAACAGTTTGCAGGAAGCCGCCGCAGCGTCGCTGCTTTCGGCGACCGGCGGCTTTGCCGGCTTCGCGGGTGACATCGGCAAGAACACCATCTTCGGCGCGATCATCAATGCCGTGAAATCGGACACGACGTCGAACCTGCTCGCGACGCCGCACATCGTCACGCTCGACAATCAGGCGGCGAAATTCCTCGTCGGGCAGGAAGTGCCGATCACGACGGGCGAAGCGCTTTCCGACAATTTCGACGAAGCCTTCCGCACCGTGCAGCGCGAAGAGGTCGGCATCAAGCTCGACGTCACGCCGCAGGTCAACGGCGCGGGCGAGGTCAAGCTCTTCCTTCGCCAGGAAGTGTCGAGCGTCGCGGGGCCGGTATCCTCGCGCAACAGCGACCTCATCCTCAACAAGCGCTCGTTCGAAACCGTGCTGACCGTCGATGACGGCGAAATCCTCGCGATCGGCGGCCTGCTCAACGACGACGAGCGCCGGACGATCGAACGCATTCCGCTGCTCAGCGACATCCCGCTCATCGGCGAGCTGTTCAAATCGCGTAGCCGGACGCGCGCGAAGACCAACCTTATGGTCTTCATCCGCCCGACCATCCTGAAAAGCCGCGAGGACAATGCCGCGCTCACCGCGCGCCGCTATGGCTATATCCGCAATTTCCAGCTGCAGCGGAATCCCGACGTCGAACCCGCGATCGACACGCTGGTGCGCGACTATATGGGCACGACCCCGCCGTCGCCGCCGACGTCGGCCGACGTCACGGTCGGCCCCGTGGATCTGCCCGAACTGCGCGGTCCCGACGGCAGCGTCACGCCGACCGACGTTCCCCCCTCGACGTCGCAGGCGCCGACGCCGCCTGCCGGAGACTATCCGTGACCGACATCGAACCGGCGGCGCCTCCTCCGGCGCCGGTCGATATTCCCTACGGCTTTGCCCGCGCACATGGCGTCGTGATCGCGCCGGGCGAAAACGGCGTCTGGCTCGCGACGCTGCGCGAGGACGGCGACCCTGCGGTGCTGATCGAGGTCAAACGCTACCTCGCACAGCCGCTGCGCGTCGTGACCGCCAGCGCCGCCGATTTCGACCGGCTGCTGTCGGATCATTATGCGGTCGATAGCTCGGCCGCGGCGATGGCGGGTTCGCTCGACGGCAGCGACCTCGATCTCGGCATCCCCAGCGCCGAGGACCTTCTCGACAGCGCCGACGACGCCCCGGCGATCCGCCTGATCAACGCGATCATCGCGGAGGCGGTGCGGCAGGGGGTCAGCGACATCCATATCGAGCCCTATGAAAGCGGGCTCGTCGTGCGCATGCGCGCCGACGGCGTGCTGCGCGAACATCTGCGCATGCCGCCCCACGTCGCCCCCGTCGTTGTCAGCCGCATCAAGGTGATGGCGCGCCTCGACATCGCCGAGCGCCGCGTGCCGCAGGACGGCCGCATCGGGCTCACGCTCGCGGGCAAGGCGGTCGACGTCCGCGTCTCGACGCTGCCCAGCCGCGCGGGCGAGCGGGTCGTGATGCGTATCCTCGACAAGGATGCGGCGGGGATCGACTTCGACGTGCTCGGCCTCTCGGGCGAGGCCGACCGGATTTTGCGCGAGGCGCTCGCCGAACCCAACGGCATCATCCTCGTCACCGGGCCGACCGGATCGGGCAAGACGACGACGCTTTACGCCGCGCTCAAGCAGCTCAACGACGGCCAGCGCAATATCCTGACCGTCGAGGATCCGGTCGAATATGCCGTCGACGGCGTCGGGCAGACGCAGGTGAACAGCAAGGTCGGGCTCGACTTCGCCGCCGGCCTCCGCGCCATCCTGCGCCAGGATCCCGACGTCGTGATGGTCGGCGAAATCCGCGACCGCGAGACCGCCGACATCGCGGTGCAGGCCTCGCTCACCGGGCACCTCGTCCTCTCGACCGTGCACACCAACGATGCGGTGGGCGCGATAACGCGTCTTAAGGATTTGAAAGTAGAGCCTTTTCTTCTAGCCTCCACCCTCCGCGCCGTCCTCGCGCAACGACTTGTGCGCAAACTTTGCGACAATTGCCGCGAACCGGTGCAGGCCGACAACAGCGTCGCCGCCATCCTCGGGCTCGACATCGGCACCGTGATCTGGCGCCCCAAGGGCTGCGATCACTGCGGCGGCACAGGGTTCAAGGGCCGCATCGGCGTGTTCGAGGCGATCAAGGTCGATGAAACCGTCCGGCGCTATATCTACGCCGGCGGCGACGAATCGATGATCACGCGCCACGCCTTCCTCAAATCGCCGACGCTCGCCTCGGCGGCGCGGGCAATGGTCGCGAAGGGGCTGACGACCGCCGAAGAGGCGATCCGCATCGCGCGGCGCGAGGAAATCGATGCCTGATTATCGCTATGTGGCGATCGATCCGCAGGGCCGCGAGCGCAAGGGACGGCTGACCGCCACGAACGACGACGCGGCGCGCGCGGACCTGGTCCGCCGCAAATTCCATATCGTTGCGGTCGAGGCGGCGGGCGCGAAGCCCACGGGCCGCTCGCTGCTCGCCTTTCGCAAGAACAAGCTCGGCAGCAAGGAACTCGCGCTGTTCACGCGCCAGCTCGCGACGCTCGCCGAAGTCGCGCCGCTCGAAGAGGCGCTGCGCACATTGACGCGGCAGAGCGAGGCCGAAAGCGCGCGCGCCGTCGTCGGCGACGTCCACGCCGGCCTGCTCGAAGGCCGCCGCCTCGCCGATGCGATGGCGCGCCAGCCGGCCAGCTTCCCGCCGCTCTATCGCGCGATGGTCGCCGCGGGCGAGACGACGGGCAGCCTGACGACGATCCTTGCGCGCCTCGCCGACCTGCTCGAACGCCAGGCCGAAGTCCGCGGCAAACTGATTGCCGCGCTCGCCTATCCGATCGTGCTCGCGGTGGTGGCGATCGGCGTGGTTGCGGCGTTGATGATCTTCGTCGTTCCGCGGGTCGTCGAACAATTCACCGATACGGGCCAACAGCTCCCGTTCCTGACCCGCGCGGTGATCGCCATTTCAAGCTTCGCCGCCAATTGGTGGTGGCTGATCGCGCTGCTGATCGCCGCTGCCACGTTCGGCTGGGTCGTCGCGCTGCGACGCCCGGCGTTCAAGGCCGCGGTCGATGCGCGGCTGCTTCGTCTGCCGCTCCTGGGGCGTCTGCTCCGTGATCTCTATGCGGCGCGCTTCGCCCGAACGCTCTCGACGATGGTGTCGAGCCGCCTGCCGCTTGTCGAAGGGCTGAAGCTGACGGTGCCGACGATCCGCAATGCCGCGCTCGCCAGCGCGACGGCGCATATCGTCGATCAGGTGCGTGCCGGCGGCGGCCTGTCCACAGCGCTGCGCGACGCCGGGGTGTTTCCGCCGCTGCTCGTCTATATGACGGCGAGTGGTGAAAGCGCCGGGCGGCTCGAAGTCATGCTCGAACGCGCCGCCGACTATCTCGAACGCGAATTCGACCGCTTTACGGCTGCGTCGATGGCGCTTCTCGAACCTGTCATAATTGTCGTTATGGGGTCATGCGTTGCCCTTATCATCCTCGCCATCCTGCTTCCGATCCTTCAGTTGCAGAACCTAGCCGGACTATGAAAATGTCGCTGATGCAGCTATTCCTTCACCTGATGCTCGATACCGCCCGCCCGCCCGTGCACCGCCGCCGCAAGAAGGATGAGCGCGGCTTTACCCTGACCGAATTGATGGTCGTCATCTTCATCATCGGGCTGCTCGCCACGGTGGTGATGATCAACGTCCTGCCGAGCCAGGATCGCGCGATGGTGACGAAGGCGAAAGCCGACATTTCGACGCTCGAAAACGCCCTCGAGCAATATCGGCTCGACAATCTGACCTACCCGGCCTCGACCGACGGGCTGAACGCGCTCGTCACTGCGCCGCCTGCGCTGGCGCAGCCCGAACGTTATCGCCGCGGTGGCTATATCAAGAAACTGCCCGCCGATCCTTGGGGGCGCCCTTATAATTATCAGGCGCCGGGGCCGAACGGGAAGGCGTTCGACGTCTGGTCGCTCGGTGCCGACGGCGCCCCCGGCGGGACCGACGACAATGCGGATATTCGCAGCGACAATTAAGGCGCGCGCGCGTCCCCCCGCCAACGGCTTCACCCTTGTCGAACTGATGGTCGTGCTCGCGATCATGGCACTTGCGGCAACGGCCGTGGTGCTGACCATCCCCGGGGAAGAGCGCACTGTGCGCAGCGAGGCCGACAGGCTCGCCGCGCGCCTTGCCGCCGCGCGCGATGTGGCGGTGATCGAGGGGCGCAGCGTCGCGGTCAATTTCGCGCCGTCAGGTTACGGGTTCGAACGGCGGATTGCGGGCGAATGGCAGCCGCTTCCCGGTCGCGCCTTCGAACGGCGGAACTGGTCCGGCAACGTCCGCTTCGAGGCGGGCGACGGTCGCGGCGCGGCGCGCCTGCTTTTCGACCGGGTCGGTACCAGCCCGACGCCGCAGGCCATCGTGCTGGCCGGCGGCGACGCGCGCGAAGTGGTGCGCGTCTCCGCCACCGGGGAGGTCAGTCGTGGCCAGTGAGCGTGAAAGCGGGTTTACGCTGCTGGAAATGCTGGTTGCGCTCAGCGTCATCAGCATCGCCGCGCTCGCGCTGATCCGCCTCGACGCCTATGCGATCCGCACCGCGGGCGACCTCGACGAAAGCACGATGGCGGGCATCGTCGCCCAAAACCGCGCGGTCGAACTGTGGACCGACCCGGCCCCGCCGACGATCGGCAACAGTGCGATCGGCGTCGCCAACGCGGGGCGCAACTGGCGCGTCGAACAACGTGTCGCCAGGACCGCCGATAACGCGCTGCTGCGCATCGACCTACTCGTCCGGCCCGAAAGCGGACGTGGGCAAGCGGCGCTGACGATCATCCGGCCATCGCAATGAGGGACGAACGCGGCTTCACGCTTGTAGAAATGCTCGTCGCGCTGTCGATCTTCGCGGCGATCGCGGCGATGGGCGTCGGCCTTTTGCGCGCCAGCGTCGATACGCAGGATGCGGTGCAGGAACGGCTGAAGGCGATGGGCGGCATCAACCGGCTGCGTGCCGTGATGGCGAACGATCTGGCGCAGGCGGTCCAACGATCGACGCGCGGCCCCGCGGGTGAGGCCATTCCGGCTTTCATCGGGTCGTCGAACGGCTTTGCCTTTGTGCATGGCGGCGCCGGCTCGCTCGATGGCAGCCCGCGCCCGAATGTCGAGCGAGTAGGCTATGCGCTTGTGGGGGAAGAGTGGCGCCGCGCGGCGCAGCCGATGCTCGACGGAACCGCGCTTGGCGACGGGGACCGGCTGGTGGGCGAGGTCGCGGCGGTGGCGGTGCGGTATCGCGACGAGCGGGGCAATTGGAGTGAAAGCTGGATTTCGGAACCGGGCGACCGATTGCCGCGCGCGGTGGAGGTACGGCTGACGCGCACGGGGCGCGAGGCGCTGACGATGTCGTTCCTGACCGCTCCGACGCTGCCGCCGCCGGTCGCTGGAGTGCCTGCGCCATGACGCGCGACGCGACAGGTGAACGCGGCGCGGCGCTGCTCAGTGTGCTGCTGCTCGTCGCGGTGATGGCGGTCATCGCCGCGACCGCGCTCGACCGCCTGACGCTTGCGACGCGTATCGCGGGCAGCGCGGCGACGGTCGATCAGGGACGTGCTTACGCCTTCGCTGCCGAACATATCGCGCTGCGACAGGTCGCCGATCTCGTCGGGCGCGATCCGGCCAAGCTGACGCTCGCGGGCAATTGGCTGGGGCGCGATTTTACCCTGCCGCTGCCCGGCGGCGTAGGGCGGGCGAGGCTCACCGATGCGAACAATTGTTTCAACCTCAACAGCCTTGTCGCCGAGACGGTGCCGGGGCGGTTCGGCCAGCGATCGGGAGCGATGCGCCAGTTCGGCGAATTGATGACGCTGCTGGGGATCGAGCCGGGCGAGGCGCAGGCGATCGCGGGGGCGGCGGCCGACTGGATCGACAGCGACGGCAATGAAGGGCGGCTCGGCGCGGAGGATAATGTCTATCGATCGATGCAAAGTGCCTATCTGCCCGCCAACCGAAAGATGGCCGATGTCAGCGAGCTTCGCGCGGTGCGCGGGGTCAGCCCCAAAATCTACGCGCGGCTCAAGCCTTGGGTCTGCGTGCTGCCGTTGACCGATCCGGTGAAGTTGAACGTGAATACACTTCTTCCCGAACAGGCGCCGCTGATTGCGATGTTGCTGCCCGGAGAAATCAGTATCGCCGACGCGCGGGCGGCGCTGGCGGCGCGCCCCGCGGGCGGCTATGGCAGCAGCGTACGATTCTGGGAGGCGAGGCCGTTCGAAGGGCGCAAGCCGCCGACCGACGTGGCCCAACAGGCGGGTGTGACCAGCCGCTGGCTCACGCTGACGACGAATGTGACGATGGGGGACGGTTTCTTGACCGCAATTTCGCTGATCGATGCCAATGGCGGGGCGCCGTCCGCAGGAATGACGCCGCCAGTCATCGTCCGCCGCGATTGGGGCGAGACCGATTGATATGTCACGCACGCTGGTTATCTGGCTGCCGCCCGTTGCGGCGCTTCGCGAGGAAAATGCGCCCTATCCCGCATGGCTGCGTATCGACGATGGGGTGATCGTCGATTCGGGGCAGGACGACGGCTGGGTTGGCGCTTGGGAAACGCCGCAGGACGAGGACGCCGACGGCCGGCTGGTCGCACTGGCGCCTGCGGCCGACGTGCCGCTGCGCTGGCTTCATTATCCGGACGCCGCTCCCGCGCAAGCCGCCGCCGCCGCGCGAATCGATGCGCTGAAGGATAGCCTTGGCGACGCGGCGTCGCTGCATGTGGTCACGGGGCAGCCGGCAGGCGAGGGGCAGGCCGTCCCGGTCGCGGTCACCACTCACGCGGCGATGGCCGCATGGGCCGACTGGCTGAAGGCGCGCGAGCTGGCACCCGTCGCGATCATTCCCGCCACCGCCGCCGTGCCGCGGCCCGAGCCCGATACGCTCTGGACTGCCGAGATTGGCGGCGAGCAGGTCATCCGAAGCGCCGACCGTGCCTATCTTTCGGACCCTGAGCTCGATCCGCTGATCGCCGGCAATCATGCTGTCGTGCCGCTCGATTCCGACCGCATGCGCGAAGCGCTGTTGCTGACTCTGGCGGCGCCGCCGCTCGACCTGCTCAGCGGTGGCTGGAAGCCGAAGCGCAGTTGGTCTGTCGACGCCGCGATGCTGCGGACGGCAAAGCTTTTGTTGGTAGCGCTCATCGCCATCAGCGTGCTCGTTCCGGTCATTTACGCGATACGCCTCGCCGCCGACACCGGGCGCGCCGATGAAGCGGTGGTGGCGATGGCGAAAAAGGCAGGCGTCGCCGCGCCCAATCCCGCGGCGGCGGAAGCCGAACTCGACCACCGTCTCGCGGCCGCCGGCGGCGGACCGCTTGCCTTCTCTGTCCCCGCTTCGGCGCTTTACGACGCGATGGGGGATGCGCCCGGCGTATCGCTCAAGACGCTGTCGCATCGCACCGACGGGACGTTGTCGACGACGCTCGCCGCGCCGCGCGTCGAGGACATTAACCAGGTGCTGCTCGCCCTTCAGGCGCGCGGCTATCGCATCACCGCGCAGCCGATGGCTGGCAGCGACGGCCAGCAAATGGCCAATATCACCATCCGGGCGGTACCATGACCGAGCGCTTGAAAAACTGGTGGATCGGCCTTTCGACGCGCGAACGCTGGCTTGTCGGCGTCGCCGGCGCGCTTGCACTTGGCGTGCTGATATGGGGCCTCGCCCGCCCTGCGGTCGCGGCGTTCATCGATCTCGAAAGCGGGCATGGCGCGGCGATCGAGCGCGAGGGCCGCGTCAAGGCAAAGGTGCAGTTACTTGGCCGGAGTCCTGCGAAATCTGTGGCAAAGACGGTCGATGCGATGGCGATCGACCAATTTCTTGCGCAATCGGCGGGCGAGATCGGGCTGACGCTCGACCGCAACGAGGCAAGGGGCAGCGGGCAAGCGACAATCGCCATCGCCACCGCCAAGGCGCCGGTGCTGGTCGACTGGCTCGCTTCGCTCGAGGGGCAAGGTTTCGTCGTCGATCAACTGACTATCACTCCGGCCGCCGACGGCACCGTCGGACTGACGGCGGAACTCCGGAAGGGCGGACAATGATCGCGCGTAGAGGATGGATCATCGCCGGGGTAGCGCTTGCACTGCTGCTTCTCATTGCGACCTTTCCGATGCGGCTCGCGCTCGCTTGGTCGGGCGCGAGCGATGCGGGTGTCTCCGCGCGTGAGGTGCGCGGCTCGGTGTGGTCGGGCGAACTCGTCGAGGCGCGGCTCGGGGCCTTACCGCTCGGCACGGTGCGGGCGAGCCTTTCGCCGCTTGCGCTTCTGGGCGGGGGTGTCGAACTGTCTTTCTCCCGCACCGATGAAAGGCTCGGTGCGCTGGCCGGACGCCTTTATGGCAGCGATCCTCGCGGCATGTCCGACGTCAGCGGCACGACGTCGATGTCGGGCGGGCTGGGCGCGATCCCGGTAGACAGGATAAGCTTCGAAGGCGCGACGGTGCGTTTCGACGATGCGGGGCGATGCGCCGCCGCCGGCGGCCGTATCCAGCTTGCCGTCAACGCCCCAATCGCGGGCCTCGATTTGTCGCGCGGCCTGTCCGGTCCGCTCAGTTGTGCCAAAGGGCGCGCGCAGGCCGCGCTCGCCAGCCAGTCGGGAATGGAGCGGCTGACCTTGTCGTTCGACGGAAGCGGCGCGTATCGCGCCCAATTCGCGATCAATGTCGACCGCGACCCCGCGATGGTCGCGGCGCTGGCCGCGCTGGGGTTCCGGGCGGGCCAAGGCGGCTTCGTGCTGGCGACCACAGGCCGCTTCTGACGTGACCCTTCTCGATGCCTTGCCCTTCGGCATGGGCATCGCCTTTGCCGGCCTGATCGGGCTCATTCTTGGTAGCTTCATCGCGACGCTGGTGCTGCGGTGGCCTGCGGGCCGGTCGGTGCTCGGGCGATCGCAGTGCGACGGATGCGGCCGCCCGCTGGGCGCACTCGATCTCATCCCGTTGCTGTCGCCTCTCGCCTCGCGGGGGCGATGCCGGACGTGCGGCGCACCGATCGACCCCTTTCATTCGCGCGTCGAACTGGGAGCGGCGTTGGTCGGGGTCGTCGCTTTGGCACTCATGCCGGGAACGGCGGGTTGGCTATGGGCGCTGTTTGGCTGGCTGTTGTTGCCGCTTGCGCTGCTCGACGCGCGACATTTCTGGCTGCCTGATCGCCTCAATCTGTTGCTCGGGGTGGTCGGCCTTCTGCTCGCTGGACCGATGCTCGACACGGCATTGATCGATCGATGGGTCGGCGCCTTCGTTAGCGGTCTGACGCTCGCCGCCATCGCCGAATTCTATCGCCGTGTGCGACGGAAGGACGCCATGGGCGGGGGCGACCCGAAACTGGTCGCGGCGATCGGAGCGTGGCTCGGCTGGCAGGCGCTGCCGCTGATGCTGTTGCTCGCGAGCCTCGGAGGGATCGTCTGGGCGATCGCCGCGCAACAAAAAGAGGACCAGCCGCTTGGCGAGCGGCGGGTCCCCTTCGGTGTCTTTGCCTGCGCGGCAGCCTTTGCAACGGTGCCGCTCTGGCCGCTTATTGCCCGATAACGACGGTCACTGCGCGGCGGTTCTTGGCATAAGCCTCTTCGGTCGAACCGAGTTCGGCCGGACGTTCCTTGCCATAGCTGATGACGTTGATGCGGCTGGGATCGATGCCGAGCGACGCGAGATAGTTTTTCGCTGCGTTGGCGCGGCGTTCGCCGAGCGCGATGTTATAGTCGCGGGTGCCGCGTTCGTCGGCATGGCCTTCGAGCGTGACGCGAACCGCAGGGTTGCGCTGCAACCACTGCGCCTGGCTCTGCAGCGTCGACTGGTCCTGCGCGTCGACATTATACTGGTCGTAATCAAAGAAAATGCGGTCGCCGGCGACGCCGACGTTTGTGAGGAAATCTTCCTGCGACCCCGGGATCACGCCGGTGCCGGTCCCGGCGCCGGGATCGGTCCCGGTGCCTTCGGGGGCGGGGGGAAGCGTGTCAGGAGCCTTTTTCGAGCAGGCGCCAACAGCAAGCATGGTGATCGCCGCGATCATCGCGGTGCTTTTCCGTATCGTCATGTCTTCTGTCCTCTTGTTGTTGTGGGAAATTCTGTTCGTGCGGGCAAAACAACCTGGCCGGGACGCGATATTTGAACCCAAGCCGGGCGCTTTGGTTCCGCCCTTGTCAAGGCAGGACCGGGCCCCAGCTCGGATCCGATCCGTCCTGCGGTGTGGGGAGACGGCGCAGGTTCACGCCGGTCAGGTCGACCTGCCACAGGCTCGACTTGCCTTCGCGCCCGCGCGTCGTGCGGAAAAACTGGATAACACGGCCGTTCGGCGACCAGGTCGGCGCCTCGTCCTGCCAGCTGTTGGTCAGCATCCGTACCCCGCCGCCCGACGGGGTCATCACGCCGATGCGGAACTCGCCGCCGCCCATGCGGGTAAAGGCGATCAGGTCGCCGCGCGGCGACCATTCGGGGGTCGCGGCGCGGCCGCCGCCAAAGCTGATCCGCTGCTGGTTCGATCCGTCGATGTTCATCGTATAGATTTGCTGGCCGCCCGACCGGTCGCTCTCGAACACGATCTTCCGCCCGTCGGGCGAGAAGCTGCCGCCGACATCGATGCCCGGGGTGTTCGTCAGCCGCACCGGCGTGCCGCCATTGGCCGAGATGCGATAGATGTCGGTGTTGCCGTTCACGGCCATCGAATAAAGGATCTGGGTGCCGTCAGGCGACCAGCGCGGCGCGAAGGTCGCGTTCGAGCTTTCGGTCACCAGCTTTTGCGTGCCTGCCGCGACATCGTAGATGAAAACGCGGACGCGGTTGTTGAGGTAGGATACGTAGACGATCTTCTTGTAATCGGGCGAGAAGCGCGGGCTGATCGCGAGCGCCTGCCCGTTGGTGATGAAGCGGTGGTTCCCGCCGTCCGAATCCATGATCGCCAGCCGCTTGATGCGGTTCCCCTTCGGACCGCTCTCGGCGATATAGGCGACGCGGCTGTCGAAGAAGGGCGCTTCGCCCGACAGGCGCGAATAGATGGCGTCGGCGCATTTGTGCGCGGCGCGGCGCCAGTCGCCGGGCTGGATTTCGAACCCCTTGCGCACCAGTTCGCTGCCGAGCGCGGTGTCGTAGAGATAGCAGCCGACGATCAGGCTGCCGTTCGATCCCGCATCGACAAAGCCGTGGACGACATTCTCCGCGTTGCGAGCCTGCCATTCGGCGAAGCGCGGGGCTTGCACCTCGGCGCGGGTAATCGCGCGGACGCCATTGGGGCCGATCGGTTCATAGAGGCCGCTGCGTTCGAGGTCGGCTGCGATAACGTCCGCGATCTGGCGCCCCAGGCTGTCGGTGCGCAGCCCCGCGACGGTCTGCACCGACGCGGTTGCGAGCGGCGGGACGCCGATGACGGTGCGTTCCTGCGACAGCGTACCCTCGATGGTCTCACGCGGTGTGGTCGTCGCCGTGACTGCGGGCGGCGTGGGCGCGATCTGTGCGAACACCGGGGCGGTGGTCAGCAGCAGGGCGAGCGAAAGGCTGATCGGACGGAGAAGCATTTCTCTTACCTCTTGATGAAATCGAGCGTGTAATTCTGCCAGAAGCTGTAATTTTCCTCTGGCAGGTCGAAAGGTGCGGCGAGTTCCACCGCGCGTTTTGCGCACTCCTGATGGCGCTGGATCTGGAATTTATTGCTATCGTTCTCGCCCGACGTGGTGACGCTGGTGAATCCGGCCAACGCGCCCGACTGCGTCAGGCGAAACTTCACGACGGTTTTGAGCTGGTCGACATCGACCCCCGAAACGCGGCAGCCGTTCCAGCGCGGGGCGACCGCAGACTTGATGCTGACGTCGATAGAACGGCGAACCTCAGCCGCCGTGGCCGCAGCCGGAGCACCCTTGCTCGACGGCGATTTGGGCTGCGCCTTTGAAAGGCCTTCGGCGATCCCGTCGAGCCGGCCGGTCGGGCGTGCGGGGCGATCCTTTGCCGGTGGAGCCTTTGGAGCGGCCTTGGGCTGCGCCTTTTTGGCGGCCGGGGGCTGCTTCGGCGGCGCCTGCTTCGGTCGGGCGACCTGTTTTGGCGTCGGGGCAGGCGTGGGCCGCACCACCGGTTCGGGAAGCGGCGGCGCGGGTACCGGTTCGGGCGCGGCGATGTCGACGTCATCCTCTTCGCCCAACCGCGCGGCGGGCGGCGTCTCGCTGATCACCGGCGCGGTCGATTGCACTGCGCTTTCGGCAATCAGGTCGACTTCCATAGGCGGATTGTCGAATCGGCGGTCGCCCGCGGTCCACTGGACCGAGAGCAGGCCGATGATCAGGACATGCGCGCCCACCGCGATGGCAAAGCCGCGTCCTTCCTTCCCCCCAACTGCCCGGTGTTCGGCCATCGTCTTAACCTAGGTTCCGGTTTCTGAACCGTTAGTGACCGCGGCCGGCGCGCTTTCGGCG
This sequence comes from Sphingopyxis chilensis, assembly GCF_035930445.1. Taxonomy (NCBI): domain Bacteria; kingdom Pseudomonadati; phylum Pseudomonadota; class Alphaproteobacteria; order Sphingomonadales; family Sphingopyxidaceae; genus Sphingopyxis; species Sphingopyxis chilensis. The sequence continues at coordinate 2,754,256 of NZ_CP142394.1, read as the reverse complement.
GCGCCTTCCGATCCCGTCGTCACCAGCGAAATCCGGGTCAAGCCGGCGCGGTTGAGCTCGCCCATCACGCGCATCACGCGGCCATAATCGAGCCCCTTGTCGGCGCGCAGCATGATCTGGCGCGGCCGGTCCTCACCCTCATTCGCGCGTGCGATCGCGTCGAGGCGGGCAGGAAGCTCGGCCTCCGGCACGACCTCTTCGCCGATATAGAGCGTGTCGTCGCCGTTGATCGATAGCTGCACCGGCTCCTGCTCCTCGGTCTCGACCGGCTTGGCCCGGCTTTCGGGCAGGTCGATCGGCACCGCCGAAGCGAGAAGCGGTGCGGTGATCATGAAGATGATCAACAGCACGAGCATCACGTCGACGAGCGGGGTGACGTTGATCTCCGCCATCGGCGCGCGGCGGTGGCCGCGGCCGCGCCGGCCGCCGATGCCGCCGGAGGGCCCGGTCATCGCCATCAGGCTTCGACCTCGAGTTCGCGGCTGAAGGTCGCGTGCAGCCCGTCCGCAAAGCGGCCGAGGCGCGATTCGAGCCGGTTTAAGCGCTGGGAAAAGGCGTTATAGGCGATGACTGCGGGAATGGCGGCGAACAGGCCGATCGCGGTCGCGAACAGCGCTTCCGCAATGCCCGGCGCGACGACGGCAAGGCTGCTGTTATTTTCCGCCGCGATCGCGGTGAAGCTGCGCATAATACCCCAGACGGTGCCGAACAGCCCCACGAAGGGCGCGACCGCGCCGATTGTCGCGAGCGTCCCGATCTTTTCGGCGAGCCGGTCAACTTCGCCCGCGACCGCCGAGTTCATTGCGATGCCCAGGCGCTCACGCGTGCCTTCGCGATCGACATTCTTGCCCTTGGTCGAGCGGCGCCATTCGCTGATCCCGGCGCTCAGCACCTTCGCGCTCGGCAAATCTTCGCCGCTATTCTTGTCGAAGAATTTGTCGATATTGTCGGCGCGCCAGAAATCGCGCTCGAACCGCTCCGACGCGCTCATCAGCTTGCTGACGCCCCGGCCGTGCGTGAAAATAACCATCCAGACATAAATGGACGCGAGCAGGAGGCCGATCATCACGCCCTTCACGATCCAGTCGGCTTGCAGGAACAGCGCGATGGGGGACAGGGTCGCCGCATCGGCGGCCAGCGAGATATTGTCTAGCAAGGGAAAGTCTCTCCATTCATGATGGCGGTAAATCGGTCGGCCCAACCCGCGGGCTGGCGGCGCGGCCGGCCTTCGGGCGACAGGAAGGCAGCGGTGACTTGCCCGTCGGTCAATGTCTCGCCGCTTAACGTGTCAGTTCCGCGAAGGATGCGCTGTGCGATGATCACGCTCGCGCCGCGCACCGCTTCGACCGTACTGACGACGAGCAGGTCATCGTCAAGTCGGGCGGGGCTGCGGTATTTGATGGCAAGGTCGGTGACCGCCCAGCTACCTTCGCCCGCCTCCATCGCCGCGCGCTGGTCGATACCGGCGATCCGCAGCATGTCAGAGCGCGCGCGCTCCATATAGCGCAGATAATTGGCGTGATAGACGATGCCAGACAGGTCGGTGTCCTCGAAATAGACGCGCGCCCGGTAATGATGCTCGGCCCCGGCAAAGGCGCCGGGGAGGAAGGGGGGCGGGGCGTTTATCATCTTTCCGACCGATAGCCGGTGGGCGACTCGTCGCAAAGCCCCCTTGAACGGTTCGTCGCAGATCGGGGCCGGTTGGCAGAATGAAAGCCGCGGAAATCCGCCTATTTCGCCTGATCGAAAAGTCCATCCTGCGAACCGGCGGGCGGGTTGAGCCCGAGATGCTTCCACGCGCTGGCGTTGAGCATCCGCCCGCGTGCGGTGCGCGCGATCAACCCGGCCTGGAGCAGATAGGGTTCGATGACATCCTCAATCGTGTCGCGCGGTTCGCTGAGCCCGGCGGCGAGCGTTTCCACGCCGACGGGGCCCCCGCGGTAGATATCGGCGATCATGGTGAGGTAACGCCGGTCCATCGCATCGAGCCCGAGCGCATCGACTTCGAGCCGGTTGAGCGCCTCATCCGCGGCGCTCGCGTCGACGACCGCATGGCCCGCAACGGTCGCAAAATCGCGCACGCGCCGCAGCAGCCGCCCCGCGATGCGCGGCGTCCCGCGCGAGCGTTTTGCGATTTCGAGCGCGCCATCCGACGCGATCGGCAGCGCCAGCAGGCGCGCAGCGCGCGAAATCACCTGTTCGAGTTCGCCGTGGGTATAGAAATTGAGCCGCACCGGGATGCCGAAACGGTCGCGCAGCGGCGTCGTCAGCAGCCCCTGCCGCGTGGTCGCCCCGACGAGGGTGAATTTGGGAAGGTCGATGCGCACCGAGCGCGCCGAGGGCCCTTCGCCGATCATGATGTCGAGCGCGCGGTCCTCCATCGCGGGATACAGGATTTCCTCGACCGCGGGCGACAGGCGGTGGATCTCGTCGATGAACAGCACATCGCCGTCCTCGAGATTGGTGAGCAAGGCGGCAAGGTCGCCCGCCTTCGCGATCACCGGGCCGCTGGTCGAACGGAAGCCGACCCCGAGTTCGCGCGCGACGATCTGCGCCAGCGTCGTCTTGCCGAGCCCCGGCGGGCCAAAGAAGAGCACATGATCGAGCGCATCGCCGCGCGCCTTCGCCGCCTCGACGAAGATGCGCAGATTCTCGCGCGCCGCCGCTTGGCCGACGAATTCGGCTAGCGTCTTCGGCCGCAGCGCGGCGTCGGCATCCTCGGGGGTGCGGATGGGGGTGGTGAGGGCCGGCTCAGTCATAATGCTCTATTGCATCGCCGGCGATCGAAACCCAAGGCTCCTTGCGTTCCTCATAGACCGAATAGTCGGGCACGAAGCCGTGACCGGGCTCGAAATTGCCGAGCGGGATCGCATAGGCGTCATGATAGGGACGCGCGCGGTACCAGACGCCCGAACCGCAGGTGCCGCAAAAGAAGAAGTCGGCCGTGTTGCCGCTGTCGCCGGTGTATTGCCACATCTTCGGCTCGCCTTCGGTGCGGACCTGCTCGGCGGGGAAGCGGACCTGTGCGGCAAAGGCGCTGCCGCTCCGCGCCTTGCACTCGCGGCAGTGGCAGACCGACACGCGAATCGGTTCGCCGGTGCAGGCGATGCGGATCTGGCCGCAGCGGCAGGCGGCGTGGCGGGTGGCGTCGGTCATTTGGCCGCTTTCTTGAGCGCCACGCGAACCAGCGCATCGAGGCTGGCGCCAGCGCCCAGTTCCTCGTTGGCCGCCGCGACCGCAGCACTCGCTTCGCCGGGCTTGAAGCCGAGGCCGGTGAGGGCGGTGACGGCATCGGCGACGGGGCCCGCTGTCATCGCGAGTGCGGGCAGGCTTCCCGCGATCCCGCCGAGCGCGCCGGCCCTGTCCTTCAACTCGTGCGTGATCCGCTGCGCGAGTTTCGGGCCGACCCCATTCGCGCGTGCGACCATCGCGCTGTCGCCGCTTGCCAACGCGCGTTGCAGGTCGGTGATTTCGAGCGCGGAGAGAATCGCGAGCGCGACTTTCGCGCCGACGCCCTGCACACTGGTGAGCAGGCGGAACCAGTCGCGTTCCTCGGCCTTGGCAAAGCCGAGCAGGCGCAGGAAATCCTCGCCGACGAGCATTTCGGTGTGGATGGTAACGTCGCCCCCGACGGGCCCCAGTGCGTCCAATGTCCGCGCCGATGCCTCGACCAGATAACCGATGCCACCGACGTCGATCACCGCATGGCCTGCGCCGCTCGAATCTAGCCGCCCTGTCAGTTTTGCGATCATGCCCCGTGCCTAACGCGGGGAGAACGAAAAGGGAATCAATTTCCCTTCGCCGTCGAGGCCTCCCACGTTTCGTCATGCCGGACTTGATCCGGCATCCATCGCCGCACGGACCCCGGATCAAGTCCGGGGTGATGAAGGTTTAGTATCGAGGGCGGTGGTTCGCGTGGCAGATCGCGACCGCCAGCGCGTCCGCGGCATCGGCTCCGGCGACTTTCGCGCCAGGAAGCAGGATGCGTAGCATAGCCTGCACCTGTTCCTTCGCCGCGCCGCCAGTGCCGACGATCGCCTTCTTGACGAGGCGCGGCGCATATTCGGCGACCGTCAGCCCACCGCGCGCGCAGCCGAGCAGCACGACGCCGCGCGCATGGGCAAGCTTCAGCGTCGATTGCGGATTGTCGTTGACGAACACTTCCTCGACCGCAGCGCAAGCGGGGGCATGGTCGGCGATCACAGCGGCGAGCATGGTGTCGAGATGCGCGAGCCGGTCGGGCAGGGGCGCCTTGGTGTCGGTCTTGACCTGCCCGTTGGCGATGTGGCTGATCCGGCTACCCTCGACGCGGATGACGCCCCAGCCGGTGCAGCTGAGCGAGGGGTCGAGGCCGAGGATGATCATGGAATTCCGTTCGTGTCGAGTGAAGCCGAGACACCGCGTGCGCAACCGACGGGCATCTCGACTCCGCTCGATGCGAACGGGTTTTGACTATTAGCCAAGCTTTTCCATCACCGCGTCGGGGATCTCGTAATTGCCCCATACGGTCTGGACGTCGTCGTCGTCGTCGAGCGTGTCGATCAGCTTGAAGAGGGTCTGAGCGGTCGCTTCGTCGGCGACTTCGCTCTTCAGCGTCGGGCGCCAGGCGAGCTTGACGCCCTCGGCCTCGCCGAGCTTGGCTTCGAGCGCCTTGGCGACTTCGTGCAGGCTGTCGACGCTGGTCCAGATGTCGTGGCCGTCCTCCGACGATTCGACGTCGTCGGCGCCGGCATCGAGCGCAGCCTCGAACACCGTGTCGGCATCGCCGGCACCCGCGCCATAGCTGATCATGCCGAGCCGGTCGAAACCGTGGCTGACGCTGCCCGACGTGCCGAGGTTGCCACCATTCTTGCTGAACGCCGTGCGGACGTTGGTCGCGGTGCGGTTGCGGTTGTCGGTCAATGCTTCGACGATCAGCGATACGCCACCGGGGCCATAACCCTCGTAACGGATTTCCTCGTAATTATCGCCGTCGTTGCCCGCCGCCTTGTCGATCGCGCGCTGGATATTGTCCTTCGGCATCGACTGCGCCTTGGCGGCGTTGACCGCAGCGCGCAGACGCGCGTTGGCGTCGGGATCGGGCAGGCCCATCTTCGCCGCGACGGTGATTTCGCGGCTCAGCTTCGAAAAGAGGCTGCTGCGCTTTTTATCCTGCGCACCCTTGCGGTGCATGATGTTCTTGAATTTGCTATGGCCGGCCACGGCCTACCTCCATCGAAACGGGAAATGTGGCGCCGCCCTAGCGCGGCGCGGCTTTTCACACAACCACGGCCGTCCCGCTCGCCGACACCATCAGCATCGAGCCGTTCTGGCCGAGCACTTCATAGTCGAGGTCGACGCCGATCACCGCATTGCCGCCGAGGCGCGCCGCCTCGGCTTCCATCTCGGCGATCGCTTCCTTGCGCGCGCGGGCGAGGACATCCTCATATTTGCCCGACCGGCCGCCGACGATGTCGGTGATCGATGCGAACAGGTCGCGGAACAGGTTGGCGCCGACGATCACCTCGCCGGTGACGATGCCCAGATATTCCCTAACCGGGCGGCCTTCGACATTGTTGGTCGTGGTGCTGAACATCGTCACTCTCCTTGCGTTTAGTCGATCCCGAGCGCCGACTTATAGACGTCGAGGATCGCTTCCATTTCCTTGCGGTCGTGGACCGGAAGTTTGCGCAGGCGGACGATCTGGCGCATGATCTTCGGGTCGTAGCCCTGCGATTTTGCTTCGTTATAGGTGTCGCGAATATCGTCGGCGATGCCTTTTTTCTCTTCTTCCAGACGCTCGATGCGCTCGATGAAAAGGCGCAGTTGTTCGTCGGACACGGTGGCTTCGCTCATTTTATACTCCGCTGAGATTGGATGATTGCTGGCGAGAATCGCCCTCGGCGCGTCCCTAGCGAGGTCAGGGATTCTTCGCCATGCTTTCTTCCATCCGCCGGAGCTGTTCGGGCGTTGCCGCGACCTGAAAGCGCGCTTTCCATTCCGCCGTCGGCATGCCGTGAACGATCGCGCGCGCCGCTTCCTTGTCCATGTCGCCGGCTTCCGCGATCCAGTCGCCCAGGCAGTTGCGGCAAAAGCCGGCCAAGCCCATCAGGTCGATATTCGCGGCGTCGCTGCGATGCTGGAGCAGGCGGACGAGGCGGCGGAAGGCGGCCGCGGCAACCGCATCGTCGAGGCTGTCGAGCGCGTCGCCGGGTTCCATCTGATCTTCACTACAGGACATGGTTCCTCCTTTTATATGATGAATAGCTATACGGTTGTTGCCTTGGCGGCATCAAGGCGGCATTGCCCTAGCGTCCCAGACCCCACCTTACCCAAGTCATCGGAGCATTTGTGGTTCAGAGCTTTACCCCCCGCCAGCGCAAGGTCCGCATCCTGGCGACCCTTGGTCCGGCGAGCGCCAATGCCGAGATGATCGCCGAACTGCACCGCGCGGGCGCCGACGCCTTTCGCGTCAATATGAGCCACGGCGATCATGAAGGCCATGCCAAGGTGATCGCCGCGATCCGCGCGCTGGAAAAGGAAACCGGGCGGCCGACGACGATCCTCGTCGACCTGCAGGGACCGAAGCTGCGCGTCGGGACGTTCAAGGATGGCCCCGCCGAGTTGGTGAAGGGCAAGTCCTTCGTCCTCGATGCCGACAAGGCGGCGGGCGACGCGACCCGCGTCCACCTTCCTCACCCCGAACTGTTCGCGGCGCTCGAACCCGACACGCGGCTGCTGATCGATGACGGCAAGCTGGTGCTGCGCGTCAAGAGCGTGGCGCCCGACCGGATCGAAACGGTGGTCGAGGTGGGGGGCAAGATTTCGGATCGCAAGGGCGTCAACGTCCCCGATGTCGTCGTCCCGCTCGCCGCGCTGACCGAAAAGGACCGCAAGGATCTCGCCTTTGCGCTCGAACAGCATGTCGACTGGATCGCGCTGTCATTCGTTCAGCGCCCCGAGGACGTCGCCGAGGCGCGACGCCTGATCGGTGGCAAGGCGGCGCTGCTCGTCAAGTTCGAAAAGCCGTCGGGCGTGCAGCGGATCGAGGAGATCCTCGAGCTCGCCGACGCGGCGATGGTCGCGCGCGGTGACCTTGGCGTCGAACTGCCGCCCGAAGCCGTCCCGCCGCTCCAGAAGAAGATCGTCGCGACCGCCCGCCGCATGGGCAAGCCCGTCGTTGTGGCAACGCAGATGCTGGAATCGATGATCGTCTCTCCCTCCCCGACGCGCGCCGAAGTGAGCGACGTCGCGACCGCCGTCTATGATGGCGCCGACGCGATCATGCTGTCGGCGGAGACTGCGGCGGGCGCCTGGCCGGTGGAGGCTGTCACCATGATGGATTCGATCGCGCGTTCGGTCGAAAGCGATCCCGACTATTATCGCCGCCTGCATTTCACCGAGACGGTGCCCGACGCGACGACCGCCGATGCGCTCGCCGAGGCGGCGGGCGGCATCATCTCGACGATCGCCGCCGATGCGATCATCTGCTTCACCGCGTCGGGATCGACCGCGCGCCGCGTCGCGCGAGAGCGGCCGGGCGCGCCGCTGCTGGTGTTGACGCCGAAGAAGGAAGCCGCGCGGCGCATGGGGTTGCTGTGGGGAGCGCATGCGGTGCCGACGAAGGATATCGGCAGTTTCGAGGAGATGATCGCGAAGGGCAAGCGCATGGCGCTGCGCCACGGGATCGGCCGGCCGGGCGCAAAGCTGGTGATGATGGCGGGCGTTCCGTTCGGCACGCCGGGATCGACCAACGTGCTCCACGTCGCCACGCTCACCGGCGACGAGCTGCGTGGATACAGCTGATCCGATTCAAATCGGCACAAAAGTTACCGGCTGATTCACAAAATTGGGGGGTTGATTCAGAACGGGACGGACTAAAATGGTAAACGCACTTTGCACCATTGACGCCGCGCGGCATAGTTGGTGCAAGGTGTGCGTCGGACCCGCGTTGGGGGGCTCCGCATCGCCAGTCCGGAGGTCTTTTTCGCGTGTCCGCACCGTTTCGTTTTCCGCGCTTTTTCGTCACCAGTCCGGCACCTTGCCCCTATCTGGCGGGCAAGACCGAGCGCAAGGTGTTTACGGAGCTGAGCGGCAACACGGCGAACGAGCTGAACGACGCGCTCGGCCGTATCGGGTTTCGCCGCAGCCAGTCGGTCGCCTATCGCCCCAGCTGCGCCGATTGTTCGGCCTGCGTGTCGGTGCGCGTCTGCGCGGCCGAATTCGCGCCGAGCAGTTCGCAGAAGCGTAACATGCGCCGCAACGGCGATCTGGTCGCCACCGCGTGCAAGCCGTGGGCGACCGAAGAACAATATGCGCTGCTGCGCTCCTATCTCGCCTCGCGCCACCCCGATGGCGGCATGGCGGACATGGACGAGCAGGATTTCGCCGACATGGTCGAGCAGACGCCGGTCGACAGCTATATGATCGAATATCGCGAGCCGGCGGCCGATGGCGGCAAGGGACGCCTCGTCGGCTGTTGCCTGACCGACCGTCAGGGCGACGGGCTATCGATGATCTACAGTTTCTTCGACGCGCACCATCCGCTGCGCGAGGGGCTGGGAACCTATATCATCGCCGACCATGTGCTGCGCGCCGGCAACGCCGGGTTGCCCTATGTTTATCTGGGCTACTGGATCGAAGGGTCGGCGCGCATGGCGTACAAGGCGCGTTTTCGCCCGCTTGAAAAGCTTGGGCCTGACGGCTGGTCGCGCTTCGATGCGACGCAGCCCGATCGCATCGCGGCGATGTTCGAACTCGCCTGAGTCAACCGGCTCATCGGCTAGTTGAGAACGGCTCGCAACTGCCGATTCTGGCGGTCGAGCGGTTGACCTTTTCCCGCTTTCAGGGGCATAGCCTGTCGCTCAGGACATTAGTCCGGGTCGCATCCAAGATTATGTCGCTTAGGGGTAAGCGATCGGGGGGAATGGGATGCCCGTGCAAGCGTTCGCCAGCATCTTGATCGCAAACGGTCGCTTCGGCGGCAGGGCGCGGGCATGAGTGAGGCGGTCAAGGTTGCGATCATCGGTTCGGGCCCGGCCGGGCTCAGCGCCGCGTCGCGCGCCGGACAACTCGGGCTGAGCCATATGTTGCTCGAAAAGACCGATCACCTCTCCGACACCATCTTCAAATATCAGAAGGGCAAGCGCGTGCTCGCGACGCCCGAACGGCTTGATCTGCGGTCCGACTGTCGATTCGCCGAGGGTGCGCGCGAATATATCCTTGCGAACTGGGACGAAGACGCCGCGAAGAACCAGGTGAACGTCGCCTATCACGCCGATGTCGTCGAGGTGATAGGCGCGCAGGGCGCCTTCGCGATCAAGACCGCGAAGGGTGATGTCTTTCACGCCGAGAACATCATTCTTGCGATCGGCACGCAGGGCAATCCGAACCGGATGCGCTGCGAGGGCGCCGACCTGCCGCACATCATCTATCAGGTCGACGATCCCGAGGATTTCAAGGACAAGCATATCACCGTTGTCGGATCGGGCGACGCGGGGATCGAAAATGCGCTCGGCGTCGCCGAGGAAGCGCTGGAAAACACCGTGACCATCCTCAACCGCTCGAAGGATTTCGCGCGCGCGAAGGCGAAGAACGTCTCCGACATGATGGAGGCGGGCGAAAACGGGCTGATGTCGATCCGCACCGAAACGCAGCCGAAGAAGGTCGAACCCGGCTGGCTGACGCTCGACACGCCCGACGGCGACGAGAAGATCCCGTGCGACGTGATCGTCGCGCGGCTGGGGTCGGTCGCACCGCGCGGCTTCGTCGAATCGATGGGGATCGAGTTTACGGGGCCGGACCGCGAGGCCTTTCCAAAGCTGTCGCCGACCTTTGAATCGACGGTGCCGGGAATCTTCGTGATCGGCGCACTCGCGGGTTATCCGCTGATCAAGCATTGCATGAACCAGGGCTATGACGTCGTCGAGTTCATCAATGGCAACGCGTCGCTGACCCCCGCCGATGAAAAGGATCTGGCGGCCATTTTCGCAGGCCTGCCGCAGCAGAAGGCCGTGAGCGAATGGCTCGATTATCTGCGCGAACGGGTGAGCATCTTTGCCGATGTGTCGCCGTTGCAGATGCGTGAGTTCATGCTCGATTCGAAAGTCGCCTTCTACACCAAGGGCGACATCGTCTTTGAAAAGGGCGAGCCGGGGTCGTCGCTCTTCGCGATAGCCGACGGCTTTGCCGAGGTCGAGGTGGGGCCGGGCGTTACCGTGTCGATCGAGCAGGGATCGATCTTTGGCGAGGTCGGTTTGATTTCGGGGCGGAAGCGCGGCGCGACGATCCGCGCCGGCGACGACAGTATTTTCGTCGAAGTGTCGCGCACCGCGGCGCTGAAGCTGATGGCGGCGGTGCCGGGCGCGAAACGTGCGATCAACCGCATCTCGCTCGAACGCCAATTGCTCCAGATATTCAAGGGCGGGCTGACGGTGGAGGATCTGGGCCCGGTGGTCGATGCCGCCGAGGTCGAGCGCGTGCCCGCGGGCAAGGTCGTGCTGACCGAGGGTGAACAGGGCGACGATGTCTATGTCATCCGCTCGGGTTCGATGGTGGTCGAGAAGGATATCGGCGGGAAGCCGATCTTCCTCCGCTACCTTCCCGCCGGCAGCTTCTTTGGCGAAATGGGCGTGCTGAGCGGGCAGCCGCGCAACGCTACCGTCAAGGCGGCGGTCGGCAGCGAGGTGATCAAGCTCACCGGCGAAAGTTTCCGCAAGATGCTCGCCGCACGACCGCAGGTGCGCGAAGCGACCGAAGTAGCGGTCGCCGAACGCGCGGCGATGAACAGCTTCATCGAATCGCGCAAAGCCACCTATTCGAGCGCGGTCGACCTGTATTCGGACACCGCGAGCTTCATCATGAAGGAAGGGCTCGGCGAGGCGACCGACGCGCTCCTGATCGACGAGAATCTGTGCGTCGGCTGCGATAATTGCGAGAAAGCGTGCGCCGACAGCCATGAGGGCCTGTCGCGGCTCGACCGCGAGGCGGGCAAGACCTTCGCGCACCTGCATGTGCCGACAAGCTGCCGCCACTGCGAGCATCCGCATTGCATGGCCGACTGTCCGCCGAACGTGATCCACCGCGGCCCCGACGGCGAGGTGTTCATGGAGCCGGGCTGCATCGGCTGCGGCAACTGCATGCGCAACTGTCCCTATGGCGTGATCCGCATGGAGGCGGCGCCGCCGGAGAAGCCAAGCCTGCTCCGCTGGCTGCTGACCGGCTTCGGTCCCGGTCCGGGCGAGCCGTCGCCCAAATGGACCAAGAAACAGCTGGGCGACGAGAAGCCGAAGAAGATCGCGGTCAAGTGCGACATGTGCAAAGGCATATCGGGCGGCCCGGCGTGCGTGCGGGCGTGCCCGACGGGCGCCGCGATCCGCGTGTCGCCGGAAGAATTCCTGTCGATCGCGCGGCTCGACGAGGACACCGACTGATGGCGAGCCTGTTCCAGCGGCGTCGGTCGAAGGCCACACAGGTAGAGCGTGTTCGCGAGCGGCGGCATGAGGGCTTCCTGCGCTATGCGGGCTTTCGCTGGGCCAAGATTTCGGGCGGGCTCTGCCTTTTCATCATCGTCTCCTATGCTCTGGTCGACGTGACGCCGCGGCACAATGGCGGCAGCTGGTACGGCTATGCGCTGGGGACGATCGGCGCGCTGCTGATCCTCTGGCTCACCGCGCTCGGTTATCGCAAGCGCAAGATGACGAGCGATCACTGGTCGCTGAAGGCGTGGACGTCGGCGCATGTCTATCTGGGTTTAAGCCTGATCGTCATCGGCACCTGGCACACCGGATTCCAGCTTGGCTGGAACGTCCACACGCTCGCCTGGGTGCTGATGATGCTCGTCATCCTGTCGGGGCTTTACGGCGTCATCGTCTATGCGACCTTGCCGGCTGCGTTGTCGAACAATCGCGAGCAGATGACGCAGATGCAGATGCTGGAGGCGATCCGCGCGTTCGACCGCCAGCTGCACAGCGCCGCGCAGCCGCTGACGGCCGCGGACAGCGCGGCGGTGCTCGCCTCGCTCGACCAGGATCCGTTCGCGGGCGGCGCATGGGCGCGGCTGCGTGGGCGCTATCCGGGTTGCGCGACGACTGCCTCCCGCGGCGCGCTATCGGTGTCACAGGGCGGCGATGCCGCGCGCACAAAGGTCATCCAGCTTTTGTCTCAGAAGGAGGCGGCGCTGGCGCGGTTGCGCGAGCATCTGCGGCTGCGCGCGCTGCTCGAAGTCTGGCTCTATGTGCATGTGCCGCTGACCTTTGCGCTGATGGCGGCGCTGTCGGCGCATATCGTCAGCGTCTTCTTCTATTGGTGAGGCGCGAACGATGAGCTTCATCCTGCGCCGCATCGCGACGACGAAGACGGGCAAGCAGATCGTCCGCGACGAGCCGCTGCCGGGCGATATGATCACGCTCGGCCGTGAGAGCGGCAATATCATTCATGTCGCCGATCTGGCGGTGAACCCGCACCACGCGACGATCAGCAGCGCCGACGGGCGCCATGTGCGCGTCGCGGCGCTGGAGGGGCTGGGGTTCGATTTCAACGGCCGGACGGTCGACGCCGCCAATATCGACAGCGCCGCGGGCGCCGAGCTGCGCTTCGGCGGCCATCGACTGACGATCGCGCGCGAGGATGAAAAGGTCATTCTGCTCGTCGAGCGCATCGACGAATTGTCGCAATCGTCGAAAGATGTCGACGAGGCGAAGGCCTTTTCGCTCGCGGGGGTGATGCCCGGCAAGCGCACCGCCGCGTGGGCGTTCGGCCTCTTGATGCTGCTGGCCTTCCTGATCGGGCCGATCTGGGCCTGGTACAGCTACCGGCAGATGAACGAGCGCCCCGACGGCTATCATGCCGACAGCGCCTGGCTTTCGGGACCGCTGTCGAGCGCGCATGCGAGCCTGAAAAACGACTGCCAGTCGTGCCATGTCGAGCCGTTCGTCGCCGTGACCGACAAGGCGTGCGTGGGGTGTCACACCGGCGAGCACAAGACGATGAGCATGGCGCACGCGAATGCGCCGACCGCGATGCTGCTCGCGGCGCGTCACCCGCCGGGCGTGGGCGAGCGGATTCTCGCGGGCTTTGCCAAGACCTTCAACAAGCCGCAGGGACGCTGCGTCGATTGTCATACCGAGCATGAAGGTGCGGGGCCGATGGCGGCGACGCCGCAGAAATTCTGCGCCGACTGCCACGGCGGCATGTCGGCGCGGCTGAAGACGGCGGGGCATCCGACGACGCTCGCCGACGCCGCCGATTTCGGAACCAGCCACCCCGAGTTCCGCCCGCTCGTCCGCCCGGCGCCGGACGGAAAGCCGGTGCGCACGACGCTGACCCAAGGGATCGTCGACTATAACGGCTTGAAATTCCCGCACGACATGCACCTGCAGGCGACGGGCGGGGTGGCGCGCATGGCGGCGAGCTTCCGTGGGCGCTATGATTTCGGGAAGAAGCTCGAATGCCAGAATTGCCACCGCGTCGAGGCCGATGGCGTGCGCGTCAAGCCGGTCGAAATGGAGCGCGACTGCGCGATGTGCCACAGCCTCGCGTTCGAGACGGTTGGCGGGGTAACCCGCACCCTGCGCCACGGCGAGCCCGATCAGGTGGTTGCCGATCTCACGGCCTATTTCCGTTCGACCCCGCCCTCGCGCCCGCTCCAGCTCGGCGGGATGCAGCGACGGCGGCCGGGCGCCTATGCCGAGGGGCAGGTCTATAATATCTATTTCCGCGAGGTCGCGGTCCGGCCGAACCGGGCAGAGGACGCTGTGCGCGCGGTCTTTTCAAAGGGCGGCGCCTGTTACGACTGTCACACCGTCTTCGCGCCGCAGGCCGGGCGGGGGTGGCGTGTCGCCGCGGTCGACCAGACGCCGCGCTATCTGCAAAAAGGATGGTTCGACCACGATGCGCATCGTGAGACCGAGTGCGCGGATTGCCACACCGCGGCGCCCGCCTCGAAGATATCGACCGACCTGCTCGTGCCCGGTCTCCGCCAGTGCCGCGACTGTCATGTCGGCGAAAGTGGCGCGCGAATCGTCAAGGTCGAGACCGCCACCGAATCGCCGTGCGCGATGTGCCACGAATATCATTCGGACGGCGGAAAGCCCTGGATGCCGCCGCGCGAGCGCAAGAAAAAGGTGGCTGCAATCACAAATCAACCTATTCCGGGTACTTATCATGTGAGCCTGATCACAGGTCCGGGGGGCCGGGGTCTTTATGATGTGACGTGGCGCACACCCGCCCTGCACAGGGCTCGGCGGGGAGGGTGAGGTTTTGGACGGCCGGACGAGTCCGGTCGGAGCAGGGGACGGATATGCTGATCGCGCAGATCACAGATGTCCATATCGGGTTCGATCCGGACAATCCGGCCGAATATAACCGCAAGCGTCTCGACGACGTGCTCGACGTGCTGATCGACGGTCCGAACCGTCCCGATCTGTTGCTTGCGACGGGCGACATCACCGACCGAGGCGACCCCGACAGCTATCGCCGGCTGCAGACCGCCTTTTCGCGCTGCCCCTTCCCGGTGTGGCCTAGCGTCGGAAATCATGATCTGCGCGACAATTTTCACGAACGTTTTCCGGGCTTCGACGACGGCAGCGGCTTCGTCCAGTACACCGTCGAGCTTCCCGAACTGCGGCTGGTAACGATCGACACCCTTGAGGAAGGGCGCCATGGCGGTGCCTTCTGCGAAGCGCGCGGGGCGTGGCTCGATGCCGAACTGGCGAAGGAACCCGCGAAGCCGACCTATATCGTCATGCACCATCCGCCGGTCGAAAGCGGGATCGAGTGGATGAACACCCATCCCGACGAGCCGTGGGTCACGACCTTTACCGACGTCGTGCGCAAACACTCGCAGGTTCGCGGGCTGATCTGCGGCCACCTCCACCGCAGCGTCACCGTCGCGTGGGAAGGCCGCACCGTCGCGATCTGTTCGTCGACCGCGCCGCAGGTATCGCTCGACCTCCGCCCCATCGACGAAAACAAGCCCGACGACCGCCCGATGATCGTCGCCGAAGACCCCGCCTATGCCCTCCACCGCTGGAACGGCCGCGAACTGGTCAGCTTCTACGATCATGCGGGCGCCCACACGATGCTCGCCAAATATGACGAGCGGCTTCAGCCGCTGGTGCGCGAATTGAAGGCCGAACGGCCGGGCTGAACTTTATTCGTCGCCCCCGCGAAGGCGGGGGCCGTCGTCGTCCTGACTCTGCGCCGCTGTTTAGAACGACCGCAGCCACCGCCTTCGCGGGGGCGACGTGTTTTCAATAACCCAGCGTCAAATCGACGCGCGGTTCGACGGCTTCGCCCCTCTTCCAGCGACCCAGATTTTCCAGAAACCGCTGCGCCGACCGCACGAACATCTTGTCCTGCGCGCGGCCCGACAGGTGCATGGTGACATGCGCGTTGTCGAGGCTCCACAGCGGATCGTCGGCGGGCAGCGGTTCGGGGGTTGTGACGTCGAGAAACGCCGCCGCGATCTGCTTTTCGTTCAGCGCCGTGATCAGCGCATCCTGATCGACAACGCTGCCGCGCGCGATGTTGATGAGCGTCGCGGTCGGCTTCATCGCGGCAAGCTCCGCCGCACCGATCATGCCGTCGGTTTCGGGGGTCGCGGGGACCGCGAGGATCACCCAGTCGAAATCTCGGAGCTGCGCGCGCCACTGGTCGGGGTTCAGCGTGTTCGGGCCGGGCGAGCGGCGCACGACGGTCACATCGACCGCAAAGGCTTTCAGCCGCTCCTCGATCAGCTTGCCGATCGCGCCATAGCCGAGCAGCAGCGCTTTCGATCCGAACAGTTCGACCTTGCCCGGCGAATCGATCAGCCATTCGCGGCGCTCCTGCGCGCGCACGACTTCGCGGTAGCCCTTGGCGACGGTCAGCATGCCCATCACGACATATTCGGCAATGGTGATCGCGTTGATCCCCGCGCCGTTGGTGACGACGGTGCCGCGCTCGCGCAGCAGGTCCAGCGGCATGCCGTCGACCCCGGCATAGATCGAGTTCAGCCATTTGAGGCCTGTCGCGGCGGTGATGACCACGGCCATGTCCTTCTTGTCGTACATGTCGAACCAGCCGATCTCGGCGGCGGGCGCGAGTTCGAGCGCCTCTTCCTTCGACGCGAAGAATCGCGGTTCGACCCAGTCGGGCAGGCGGTTTTCGACGAGCGGACGGATCAGGCCCGACAGGACGGTGACGGTCATATTTCTTCCCTCCCGCTTGCGGGAGGGGCCGGGGGAGGGCCTGTCCGCTTTACGGCGATGATGTGTGGAGGAACATGCCCTCCCCTAACCCCTCCCGCAAGCGGGAGGGGGATTTAATCGCCGAGCCGCCAGTCCCAGCCGAGCGGGTCGCCGTCCATTACCTCGACGCCGGCGGCGAGGAGTTCGTCTCGGAGCGCGTCGGATGCGGCGAAATCCTTGGACGCGCGGGCTTCCTTGCGGCGCGTGAGGATGGCTTCGATTTCATCGTTGGCGATCGCTGCCGCCTTGGGGCGGATGCGCAGGTCGGTGCGCGCGATGATGGCCAGGTTGAGGCCGAGCACCGCATCCATCGCGGCGAGCGCCGCACGCTTCTGGCCCGCGTCGATCTTCTTCATCGCCGCCACTTCTTCGATCAGCGTCAGCGCGACCGCCGTGCCGAGGTCATCCGATATTGCCGCATCAAATTTCGCCAGCAGGTCGGTCAGCCGGCGGTCGGTGATCTCGGCCGGCTCGGCGTCGCGGACCGGAGCTGCCGCCATCACCAGCCGCTTGAGCCGCGTCAGCGCCGCGCCCAAACCCTCCCACGAAAACTCCAGCTCGCTGCGATAATGCGCCTGCAGGCACATCAGGCGGTAGGCGAGGGGGTGGTAGCCCCGGTCGACGAGCAGTTGGAGCCGCAGGAATTCGCCCGACGATTTCGACATTTTCCCGCCGCGGTCGATCAGGAAATTATTGTGCATCCACAACCGTGCGCCCGAATGTTCGGCATGGTCGAGCCCGCCGCAACCGCGATACGCCTGGTTCTGCGCGATCTCGTTCGGGTGATGGATCTCGCGATGGTCGATGCCGCCGGTGTGGATGTCGAACGGCATGCCCAGTTCGGCCTCGCCCATCACCGAACATTCGAGGTGCCAGCCGGGCGCGCCGCGGCCCCAGGGGGAATCCCATTCCATCTGGCGCGTCTCGCCTGCCGGCGTCTTGCGCCAGATGGCGAAGTCGGCGGCGTGGCGCTTGCCTTCGACTTCGTCGATCCGGCCTTCGCCATCATCGGTGACGGCGCGGGCGAGCCGCCCATAGTCGGCCACGGTCGATATGTCGAAATACAGCCCGCTATCGAGTTCGTAGCAATGCGTGTGGGCGATGTGTTTCGCGAACTCGATCATCCGGGCGACATAGTCGGTCGCGACGGTCCATTTTGCGGGGTCGCGGACGTTCAGCCAATTGAGGTCGCGCTTGAACTCGGCGGTGTAAAAGGCCGCAATGTCCCACGCCGACTTGCCTTGCAGCGCCGCCGCCTTTTCCATCTTGTCGTCGCCTGCATCGGCGTCCGACGTCAGATGGCCGACGTCGGTGATGTTGATGATGTGGCGCAGCTTATAGCCCTTGAACGCCAGCGTGCGGCCCAATGTGTCGGCAAAGACATAGGCGCGCATATTGCCGATGTGCTGGAAATTATAGACCGTCGGGCCGCAGCTGTAGACGCGCGCCTCACCGGGGTGGACGGGCTCGAAAGTTTCGAGGCTGCGCGTCAGGCTGTTGAACAGCTTGAGCGGCGAGGCCGAAATAGGAGGGGCAGAGGCGTCGGTCATGCCGCCGCCCATGCCTCGCCCCGATGCGATCCGTCAACCGAAACGCGGCTATTGCGCGGGCGGCGTCCACAGATCGTCGTTGCCCGCACCGGTCACCGGATCGTCGAGCAGCGGCGCGCCGGTCAGTGGATCCACTTCGCGCATCGTGATTAGCGGCTGTGGCAGGCTGTTGCCTTCGCCCGCGCTGTCCTCGTCGCCGTCGATTTCCTCGATCACATCCTGCACCGGGAAATTATTGTCGATGTCGATCGCGACGGTGGCGCAGACGGTCGGGCTGGAGATGAGGCAGCCGTTGACGGTCGATCGCGGATCGTAGCTGCCGGCGACGGGCGCCGTGCCGCCGATGGTGAGCAACTGGAGCGTGTCGAGACCGGTTACCTGCCCGTTCGTGCCAAGCTGTACGCCGTTGACGACGATGCGCGACGGCCCTTGGGTCACGACGTCGAGCCCGCCAGCGCCGAAGGTCAGCCCGCGGCGCTGGGCAAAATCGGTGCCCGCCCCGCTGTTCTGGACATAGAAGCCGCCGACGACTTCGGCCCGGATGCCGCGTGCGAAAAGCGCGCCTTCGTCGAGCAGGATGCCGTCATTCTGTTCGAGACGCGTGTTGATCGCGGCGGTCGAGGTCGCGGCGCCGACATCCGCGATCGCTTCGGCCGTTGCGACGATGATGTCGTCGGACACCATGTTGAGTTGCCCCGCCGGGTCCGCGCCGTTCACGAGGCGCACGCTGCCCTGGCCCAGGATCACCTCGAGCGCGTCGCCTGCGACGAGATTGAGCGCGTTGGCGTCAGTGAGGCCGGTCAGTTCGACGTTGCCGATGACGCGCATCTTGCCCGGTGTGCGGATCGTCAGCGCGCCATTCGCGCCGAGATTGGAGCCCGCAGCACCGCCGGTCATGGTGAAGCCGTCGACGACGACGTCGGGCGGTGCCGCCGACCCGACCGAGGCGCCGCCAGCGGCCTGCACCGCGGGTGCGAAGATCTCGATCTGGTTGCCATAGAGGCGGGTCAGCTCGTCGGCGTCGATATGATAACCCGCAACGCTCGTGCCGGACGCGCCGCCGACGAAGGTCTGGTTGTCGCTGTTGTTGTTCGCGACCGACAATTGCTGCGTAACGCCGGCGGTGCCGACGCGGCCCGCCGGATCGATTGTGATATTCGCCGACGCGAGCGCGATCGACTGGCCGGTGACGATGCCGGTGACGCCCAGCGACGCGAGCGCGCTGGCGTCGATGCTGCCGGTGACGGTCACTGTGTCGAGATTGAGGAAACCGCCCGAATTGGCGAGTATGGCGTTGGCGGCGGCGAGCGTGCCGATGCTCATGCCTTCGCCCTGCGTGCCGAGATC
The DNA here is from genome assembly GCF_035930445.1 of Sphingopyxis chilensis. NCBI lineage: Bacteria > Pseudomonadati > Pseudomonadota > Alphaproteobacteria > Sphingomonadales > Sphingopyxidaceae > Sphingopyxis > Sphingopyxis chilensis. Next base: position 2,735,151 of record NZ_CP142394.1, on the reverse strand, counting down.
GGCCGTGCCCGCGATGTTGCCGTCCGCGACCGACAGGTCGCCGTTCGCGCGGACGTAAGCGTCGCCGACGTCGGTGGCGAGGGACGCAAAGGCCAGGTTGCCGCCGCCTTCGATGCGGATCGCATCGGCGCTGGCATTGATCGGGCCGGAGGCAAGGAGACTGCCGATCCGGATGTCGCCGTCGCTGCTGTCCAAATCGGCCGTGCCGAGCACATTGGCCTGTTGCACGTCGATGCCGTTCGTGCCGGTCAGGGCAACATTCTGGCCCTCGACCGAGGTGAGGCCGATGGCGGTGTCCGCCGTCAGCGCTACGTCGCCGAGTGCGCGAACGCCACCGCCCGCAATGCCGGCCGCCGAATTCACCACCACATCGCCGTCCGCGTCCAGCGTTGGAACGGTATTGCCGCCGGGATCGGTCAGCGCCGCGAGGGTGACGTCCTGCGCGTCGATTATCGTGTCGCGGCCCGCGGTGACGACACCGGTAAGGTTGGCCAGGCCGGCCGCATCGACGACGACGTCGCTGAAGGAATCGATACCCGCGAGCGTCGTTGCGCCGCCCTGCGTGCGGATGCTGCTGTCGCCGCCGGTCGTGCCGAGGCCTAGGGTGGTCGCGCCGTTGACCGCGATGCCGTTCGCGGCGTTGAGCAATATGTCGTCACCCGCCGACAGCGCCGCCGCGTCGATCGCGCCGTTCGCCGACGCCATGACGATGTCGGCGCCGTTGATGCCTTCGGTTCCTTCCCCGACGCCGATCGTGAAGATCGGGCTGCCCGAACCCGACGACAGGCCGAGGATATGCGTGTCGGCGCCCGCACCGGTGGCACTGACATTGACCGCGTCGATGTTGCCCGGTGCGTTGACGGTGACGTCGTCGCCCACGCTGACGTCGGTCAGGCTGGCGGTCGTCCCGGCGACGACGAGCATGTCCTCGCCCGCGATGCCGCCGTCGATCGATGCGGTGCCCCCCGCGCTCACACCGAACATGCGCGCCGCAGAACTGTCGGTCAGCGCCGCGTCGCCCGCGGCGATGACGAATAAATTGCCTTCGGTGGCGAGGCCGTTGCCGTCGACATAACCGCCATTCGCCTGTGCCGAGACGTCTATGTCTCCGTCCGAATTGAGGAAGATATCGCCGCCTGCGGTAAAATTGCCCGAAAGATCGTCGGCCGAGAAGATCGAGATGGTGCCGTCGACGTCGGCGCCATTCACCGAAACCGCGCCGCCGGTGCCAAAGGCGAAGAAGGAGGCGTCGCCGGTCACCGTGCCGGTCAGCGCGATGCTGTTCGCGAACAGGTTGATGTCGCCGCCGGCCGCGATCGAGCCGCCGCTGATGCCCTCCGCACCCGGTGCTGCCCCGTTGGCCGACAAGCTCACTGACAGGCCGGCGTCGATATTGTTGAAGGCGATCGATTGCCCGGAAACCTGGACGAAGCCGCCCGCGCTCGAATTGCCGAGATCGACCGCGCCCGGCGCGACGATGTCGATATCGCCGCCGGTAATGATCGAGTTGAGGCCGGTTGCGAAACTGGTCGCGTTCGCGTTGAAATCATTGACGGCTTCGGCATGTCCGACAGTCGTTTCGCCTGTGCTAGTCAGCGTGATGTCGCCGCCCGCGAGGCCGTCGACGCCGATCGTTCCGCTCGTGGTCAGCGACAGCGTGCCGCCCGCGGCGATCAGACTGCCCGGCGCGCCGCTGATGCTGGTCGGCGCGGTGGCGATCAGGCTTTCGCTCGCGCGAAGCGTTGGCGCCTGGCCCTCGCGCGCATCGTGGCGGAAGTCGATCTGGTCGCCCGCGTCGATCGTCAGGGTGCCATCGACGTCGAATATGCCGTTCGACTGAGCATGGACGCCGATCGAACCGTCGGTGGTCAGCGTAACGTCGCCCTGGCTGGCGATCGTGCCGCCGGTCGGCGCGACAAAGATGCCTGCGAGCGCGGTATCGGTGTCGTTGTTGGTTGGCGCGGCGATCCCGAGTGCCTCGGCAGTGAGGCCCGCGAAGTGGATATTGCCGCCCGAGCGCAATTCGATGCGCCCCGCAAAATCGCCGTTCGCGGCGATGCTTGTCGGGCCGAGATCGACTTGTCCGGCCCCCGAGGCGCCGGCCGCCGTTTCAATCACCACGTGGCCGCCGGTGGTTTGATCCATGTTGCCAAGGCCGCCGTCGACGCCGCCACCTTGGCCGATGCCGCCGCTGCCGCCTCCGCCGGCAAGACCGCTCGCCGCGATGTCGACCGCTTCACCGTTCGAGGTGATCGTCCCGCCGGTGGCGACAAGCCGAACGGTCCCGCCGGTCCCCGCGCCGCCGTCGCCGCCGCTTCCTGACTGATTTCCTTCGCCGAAACTGCTGTTGCTGCCGGCGCCGCCCGCGCCGCCGCTTCCGCTGCTGGAAAGGGAGACGAAGTCGCCGCCGTCGAGGCCGAGCGAGACCGTTCCGCCTTCGTTCGCCGCAATCTCGATCGTGCCGCCTTGTCCGTCGCCGCCATCGCCGCCATCGGGGGCGATCGCGGGGAAAGAGCTGAAGCCCAGCCCGCCCGCGCCGCCGTTGCCGCCGATCCCGCCCGAAACGAGATTGCTCTGCACGGCCGTCAGGCTCGCTCCCGCGCCATCGGCCGCGATTCGCGAGGTACCGCCGGTTCCGTTGCCGCCGAGGCCGCCGGCGCCGTCGTTGCCGTCTGCGCCGTTGCCGCCGGTCCCGGTCGAATCGATGGTGACCGCGAGGCTGCCGGCCTCGAAGCCGGTGACGATCGCTTGGGCGGTGCCGCCGAAGCCATCGCCGCCGTCGCCGCCGACATTGTGGATGCCGCCCGCGCCGCCGGTGCCGAGCGCGACGCTGCTTGTCGCGCCGACCCCGTCGATCGGTGTTTCGAGCGCGATCGTCGCGGTGCCGCCGCGACCCGTGCCGCCTGTGCCGCCGACCCCGATGCCGGTGGCGGGGCCGCCGCTGCTCGAGAAAAAGCTGCCGCCGCCGCCGCCGCCGACGCCCGATGCGTCGGCGAGCACGCTGCTCGCGGTCGTCGTGCCGCCGCCCATGTTCACCGTTGCCTCGCCGCCGATGCCGTCGCCCGCATTGCCCGGGGTGCCGGGCGTGCCGGTGAAGAAGCTGTCGAACGGCCCGCCGTCGCCGCCCGTGCCGAGCGCGCTGGCCTGAATCACGCTGGCGTCGACGACCGCCGTGCCGCCGATGCTGATCGTAGCGGTGCCGCCGCGCCCGATGCCGCCGTCGCCGCCAGCGACGATGTTGAGCGGGTCGAAATCGTCGCCGGGCAAGCCGAAACCGCCCTGGCCGCTGGCCGAGGCCGTGATGTCGGCCGCGGTGATCGTGCCGCCCGACAGATCGATCGTCGCGACGCCGCCGACGCCCGTTCCCGACAGGTCTTGCATAGTGCCGCCAAAGCCGTCGGCGGCGATGCTGATGTCGCTGACCGACACGGTTCCGCCTGTCTGGGTGAAGGTCGCGGTGCCGCCAGTCCCGGTACCGCTGCCGCCATCGCCGGTGCCGCCGTTGGCGGAAAGTTCGATGACGTTGCCGGTGAATGTGCCGCCCGCGACGACCATGGTCATCGTGCCGCCCTGCGCGTTGCCGGCGGGAGGCTCGGCGCCGGGCGGCAATTCGCTTTCGGCCTGGGCTTGGCCGTCGGCCGTTGCGAACAGGTCGCCGGCGTCGATGCGGCTGCTGTCCGATGCGTCGGCTTCGACGCGGATCAGGATCGAACCGCCGGTGCCGGTCGGGTTGTTCGCGCCCGACGTTGCCGCGCCGCCCGACCTGCCGTCGGCGGACAGATCGGCACCGACGCCCAGATCGATCGTTCCGGCATCGGCGATCAGCTGGATCGAGCCACCGGTGGCTGCCGTTCCCGCCGCGCTGACGCCGGATCGCGCGCTGGCGGTGAGGGTGTTTAGTGCGTCGAGCGTCGCGACGATCTGGCCGCCGCCCGAGGCCAACAGGTCGATCGTCCCGCCCTGCGCCGTGCCGCCCGTGCCGGTGACATTGGCCGTGTCGCTGCTCGCATCAACGTCGTAGACCTCAGCCTGAATTGTCCCGCCGTCGGCGATAAAGCCGATGTCGCCGCCGATGCCGTTGCCGGCGCTGGTCGCGGTCGCGCTCGACATGCTGCCGCCCATCGCCTGGGCCGTCAGCGCGTTCGCTGTGGTGATCGCGCCGCCCGCCGTCGCGCTGACCGCGATATTGCCGCCGCTACCCGTCCCGAAATTCTCGCCTGCGACGCCCATGCCGACCGCGAAGAGGTTGATGAAGCCGCCGCTGGCGATCGTCGAACCGCCCGTGGCCGAGATTGTCACATCATTCGCGCTCGCGTTACCCGTCTGCCCCGTCGTTCCGCTCGGACTGAACGCGCTTCCCGCCAGCGCCGAGGCGTTGAGCGTGATCGCGGTGAATTGCGCATCGACGCCGCCATCGACGGTCAGGGTCGCCGTACCTCCCACGGCGTCACCGCCAATGACATCCTCCGCGCCGCTCGCATCACCGCCGCGCCCGAGCGCGGAAGCGAGGAGCTGGCCCGCGGAGACGGTCGATGCTGCGTCGGCATTGATGAGCATCTCTGCGGTTCCGCCGATACCATCGCCGCCATTCTGCGTCTCAAAGGGACCGATGCTGCCGCCGCCATCGCCGCCGGCCTCGACGAAGCTTTGCGTCGCCGAGAGAAAGGATCCGGGTCCTGACACCGCGATGCGCGCGGTGCCACCGACGCCGTCGCCCGACTGGACGAGGCCGATGCCCCCGGTGCCAGTCGCGTCGAGCGACAGCAATGTTACCGGGCCGACGGTGCCGCCATTCGCCACGGCCAGGGTGGCGGTGCCGCCGATGCCGTCGCCGCTGACCGCCGGTGGGTCGCCGGCGAAGCTGTTGTCCCCGCTCGCCAGCGCATTGATGAAGATGTTGCCGACCGTCAGCGTGCTGCCCGCATTGCTGACCGAGATGCTTGCCGCGCCGCCGCGTCCGGTCCCGGCCGCGCCGTTGGAGCCGAGGTCGGCGACGCCATTGGCTTCGACCGTGACGCCCGAAGAGGTCACGCTGCCGCCGGTGATCGTCAGGGCGGCGGTACCGCCCTGGCTGTCGCCAGTGAGGGCGTCGGGCGTGCCCGATGCCGATATGGTCAGCGCGCCGGGCGCCGCGAGCGATCCGCCGGAAACGTTCACCGCTGCGTTGCCGGGCGTACCGCCGCGGCCCCCCGACTGGACGGTGAAGCTTCCTGTCGCGCCGCCCGACTGGTTCGGCCCGATGCCGACGGTCGCGCTGACGTCACCGATGAAAGTCCCGTTGCCTTCGACGAAGAACTGACCCTCCGACGACAGCGGGGTGGGCGAGGGCGGAAGCGTTTGCGTCGGCGCGGCGGTGAACGCGCCGCTGGCGCGCGCGATCGTGTCGCTCCGGAACAATGTATCGCCCGCGGTGATGTTCGCGGCGGTCGCATTGGCCGGCGTCGCATCGAGTTCGCCCGCGGTGATATTATAGCCCGCCGACAGCCGCACCGCGCCATCGGGGTCGACCTGCGCCGAGAGCGCGTCGTCATAGCCGATCGCCCCGCTGACCAGCATCGTGACCGCGTCGTTCTTGGGAATCGCGACCATGTAGACGCGGCTTTGATTGCCGTTGGTGTCCAGATGCGCCGGGCCGGTTGTCGTGCCCGAATGGTCGATGACGTTGCCGCCTTCGGCGCCGACAAGGACGTTGATGTCGAACAATCCGCCGTTGATCCGGATATCGGCCTGTTCCCCGGTCACATAGGCGGCCGATCCGTCGACACGGACGTCTCCCGCCTGCACGACGCGCGGCGCGACAAGCGCGACATAGCTGTTGCCCGGACTGCCCACGATATTGGCGTTGATCGCGCCGTTCACGGTGACGGCGGAGGTGCTGCCCGAAGCGCCGCGGAAGCGTATCTCGCCGCCCGGACCGAACAGCCCGCCGGTCGTGACGATATCATTGGTGGTGAGAACAAGGCTGCCGACGTTGACCACGCCGCTCGCGCCGATCAATATGCCACCGGCGTTGTAGAACCAGATATTGCCGCCGCGCGGGCCGCTCGCCGAGCCAATATAGGAGTTGACCGTGCCGTTGAGCGCGATCTCGCGGCTGAGCGATCCTCCGCCGCCGTTCACGAAGCGGTTGAGTACGGTATAGTCGCCGGTGCCGACGAAATCCCAGTTTTCGCCGGCCGGAAGCAGGTCGATCGCGCCCCCGGTCGGGGCGGCGTCGGTCGGCACCCAATTGATGATGCTTTCCGCCCCGCCGACATTCACCGTCGTCGTGTTGGTCCCGCCATCGTTGCCGATCGAGCCGGCGCCCGAAACGAAGCTGCCCGAACCGGCGACTTGTGCCGACGCGGGTCCGCCATAGGCAAGCGCAGCGATCCCGGCCGCGATCGCGCAACTGGTCAACAGGCGCTGCTTGTCTTTGCGGACGGGCGAGAGGGTGGCGGTGGCACGCATGTCGATTGTCCTCGATGCAAAGCTCATGGGTCAGCGCGCCTGCACGCCGAACTGGGTGGTCAACGATAGAAGCAGCCGCGGATCGGGTTTTTCGGTCAGGAAGCCGCCGCGGTCGAGCGGCACGGCCAGCGTCACGTCGAGCCGGCCGAGGTCGCCATAGGCGACGCGCACGCCGCCGCCCGCCGAATAGAGTTTCTGTGGGTCGAGCCCGTCGAACGCGGCATCCTCGTTCCAAACCCAGGCGGCGTCGAAAAAGGCAAAGGGTTGGAAGGCGAAGGCTTTCGTGTTGGCGGGGACGAACGAGCCGTAGCGCGCCTCGAGTGCCACCGCGACGCCGCTGTCTCCGATCACCGTGCCGGGATCGAAGCCGCGCCCGACAGTGAAATTGCCGCCCGAAAATTCTTCATAGGCAAGCAGCGGATCGTTGGTCCATTGCGCGCGGGGCGCGGCCGACAGGGTGAATAATTTTGCCGGCCGCCATTCGGCGAGCGCATTGGCGCGGACAAGGAAGGCGTCGGGCTTGCCCTCGATGCGCGTCAGTGGCACCGCGCCCGGCAGGAAGCATGCCGTGCCGCCGGGACCGCAATCGTCGCTGGCACCGAGGAAGGAGACGCCCTGTCGTGCCTCGAGCGAAGTGGCGAGCGACCAGCGCGGTTCGCTGGGATTATAGCCGCCGCGGCCGGCGATCGAGTCGGGATCGATCCAGTTCGCGTCAGCGCGCAGGCTGAAGACGCGCAGCCGGTCCTTGTTGAGCGGCACGCCGGTCAGGCTGATATCCTGATCGATGATATCGAGCCCGCCACCGACGGAAACGCGCTGGGCTTGCGTCAGTACGAGCGGATAGGAACCGAACAGACTGACGACCTGCGTGTTCGATTTGATCGGCAGGCCGGTGAGGTCCGGCCGGGTCCAGGCGTAGGTATAGCTGGCGCCAAGGCGCAGCCCCTCGCCGCCGACGCGGAATTCGTGTGACGCCTGCACGACTTTCTGCTCATCGAAATCGGGGGTCGCATAGAAGCCGACTGTGGTGAGGTCGCCCATCCCGGTCAGGCCGGTGAAACGCGCGCGCGCGTTGCCGCCCCATCGGCCGACGTCGCGCGATCCGAAATTCTGCGCATTGAAGTCGAAGATGACGGGGGTGCGCGTAACGGTGACTTCGCCCACGACTTCGCCGGGAACCGCGCCGGGACGCAAGGTCAGCCGCGCGTCCATGCCCGGAATGTCGCGCGCCAGCAGCAGATAGCGTTCGGCATCGGCGATATTGAAAACCGGCGCATCGTCGAGCCGCGAGAGATAGCGTTGCAACAGCTTTTCGTTGGCGCCCGCGTCGCCGCGCACCTCGATCCGCGTCATCCGCGCCGAAAGGATGTCGAGCCGGACGATTCCGTCGCCGATCGTCTGCGGCGGCACGCGGACGGCGGCGAGATAGCCTTGCGACCGCAGGATGGTCGCGGCGCGGTCGCGAATCTCGCATATCGCGGAAATCGGGAGATCCTGCCCGACGCGACCGGCCCAGCTCGGCGCGAGCAGCCCATTGTCGATGCCTTCGACGGTCGAAAATTCCACTGCGCGCAGCGTGAAGCGGACATTGGCGAATTCGGGATTGGCGAGCGGGCAGGGCGCGCGTTCGATGCCGTCGTCGATCGCGACGATCTGCTCACCGGGCTGCGCGGCGGGAGGAAGCGTCGGGCGCTGGATTTCCTCGCGCGTGGGGATTTGCGGGGTCGCCTGCGCCCACAGGGCGGCGGGCAGGACCGCCGCGATCAGTCCCGCCGAACCGGCCAATATCCTGCGGATATCCGCGTGCCTGGACCTCGCGGCCGCATGAACTCCCATATCCCCCGCCACGGCCATCACCACCCCTTGCGTTCCGGCGCACCGCCATTGCGGTGCGCCCATGTCATTGGCTCCACCAGTGTCCGGCGCAGCTATTTTCGACCCAAGGAAGGTTCCGCCACGCGACAGGCGGTATTTCCCGGGAAGATATCAGACGGATAGAGCGCGTTCAATTGCGCCCCAGCCGTCCCGCCTCAACCCGCCTCCGCTTCCGACATCGTATCGACGAGGCGGTCAAGCTGCGGCGTGCAACCCTTTGTCATCAGCATGTCGATCGATCCTTCGACCGTATCGGGCGCGTTTTCCACGGCGGCGAAACGCACGGTCACCGGTTGCGCCAGCCCGCCGCCCGAGAGGCGATAGTCGGCGCCATATTGCACCGGCAGGATGTCGGTCGGCCATTTGCGGAAATTGGCGCCATCGACGATCGCGACGGTCGTCTTCTTGCCGCCGCTTTCGATCTCGAGCGCGGTATCGCCCTGCATATTGGGGCGCCACAGCATCAGCACCGCGGGATCGAGGACGCAGAAGGTCCCGCCCTCGCGATAGTCGAGCAGCCAGAGATTGGGCGCGCGGAGTTCGGCAGGCATTTGCGTCACACCTTCGCGCGAAAATCCGCCGCGTGACCGCATCGTCGGCCCCTTCGCGAGCATGCGCGTTACGTTGCCGCCGAGCGACTGGCTCGCCTGCACGGTTCCCGTGGCACCAAAGGTGCCGGGCCCCGAAAGCGTGCGCGTTTTACCCGACTGCATCAACACGATCCGGTCGCCCGCCACGAGGGTCAGCTTGTCGGCCGGCTTGAGCCGCGCCCCGGTCGGGTATTTGGCCGCCGACGGGCCGGTCGATCGGACGACCATCGATTGCGCGGCGGCGGCGGAAACCATCGTCATGGCGGCGACGGCAGCGGTGGCGGCCAAGCCAAAGCGGCGCATCCGGAAGTCAGGAAAGGACATAGCTTTCTCCCTCTTTGGTCTGGTTCAGGCGTTCGATCAGGAACAGGATGGATGCGTCCTGGGCGAATTCCGCGGCCAATGCTGTGGCGGCGGTCACAAGGGTATTTTTATCGCCCGCCGCGTGCGCCGCGACAAGCGCCGCGATCTGCGCGCGCCGTTCCGGGACAAGATCGGGGCGCGGGGTGAAAAGGTCGACCGGCTGCGCGCGCCCGCGCAGCGTGACGCGGCCCATGGGCACGAGGTCGTCGCGGCCCGAGCGCGCGGCGGCTTCGGCCGAGATCAGCACGCCGGTCTTCAGGCTCTTGTTCGCCGCCTCGAGCCGCGAGGCGGTGTTCATGCTGTCGCCGAGCGCGGTATATTGGATGCGCCCCTCGCCGCCGAAATTGCCGACGATCGCGTCGCCGACATGCAGGCCGACGCGCGTCATGCCGATCGGGGGCACGTCCTCGGCGGCGAGGTCGGTGCGGAATTTCTCGCCCGCTTCGTACATCGCGAGCGCGGCGGCGGCCGCCCGCTCGCCATCGTCAGGCCGGCTGAGCGGCGCGCCCCAGAAGGCGACGACGGCGTCGCCGACGAACTTGTCGATCGTCCCGCCATGGTCGAGCACGATGTCGGAGAGGCGGTCGAGATATTCGTTGAGCAGCCGCGCGACGGTTTCGGGGGTCACCGCGTGGCTCAATTTGGTGAAGCCTTCGAGGTCGGTGAAGACGCAGAAGATGTTGCGCCGCTCGCCGTGCAGCGAGAGCTGGTCGGGGTCGCGCAAAATCTGCGCCGCGACGTCGGCGGGCAGATATTTGCCGAGCGCCGATTGCGCGAAGGCGCGCTGGCGCGACCCGATCGTGCGCGCCGCGGTGCCGACCGCAGCATAGCCGAACAGCCAACCGACTGCCCAGCCGAAGGTCGGCAGCGTCGTCGTGTCGATGCCGTGCCCCTGCAGCCAGAAGGGGAAGGCGATGAAGAAGGCCATCTGACCGAGGAAAGCGAGCGCGACCCAGCGCGCGCGCAGGTCGATCAGGCTGGTGAGCCCGCCCGCGACGACGATCAGAACCGCGAGCGCCCAGAGCGCGGGTCCCGGGATCGGGCGCGGCCAGGCATTGTCGAGTTGCTGCGCGAGCATATGCGCGTGAACCTCGAGCCCGATCATCGTTTCATGCTGGCCGGTGATCGCGTCGGGAAAGCGGCTGAGCGGCGTGTTGAACTGATCATTGTCGATGATGTCGCCGCCGATCAGCACATAGCGGCCCTTGACCAGCTCCGCGAAAGCGCCGCGCATCTGGTCATCCATCGGCATCGCAAAGGTGTCGATCGGGATGTTGGCGAATACCGGTTCCTCCTGCCCCGCCGCGGCGCGTGCGGGGACGAGGAAGCGAATGCCCCCCTGAAAATCGGCATAGGCCGGATCGACCGGGGCCAGCGCATTCGCCATCAACGGCGGCAGATGCTTTGGCCGGTCGGGCCAGTTGCGGATCACGCCGTCGCCGTCGGTGCGGAACAGCACGCTCGTCGGCTTCGTCTTCGCGGTCGTCACATCGGCGAGATAGGATTCGAGATATTTCTGTTGTTCGTAGAAGATGGTTCTCGGATTGCTTGCCTGTTCGGCATAGGCCAGCCAAGTGGGCGTCTTCATCGCACGGAGCTGCGCTTTCAGTAAATCATCATCGGGGCGTGGCGAATCGAAGACGATATCGATGCCGATCGCTTTCGCGCCCATCTGGTCGAGATTGGCGAGTGCGTTCGCGAGCAAGGTCCGGTCGAGCGGCGAACGGATGCTGGTGCTGAACAGCGTCTCGTCATTATAAGTCACGAGGGTGATGCGCTTGTCCTGCCCGGCCTTAGGCGCCACCAGCGTTGCGCGCGCGTCGTAAAGCGCGCGCTCGGCGGCATCAGTCAGCGGCAGCTGCCAGCTGAACCGGGCGATCAGGATCGCGGCGAGCAGAAAGACGATCGTCGCCGCCATCCGCGACGGGCCGAGCTGCATGACCAGCCGGCGGACGCGCTTGCCAAGCGGCACCGCAGCGCGCTTGTCCTCCTGCGCGGGCGGGGCCTCGGCCGGGATGATGGTTTCGGGCGCGTTCATCGGATCAGCGGGCGGCGCGGCCGGCGGCCTTTCCCTTTTGCGCGGTCGCCGCGCCGTTGTGGAGCAGCGGCTGGCCGCCGTCGCCGATGATCGCGAAGCCCGACCAATAATAGGGATGCGACGTCTGCTGGTCGTTCATCAGCCGCATTTGGGTTGCCCACAGCGCATCGGCGATGCTCGTCCCTTCGTCGGCCGCGAACAGGCCGCCGATCAGCCGCTGCGTCGCGTCGAAATCGTCGGGCGCGGGCCAGTGGCTGGCGATCACCGTGCGGCCGCCTGCGCCGATGAAGCTGCGCACGAGCCCGTCGAGCGCGCTGCCGCCGCCCGAAAGTCCCGCCTCGCGCGTCGCCGCGACGCTCGCCGCGCCGGCGGTGTCGCAGGCCGACAGGATGACGAGGTCGGCGTCGATCCGGAGGTCGAAGATTTCCTGGAAGGTAAGGAGGCCGTCCGAATCCCCGCCGCCGAACGAGGTGACGAGCGCCGGGCGCGCAGGGCAGGCCGGGCGCGGCGCGGTGACGAGGCCGTGCGTCGCGAAATGGATGATGCGATAGTCGGCAAGGTCGGCGCGGTTCTTGACCGCCGTGTCGGTGAAGGCGCCCCCGGTGAGCAGGGTTCCGGCCGCGCGGCCCACGGCGTCGCGCGCCGTGACCAGTTCGTCGGCCGAGATCGGGCGGCCCCATTGCGCGACGTCCCACAGGCAGTCGGCGTCGGCGCTGCCGCTAGCCGCGCCGCGGGTGCCGGTGGATGGCAGGAGGCCCGCCACCGGCAGATTCTCGCCGAGTCCGAAATATTGGTTGCTTGCCTTCGACGGCGGAGCCTGGCGCGCGTTGCGAAAGCCGAGCGTGGATACCGCGGTGCTCGGGCGGGTCGTGCGGCCGAGCCATGCGATCTGGCGCATGTCGAACGGGTCCGCGCCGGGGTCGAGCAGCCGTCGTTCATAATCGGTGAGCCCCGTGTCGGCGGTGATGAGCAGATTGATCGGCAGGCGCAGCATTGCGCCGTCGGGTTCGAAGATCAGATGCGGCACCGCCGCGAGCTTCGCAGCAACCGGGCCGAAGAGCTGGCCGTAAAGCTTGTAGGCGGTCGCGGCGTCGAAGGGATAGGTGACGCGTCGGCCATTTTCGACGATCGAGATCGTCGAGCGGATCGTATCGACCGCCCGTTCGAGATCCGACGCGCCGATGTCCGATTTCCAGAGCTGCGCCCCGTCCCGTTCGATCAGCGTCGCATAGACGCCTTCGCCAACGACGAGCATTTTCAGATAGGCTTCGCCGGGCCGCAGCACCTGCTGCAATTCGGGCAGCTCGAGTTTGCCGGACGCGACGACGCGATATTGCGGAAAGGCCGCCAGCTGGACAAGCGTTTCGGACTGCTGGAACGCCAGATTGTCGAGCTGGGTCCTGACGTCGGCGCGCAAGGCGTTGACTTCGGGCGAAGCGGGAAGCTGGGCGAGGCGGGCGTCCTCGATCCGCGCGCGCTCGATGTCGCGGTTCAGCGTCGTCGCCTGGCGGAACAGCCGCGCCCCGTCGTCGCTGCCGCTGGACAATTCGCGCGCCAGCACCGCCTGCGTATCGGCCACACCGGGACGAATCTGAAGCTGGCTGGCGACGAAGAATTCGCCGGTCGCGGCCGGATCCGTCGCCGCGCGGTTCGCCAGCAACCGGTAATAGGGCGCCATGACGTTCGCCATTCCCGCGGTCGAACGCTCCGAGTTGGCGAGCGCGGCGACGACCTCGCGATAGATGCCGATCGCCTTGTCTTCCTGCGCATGGCGGGTGAGAAAGGCGGCATAGCGTGCGCGTGCCGAAGCGAGCGCGGTGGTTTCGGGATATTCGGCCGCGAGCAGGTCGACCGATTCGACGAAGCGCGCGTCGGCGCTGCCGATGTCACCGACCGCTTCCTCGGCCAGGGCGAGTTCGCCCAGCATCTGTGAACGCAGCCGGATGATGGACGTTACGCGGCCCTGACGCACGGCAAGCGCGTCACCGAGCCCTTTCAACTGCGCGGCTTTCGCCGCCTCGGCATCGCCGCGGAGCCGTTGGACGGTGCCGAGCAGGTGGACCGCCTGCGCGTCGATAATCTGCGCGCGCTCGATCGGAGTCAGCCGCTCACGGTCGTTCGCCTGGCGCAGGACGCGGGCATTGTCGCCGCTGTTGACCCCGGCGACGATTTCGGGGGTCAGCGTCACTGCGTCGCCCGTAATCGTAACGCCGGTGGCCAGCGGGGCGAGCGGCGCCTGGAGCAGCGCTGCCGCGCGATCATAATCGCGCTGGTTGAGCGCGTTGATCGCGCGGAAATTGCGGCGCAGGCGCAGCTGGACCGGATCGCTCGTCGGGATGGCTTCGACCTCGGCGAACAAGCGTTCGGCTTCGGCGAATTCGCCGAGGTTCGAGCGTTGCAGCGCGCGATTCAACGTAAATTCGCTCGGGTCGATGCCGGCCGCCGCCTGTTCGTCGAGCGCGCGGCGCGACAGCGCCTCGAAAAATTCGGCGGCCTCGGCATAGTCGCCGCTATGGTTGCGGCGATATCCCTCGGCCAACGCCTTGTCGACGTCGATCGCCCCGGCGAGCGTGCGCGCGAAGCCGTCATTGTCGCCGACCGATATCGTCGCGACCTTGATCACGCCGGGGATTACCCGGTGCTCGCGCACCGATTCGAGCGCGATCCGCAGCGCGTCGCCGTAGGCGGCGAAACCTTCGACGCTGTAGCTCGTTGCGCCGTCGGCTTCGATCCGGGTCGTCCAGGCGACATCGCTGCCCCGGACCGTGCAGGCGCCGTCGGTCGCGCAGGCGATCGTGCCGGCGCGCGCGCGTTCGATCCGCGCGCGCGCTTCGTCGGCGCCCGCGCGCAGCACTCGCACGGTGCCGACGGGCTGGCTGGCATCGCGGCAGATGATCGTCCAGGCGCGGTCGAACATGCCCTCGATCACGCGGTCATGCACGGTGGCTTGCACCGCGCACAGCGAACCGCCCTGCTCGCCGATGGCAAAACTGTCGCGGAGTGTCGGGTCGCCTTCCTGCGCCCGCGCGATTCCGGGCGCGGTCAAGGCCAAGGCAGCCAGAACCGGCACGAATTGCGAACGTCGAGTCATCACCAATCCCCCAAGCACAAGCATGAAGGCGCCGTGCCGATGCGATGCCGGCAAGGCGCAGTCTTCGTTGCTGCGGTACGACCCATTCCCTTGGGGCCAAACCCTAAACCCTTCGCAAGCGAAAGGGAAGTGATCTGCCGCACAGGCGGCTTGCGTCGCCGGGGCGGGCCACCTATCTGCAAGGCTAGGTTTAACCGGCGAGGACATGATGAGCGCATTCGACGATCGTGAACGGGCATTCGAGACGCAATTCGCACGCGACCAGGAGGTGCAGTTCAGAATTACGGCGCGGCGTAACCGGCTTGTCGGCGAATGGGCCGCCGAACGCATGGGGCTGACCCCCGAGGAAACCGACGCCTATGCCAAGGCGGTCGTCCAGGCCGATTTCGAGGAAGCGGGCGATGAGGATGTCATCCGCAAGTTGGCGGGCGACCTGACCGCGGCAAGCGTCGAGATCAGCGACGCCGAAATTCGCGCGGTCCTGAATGACAAGACCGCCGAAGCGCGCCGCCAGTTCATCGACAGCCAGAACTGAGGCTATCCCGATGGGCATGCGCGAGGATGATTTGCGGGCGATGATCGTCGCGGCCTTCCCCGACGCCGAGGTAACGATTACCGACCTCGCCGGCGACAACGACCATTATGCGGCGCATGTGATCAGCGCATACTTTCAGGGAATGACCCGCGTCGCGCAGCACAAGGCGGTCTATGCCGCCTTGGGCGGACGCATGGGCGGCGAACTTCATGCCTTGCAATTGACGACTGCCATCCCTTCATAGGGAGCAGATATTTTGCCTGCGCGATGGCGCGCCGGCCCGGAGACTTAGAATGACCGACCCTGCCACCCACGACCGCATCGCCAAGCTGGTCGCCGACAACCCCGTGCTGCTGTTCATGAAGGGCACGCCGCTGTTTCCGCAATGCGGTTTTTCCTCGCGTGCGATCGCGATGCTCGACCGGCTTGGCGTCGAATATGAGACCGTCGACGTGCTTCAGGACATGGAGGTCCGTCAGGGCGTCAAGGAGTTTTCGGACTGGCCGACGATCCCCCAACTCTATGTGAAGGGCGAATTCGTCGGCGGGAGCGACATCATGATGGAAATGTGGGAAGCGGGCGAGCTTCACACGCTGATGACCGGGGTTCCGACGCGCGCCGAGTAAGGCCGCACTGAGGGGTGGCAAAAGCCCGCCGCGCTCAGGCTCCGGCGGGCTTTTTTCGCTTTGGGGTGGTTATCGGCCGGTCGTGCACCCCGGCGAAAGCCGGGGCCCAGTGCGGAAATATCCCAGGTTAGTGCGAGCTTTCGGGACCCCGGCTTTCGCCGGGGCACACATCTCTATCGGCAACCTCACGTCGAAACCTCCCGTTCAGGCCGCCTCGGCATCCTCATACGCCTGCGCCTCGGTGGCGATCAGGATGTCGGCGAGCATCCAATAGGCCGCGCCCCATGCCGCGAGCACTTCATCAGTCGCCACCTCTTCGCCCAGCACGTCGCGGATCGCGGGCAACAGGGCATTTGCGACGTGGGGGTAATGCTCCGCCTTTACACCGGTTTCGATATGGCGGCTCACCATGCGCGACACGGCTGGACCAAGGTTCTGGAGCTTGTCGATATTCTTCGCATAGGCGAGGATCGCGGCGGCGAGGCGCTTCGGCTGCTCGCCACTCGCCTGCGCGGCGCGGTCGAACATCGCTTCGATATCCTTGTTCTCGAACAGCCGGGCGTACATCGCCGTCGTGATCGCAAGGCCGTGCTTTTCGAGCGCGGGGGCGGACGCTTTTACGATTTCCATGGCTTGGGCCGAGACGGTGCGCATAGCTTATCCTTTTATCGATGAGTGGAGGGAGGCCTCAGGCCGCCCGCGGCCGGGGTCGTCGAGGCGGAAGAAGAGCGCGAGCCGAAGGCTTTCGGCGATGCGCGCGGCCTTGGCTTGCAGGGCGACCGCGGCGTCGGGCGGCATCAGCTCGTCGGTCGTCGCGGACCAGATCACCAGCCAGCGATCGAACATCGCGGGAGTGATTCGGGCCTTGTGTTTCAGATGCGCGGTGACCGGGCTGCCCTTGTAGCGGCCGGTCGTCAGCATCACCGACGACCAGAAGGCAATGAGTTTTTCGAGGTGCGCGGGCCAGTGGTCGACCGCGTCATCGAACAGCGGGCCGATATGGGGGTCCGCACGAACGCGGTCGTAGAAGGCGGGAATCAGGCGCGCGAGCGCGGCCTCTTCGATCTGATCCATGTCGCTCGTGACTCACTATAATCATGTATTTGATGCGCATGTATTCACAAGATTTGAAACATGCAACAAAAATACATATTATACGGCCCGAGCCGATTGGAAGGATTGCGATGCGCCTCACGCGCTACACCGACTACGCGATGCGCGTGCTTCTTTATGTGGGGGCGCAGGACAAGGAGCGGCTGAGCCAGATCTCCGAGATTTCGCGTACCTACGGCATTTCGCAGAACCATCTGATGAAGGTCGTCAACGACTTGGTGAATGCGGGCTATCTCGAAAGCGTCCGCGGACGTTTCGGCGGTATCCGGCTGGCACGGCCCGCGGCCGAGATCAATGTCGGCGCGGTGGTGCGCCATACCGAGGAGGGCTTCGACCTCGTCGATTGCGGTAGTTGCATCATCGCGCCCGCATGCGGGCTGACGGGCGCGCTCGCCGAGGCATTGACGGCGTTCTTGAAGGTGCTCGACGGTTACAGCCTCGCCGACCTTTCCGCGCAGCGCGCGAATCTCGCTGCGCTTTTCGGCACGCCGGAAATTTCGGAAGGTTGAAAGCTTCCGGGGGGCGGGGCCTTTCGGCCACTCCGCCCCCCGTCTGCATCGGGGGCAAGTGGGGTTTTCCCGGGTGGGGGCAGGGGACATCAGGGACCAGACTGATGCCCCCCACCGCTCCATTGAGCGGAACACTCGGGAACATCTGATACTATACAATTGCCGTGCCAATTTACGGCCTTCGCGGATTCTGGCGGGAGGCGCTGGTTAGCGATTCCTTACCGGCGTCTCGGCGTGTAAAAAATCCCGACATATGCCCGGGCCCATGTTCGTTCAGCAAGCGTTCAGCCCATTGACTACATTTGTAGTCGCATCAGATCGATGGTGCCAATGGGAGGGGTCCGCATGGCAGAACGAGCAAGCGAGTCGGAAATGCAGGTGCTGGCGGCGCTGTGGGACAAAGCCCCGCAGACCGCCGCCGACCTGACCCGGCGCATCGGCGCCATCAACGGCTGGACGCAGGCGACGGTGAAAACCTTGCTCGCGCGGTTGGTCCAGAAGGGCGCCGTCACCGCCGAGGCCGATGGGCGCCGTTATCTTTACAGTCCCGCGATCGAACGCGCCGATGCCGTCGGCGAGGAATCGCAGCGTTTCGTCGATCGCCTGTTCGGCGGCCGCGTCGGCCCGCTGATCGCGCATCTCGCCGACCGCGAGGCGCTGACTGACACCGATATCGCCGAAATCGAGGCGCTCCTGAAGAAGCTCAAGTCATGAGCGCCGCTATGCTGATCGAGGCGTGGGGCGACACGCTGATCACCACGGCGGCTCTCGTCCTCCTGATCCTGATCGTCCGCAAACCCTTCGCGCGGCTGTTCGGTCCACGGCTGACCTATGCGTTGTGGGCGGTGCCCGCGCTGCGGCTGGTGCTGCCTCCCCTTCCTTTCGCCGATCCGGTGATCGTGACGCCCGCGCCTGCGGCTGGGGAAGCGGTGACGGTGCAGGTCGGGCTACCGGTCGCGGCGTCCGGCCCGGTTGCCGAACCGCTTTGGTCGCTTGCCGACCTGACGCCGGTCATCTTCTTCGCCTGGGCGGCGGGGATGGCCGCCGTGCTGGCGGCGGCGATGGTGTCGCACCGCCGCTTTCGGCGCGACGTGCTGCGCGGCGCGGTTCAACTCGAACCGATCGGGACCATCCGGCTGGTGATGTCCGATGCCGTCGATGGCCCGGTCGCCTTCGGCTTGTGGCATCGCCATGTCGCGGTACCGCACGATTTCTTTGCTCGCTATGTCGCCGACGAGCGGGCGCTGGCGATCGATCACGAACTGTCGCACCATCGCCACGGCGACCTGTGGGCGAATAGCGCGGCGCTCGTGCTGCTCGCCGCCCAATGGTTCAATCCGTTCGCCTGGCGTGCGATCCGCGCCTTTCGTTTCGACCAGGAGGCCGCTTGCGACGCGCGCGTCCTGAGGATGGTCGATCAGGCGGGGACTGATCGGGAGGGGCAGCGCGACCGGGCGGCGAGCTATGCGACCGCGATCGTCAAGGCGGCGGTCGGCCCGCGCCTGTCCCTTGCCGCGCCGATGGCGGTGCATGACAATCTGCAGGAGAGGTTGACGATGTTGACGAGGCAGGATGTTTCCAAAAAGCGCGGACTTGTCGGACGCCTGCTGGTCGGCGGCGCGACGCTGGCCGTGCTCGCAACCACCGCGACGCTCGTTCCCGCCGGGATCGTTGTGGCGAAGGCGCAGACCGCCGACGTGCCGGCACCGCCCGCTCCGCCCGAAGCGCCGCTGCCGCCCGTCGCGCCCGATGCGCCGGGCGTGATGGTCTTCACCGAGCATAGCGACGATGTCACGGCCGATGAGGGCGGCAAGAAGCGCGAAGTGCATCGCATCGTGATCCGCGAAGATGGCAAAAAGGCGCCTGCGACGGTGTCCGCGCGCATCGACGGCAAAGACGAGGCGCGCCGCATCGAAATCCGCACGCCCGGCAGCCTCTCGCGCGATGATGTCCTCGCGACGCTCAAGGAACAGGGCATTTCCGGCAAGCGCGCCGAGGCGATCGCCGACAGGCTGGAGGCGAAGCGCACCGAGCGCATCCGCACCGTCATGGCACCGATACCGCCGCTGCCCCCCTTGCCCCCGATGCCTCATGCCACGTGGACAACGGACGGCAAGGCCCGGTTCATCGGCAAGTGCGGTGACGGCAAGCAGGCGGCGCCGATCGTCAAACGCGAAGAGGCCGACGGCAACCGACGCAGCAGCGTCTATATGTTCTCGTGCAGCGATACGGCGGACAGTCGGGCGGCACGCCTCTCGGCGCTCAAGAAGGCGCGGGCGTCCTTCGCCGAAAGCAAATGGTCGCACAGCATGTCCGAAGACATACGCGCCAAGGTCGCTTCCGATATCGAAAAGGCGATCGCCGACATCGAGAAATCGGGCCACTGACCCCATCGACTTCGCCGCCGGTCTTTGCTCCCCGGTGGGGCCGGCGGCAGGGGCGGGAAAGGGAGGGACCCATGTCGCTCCCTTTTCACGTCCTCTTTTTGACGTGCATCCCTTTTCCTTCGCGGCGTGCGATGCCACATGAAGGGCATGAGCGAAGAAAAGCCCTGGCCCGACAGCATCCGCGCCGGCGAGTGCGAACAGCATGAGCCGCTGGTGCGCCGCGTGCTCGCGCCGAACCCGTCACCCTATACTTTCACCGGCACCCAGACATGGATCGTCGGCGCGGGCAGCGATGTCGCGGTGATCGATCCCGGCCCGACCGGATCGGGGCTCAGCATCGGCGATCCCGCCGACATCCATGGCGCGGGGCACGTCGATGCGATCCTGCGCGCCGTCGAGGGACAGCGCGTCGCTGCGATCCTTTGCACGCACACCCACCGCGATCACAGTCCCGCCGCGGCGCCGCTGAAGGAGGCGACCGGGGCGCCGATCATCGGTTGCGCGCCGCTGGCGCTCTCGGACGATGGTCCGCGCGCGGATTCGGCATTCGACGCTGATTATGCGCCCGATCGCATTCTAGCCGACGGTGAGCGCCTTTCGGGGGGCGGCTGGACGATCGAGGCGGTGGCGACGCCGGGGCATACGTCGAACCATCTCTGCTTTGCGCTCCTCGAGACAGGGGCGCTGTTCACCGGCGACCATGTCATGGCGTGGTCGACCAGCGTCGTCAGCCCCCCCGACGGCGACATGGCGGCCTATATGGCGAGCCTGTCGAAGCTCTATGACCGGGGCGACCGTGTCTATTACCCCGCGCATGGTCCCGCAGTGACCAGGCCGCGGCAGCTGGTGCGCGGGATGCTCGGCCACCGCAAGCAGCGCGAGCGGCAGATTTTGCGGGAACTCGAAAAGGGCACACGCGTCATCCCCGAGATGGTGAAACATATGTACAAGGGGCTCGACCCGCGGCTGACCGGTGCCGCCGGACGATCGGTCCTCGCGCATCTGATCGATCTCGAAAATCGCGGCCGCGTTGCGCGCGATGCCGAAAGCTGGAGGCTCGTGGCATGAGCAAGGGGCCATTTCGTGCCGCGCTCGTCGCAATACTGGCGCTCGCGCTGTTCTTCGGCTGGCGCGCGTGGCAGGACTGGCAGCGCGGCTATGATCCCGAAACCGTCGTCGCCGCGAGCCTGCAAGGACTCCAGGAGCAGAATATACTGGTGCCCTTCACCGCGCGCTATGTCGCGGTGGTGACATCGACACAGAGCCGGCTCGGGCTGAGCGCGAAGAAGACGCTGATCATGCCCGGCACGGTCCGCTACGAACTCGACCTCGGCAAGCTCAAGCAGTCGGACCTCGACTGGGACGCAGCGGCGAACGCGCTCACCGTCACCCTGCCGCCGTTGCGGCTCGCGGGGCCGGAGATCGATATCGATGCGATCAGCGAATATCGCGACGGCGAGATATTGCTGACGCTGACCGATGCCGAGCAGACGCTCGACGCCGCCAATCGCAAGCGCGCGCAGGAGGAGCTGATCAAGCAGGCCAAGGGCACGACACCGATGCGCCTTGCCCAGGGCGCCGCGCGCACGGCGATCGAGCAAAGCTTTGCCATGCCATTGAAAGCCGCAGGGATCGACGCAAAGGTGACCGCACGCTTTGCGGGCGCGCCGGCTGGGTAAAAACCGGGCTTTTCGCGCTTTTGCCGCTACGCTATCTTTCCGCCGGGTCGGGAAGGGGGAATGGGCATGGCTACAAGTGCAGGCGGCGGCGCTCGCGTTGAGCTTTTCTGGCACCGCATGGCGATCGGCCTCGCGGTCTTCATCGTTTTCGGGTTCCTCCAGTTTGCGCTGAGAGGCTTCGTCGATCCGGTCGCGGCGCCCTTTTGGGTGCATGCCCATGGTGTCGCGATGCTGGCATGGCTGGCGCTGCTGATCGCCCAGTCGGCCTTCGTCTCGCGCGATAATCTGGCGCGGCACCGCCAGCTCGGGCGTGTCGGCGGGCTGCTCGCTATCTTTATCACCGCCCTTGGCATCTTCACCGGTGTCGCTTCGCTGATCCTGGACCGTTTCCCGCCCTTTTTCACACCGGCTCATTTCCTCGCGCTGACGGTGACCGAATCGCTGGTGTTCGGCGCGATGGTTGCGTGGGCGATCCGGCGGCGGCGCGCGACCGACTGGCACCGGCGGCTGATGATCGGCGCGACGATCGTGATCCTTGAACCCGCGCTGGGCCGCATATTGCCAATGCCGCTGATGATCGGCTGGTTCGACATCCCGATCGGCCTGATCCAGCTTGCCGTCGTCGGCATTGTCGCGCTCTATGATCGGCGGACGCTCGGCCGCGTCCATTCGGCGACAAAGGCGGTCGCGGTGATTGTCATCGCGGTCCGTCTCACCATCTATATGCTGTCGATGACGCCGCCCGTCATCGCGCTCGCGGCGCGCCTCGCCGGCTGATGCGACGAATTGCCCTGCCGCGGGGCAGCGTGTAGGGGGGCGCCACGGCCAAGCCATATAAGGATAACGCCATGACTGCTCCCATCCGCGAGAATCTCTCGGGCCTCGACCTGCGCGCCGAAATCGACCGCCTCCGCAAGGAGCGCAACGCCGTCATCCTCGCGCATTATTACCAGAAGCCCGAGATTCAGGACTTGGCCGATTTCGTCGGCGATTCGCTCGAGTTGTCACGCAAGGCGGCGGAGACCGATGCCGAGGTGATCGCATTCTGCGGCGTGAAGTTCATGGCCGAGACGGCAAAGATTTTGTCGCCGGAAAAGACCGTGATCCTTCCCGACATGGACGCGGGGTGCAGCCTCGAGGACAGTTGTCCACCCGAACAGTTCAAGCGTTTCCGCGAGGCGCATCCGGACCATATCGCGCTGACCTACATCAACTGCTCGGCGGCGGTGAAGGCGCTGAGCGACATCATCGTCACCTCGTCGAGCGCCGAGACGATCATCAGCCAGATCCCCGAGAGCCAGAAGATCATCTTCGGTCCCGACCGCCACCTCGGCGGCTATCTCAATCGCAAGTTCGGGCGCGACATGCTGCTGTGGCCCGGCGTTTGCATCGTCCACGAGGCGTTCAGCGAAACCGAGCTGATCAAATTGAAGACCCAGCATCCGGGCGCCCCGGTCGCGGCGCACCCCGAATGCCCCCCGCACATCGTCGACCATGCCGACTATGTCGGCTCGACCAGCGGAATATTGCAGTTCGCGAAGAGCTTCCCCGGCGATACGCTGATCGTCGCGACCGAGCCGCACATCATCCACCAGATGGAGCTGGCGCTGCCCGAGAAGAACTTCATCGGTGCGCCCGGCGCCGACGGCAACTGCAACTGCAACATCTGCCCCTATATGGCGCTCAACACGATGGAGAAACTCTACATCGCGCTGCGCGACCTCCAGCCGCGGATCGAGATGGACGAGGAACTTCGCCTCGCCGCGCGCAAGAGTCTCGACCGGATGCTCGAAATGGCGTCGGGAACGGTGGGCAAGGGCGATCTGGGGCGCGCCTGAACTTCGCGAAAGCCGAATCGATTCGACTTTCGGTCGGGCGATTCGCGCGGCGGGATGGGTCGTGATCGAATCCGAAAATGCTGCAACGCTGTTACAAAAATGCTGCAACGAATCCGGTTGTTGCTAATGCCGGACTTATCCACAACCGGGGGCGGTTTCGAGCGGCTTTTCGCGCATTTTTTGTTGGCGCCCCGAACACTTCATGTCAGCTTCAAATCATCGGACGACAGAGACGTCGGACCACCGGGACATCAAGGGTAGTTGCAAGACTAGCCGGAAGAGAACGGACGGATTGACGAGGAAATCGACCGGTAGCCTGATCACGGAACGTAGCGATTCCCACGAGTTGATACGGACCCGATCGGGTACAGGAAATGCAGTCCATCGCTTGGACAGCGACCGCTTCGGCGGACGCAAGAAGAGATGATGAAGGGCTTTCCAGGTGCGGCCGGCCCCCGAAAGGGGGCCGACCAAACCGTCGCCGGATTGTTCCGGCGGGCGCCGCGACGCGTCGTTTTGCGGGCCGCTGATCGCGAGAGAAGCGGACCGGGATGAAGCGGGACGGAGTCAGCAGGACAAAACCGGATAGTGGGGGTTGGCAGCGATGTCGGCCCCCATTTCGCATGCCCGGCCGGCCCGGCGCCACGGGGCCCGGCATCGCCGTATTTGGAGTGCGCCCCGCGCCCTCCACGGCCCCGTCGACCCGTTGCCCCCGCATCAATTATTTTCGCGGCCGTGACTTTCGTCACACCAGCGTCAAATGCGGCTGCTTAGTGCCATAGCGCGACCCGGAGACGTTCCCGATCAGGAACCGATCCCCCTTTTCCCGGCCCGGTCCAGACGGGCCGGCCGGGAACCTTTCCATCCCCGACCGCATTGTCCCGATATCGCTGAAGCGATGTCCGGGCACGACCGGACGTTTCGATAATTGCCGGCCCTGGGCGCATGCCCGGCCGGTTCAGGGAAGGAAAAAACATGGGTTTGATCATCACATTGATCGTCGGCGGCATCATCGGCTGGCTGGCGAGCATCGTCATGCGCACCGACGCCCAGCAGGGCATCATCCTGAACGTCGTCGTCGGCATCGTCGGCGCGTTCCTCGGCAATTTTCTCGGCAGCTTTTTCGGTATGGGCGCCAGCCTCGACACCTTCAGCCCAATCGGACTGCTCTGGGCCTTCATCGGCGCGGTGGTGCTGCTCGGCATCATCAATCTGATACGGCGTGGCAGCGTCCGCTGACTGGCGTGGCGGCGCACCGCCGCCGCCATTCCGCTAGGCGATTTCAAATATTTGGGTTACCAATGACAGGCCTGCAGGGTCAGGCGCCAACACGATCGTAGGGGTGATCTTATGACTTGGATTATTGCAATCATCATGGGCGGCATCATCGGCTGGCTTGCCAGCATCGTGATGCGCACCGACGCCCAGCAGGGCATTTTCCTCAACATCATCGTCGGCTGCATCGGGTCGATCCTTGGCCGTTTCCTGTTCGGCAGCTTCCTCGGCGGCGGCCATCTGCGCGGCGACGCCTTCGATCCGATGACCTTGCTCACCGCCTTCCTCGGCGCCGTGATCCTGCTCGGGATCGTCAATCTCGTGCGCCGCGGCCGCGTGCGCTGACCGCCGAACGGCGATAGCCGGTCCCGACGGGACGGCCAAAGAAAAGGGCGGCCACCGCAAGGTGGGCCGCCCTTTTTCATGTCCGCAACCACTGGAAATCGCAGGATAAGGCGTCTATGGCGCGCGCTCCGGGGCGCAGGGGGAATGGCGAAGTTTCGCCTCTTGCCAGTGGTGATTTAATTAGGTAATACACCTCGCAGAGGATTGATCCTGTTGTGCGGGGTCGAAGGGGGCGGGCGCGTTTGCGCCTTCCGCATGATGCTGCCGCGCAAGGCAGGGAGGGTTTTCGGCGTGAACTACGAGCGGAAAGTGGATTCGATGGACAGCCTGGCGGGCACGCAAAGCTTTTATGAGGATGGCGATGACAGCCGGCGCAAGCGCACGCGACTGATCGTCGCGGTCGTGCTGATCGTCCTGGCGCTGGCGGCTGCCTATTATGCCTTCTCGAGCAACAAGGGCGGCGCCGACGCCGGCGGCGGGGAAGCCGCGGCGGTTCCGAACATCACCGTTGTCGTTCCCGGCCGCGTGTCGGTCGAGGCGGCGATCGCTGCCAACGGCACGATCGCGGCACGCCGCGAAATGCCGGTCGGGGTCGCCGGCGAAGGCGGACAGGTCGTCCGCGTGCTCGTCGAACCCGGGCAGTGGGTCGGCGCGGGGCAGACGCTCGCGGTCATCGATCGCTCGGTGCAGGCGCAGCAGGCGGCGAGCCTCGCGGCCTCGATCCGCGTCGCGCAGGCCGACGCCGATCTGGCGCAAGCCGAACTCGAACGCGCGCAGGCCCTTGTCGGCCGCGGCTTCATTTCAAAGGCCGACATGGATCGCAAGCGCGCGACGCGCGACGCCGCCAACGCTCGGGTTCGCGTCGCGCAGGCGCAATATGGCGAAGCGACCGCGCGCAACAACCGGCTCAACATCGTCGCGCCCGCAGCGGGGCTGGTGCTGACGCGGCAGGTCGAGCCCGGCCAGATCGTCGGCGCGGGCACGGGGGTGCTGTTCCGCATGGCGAAAGGCGGCGAGATGGAAATGCTGGCGCAGATGGCCGAGGCCGATCTCGCGCGGGTCAAGGTGGGCACGCGCGCGACCGTCACCCCGGTCGGCACCGACGCCGAGATCGCCGGGCAGGTGTGGCAGGTATCGCCGATCGTCGACATGGATACGCGCCAGGGCCTGGTTCGCATCGCGGTCCCTTATTCGTCGGTGCTGCGTCCGGGCGGCTTCGCCGACGCGCGGCTCGTGGCGGGCACGGCGGAAGTGCCGCTGCTCCCCGAAAGCGCGGTGCAGAGCGGTCCCGAAGGCAATTTCGTGCTGGTCGTCGGCAAGGGCAACAAAATCGAGCGCAAGCCGGTCAAGGTCGGCACGGTCAGCGATGCCGGCGTGTCGATCGCGTCGGGGCTCACCGGCAACGAACGGGTCGTGACCCTCGCCGGCGCGTTCCTCAACGTCGGCGACACGGTGAAGCCGGTGCTGCAGAAATCGTCGCAATAATCCGGTCAACGGCATCGCATTCGCACAAGGGCGCCTGAGTCATGAGTTTCCGCAACATTTCCGCTTGGTGCATTCGCAATCCGGTGCCGCCGATCGTCCTGTTCGTGCTGCTGTTGCTCGCGGGCCTCGTCAGCTTCAACCGGATGGACGTCAACGACAATCCGGACGTCGAATTCCCGCTGGTGCAGGTCGTCGTATCGCAACCCGGCGCGGCGCCGACCGAATTGGAAACGCAGGTCACGCAGCGCGTCGAGGCGGCGGTGCGCGGGGTCAGCGGCGTCGACGAACTATCCTCCTATGTCAGCGAGGGCAGCAGCCGGACGATGGTGCAGTTCGCGATCGGCACCCCGATCGACCGCGCATATAACGACGTGAATCAGGCGATTCAGCAGATCCGCGGCGACCTTCCCGACGGCATCCTCGAGCCGCAGGTCGTTCGCATCGATGCAGCAGGCGGCCCGATCACCTATTTTGCCGTCGAAGCGACCGACATGACGCTCGAACAGTTGTCCTGGTTCGTCGACAACACGGTCGCCAAGGACCTGCTTTCGATTCCCGGCATGGCGACGGTCGGCCGCTCCGGCGGCGTCGACCGCGAGATCCGCGTGATCCTCGATCCCGCGCGCATGCAAAGCTATGGCCTGACCGCGAGCCAGGTGAACCAGCAGCTGCGGCAGGTCAACGTCAACGCCGCTGGCGGACGCACCGAAATCGCCGGCTCTGAACAGGCGGTGCGCGTGCTCGGCAACGCCGGCAGCGCGTTCCAGCTGGGCGAGACGCGCATTTCGATCGGCGATGGCCGCACGATCCGCCTCGCCGATGTCGCCAAGGTCACCGACGGCTATGCCGAACAGCGCAACCTCGCGAAGATTGCGGGGCGTCAGGTGCTCAGCTTTTCGATCGAAAAGGCGAAGGGTGCTTCGGACGTCACGATCCACGACGAGACGATGAAGAAGCTGGAAGAGATCAAGAAGAACAACCCCAAGGTCGACTTCAAGATTCTCTTCACCCGCACCGAATATACCAAGGAACAATATCGCAGCTCGATGCTCGCGATGATCGAGGGCGCGGTGCTCGCCGTCGTCGTCGTCTTCCTGTTCCTGCGCGACTGGCGTGCGACGCTGATCAGCGCGCTCGCGATCCCGCTGTCGGCGATCCCGACCTTCTGGTTCATGGAGATGATGGGCTTTTCGCTGAACGGCCTGTCGCTGCTCGCATTGAGCCTTGTTGCCGGCGTGCTCGTCGACGATGCGATCGTCGAGATCGAGAATATCGTCCGGCACATGCGCATGGGCAAGACGGCCTATCAGGCATCGATCGACGCCGCTGACGAGATCGGGCTGGCGGTCGTCGCGACGACGATGTCGATCGTCGCGGTGTTCCTGCCCGTCGCGCTGATGCCCGGCGTGTCGGGGCAATTCTTCATCCAGTTCGGCATGACCGTCGTCTTCGCGGTGCTGATGAGCCTCGCCGTCGCGCGCATGATCACGCCGATGATCGCGGCCTATTTCCTGTCGGCGCAGGGCGAACAAGACCATGCCAACGGGCCGTGGATCGACCGTTATGAAAGGCTGCTCGCCTTCACGCTCGACAGTTCGAAGCAGCGGCTGGTGAAGGCGCGGTACGACGCGTTTGCCACGCGGCCGATCTTTTTCCTCGCGCCCCTTATTATTGCGGGCGTTGCCGTGATCGCCCTGACCTTCCAATATTTCCAGCCGGTGCCCGCGGGACAGGATGCGCCCAACCCGGCGCTGCACTTCCTGTTGATGACGCCGCTGTCGGCGATCATGGCGTTTCTCTTGACGAGCTTGGCTTTGATCCTGTTCGGCGCTCTTACGGCATGGATTTACCCAGCGGCCGTAGCAACGATCACTAAAATCCTGGCTTGGGTCGGCGGTGCTTTTGCGGCGCTCTGCGCCCTCCTTTGGCTCGTTGGGATGCTGACGCCCTTTTCTGCTGCTGTGACGACTTGGGTTGCAATCATGGCAGCTTTAATCGGCTTCGGTTTGCTCGCTTGGCTGTGTGGCAAGCTGTTCGGGATGCATGAATGGCCTTACGCGCTATGGAGCCAATATATCGTTCAGCGCGCCTATGCGCGCCTGTTCGACCATCGCGTATGGATCGTCGGGATCGGCATCTTCGCCTTTGCGTCGAGCATCGGGCTGTTCATGATCCTGCCGCAGCAATTTCAGCCTACGACCAACAGCGATTACAGCCAGATCCGCTATGAATTGCCGCCGGGATCGACGCTGGCGCAGAGCGAGACGATCGCCGATCAGATCAACGCGATCCTGCGCGACGATCCGGTGATCGAAAACGCCTTCTACGACGTCAATGTCGG
Source organism: Sphingopyxis chilensis (assembly GCF_035930445.1). Taxonomy (NCBI): domain Bacteria; kingdom Pseudomonadati; phylum Pseudomonadota; class Alphaproteobacteria; order Sphingomonadales; family Sphingopyxidaceae; genus Sphingopyxis; species Sphingopyxis chilensis. The sequence continues at coordinate 2,706,611 of NZ_CP142394.1, read as the reverse complement.
CGGCGGGAATGCGTTCCTGACGCTGAAGAAGGACCGGCCCGTCACCAGCGTCGAATGGGAACGCGGCCTGCAGCCCAAGATGGCGGCGATCCCCGACGCGCGCGTGTCGTTCCAGAGCCAGTCGGGCGGCTTTTCGGGTCGTGACATCACCTTCATCATCGGCGGCGACGATCCGGTGGCGCTCGAACGCCATGCGCGCAAGATCGTCGACGAGATGAGCCGGCTCAAGGAACTGCGTGCGCCGCGGGTCGAAGGCGACATTCCGCGCCCCGAAATCATCGTCAATCCGCGCATGGACCTTGCCGCCGAACTCGGCGTGACGACCGCCGCGCTCAGCCAGACGATCCGCATCGCGACGATCGGCGACATCGACCAGAATGCCGCTAAATTCTCGCTCTCCGACCGCCAGATCCCGATCCGCGTGCTGCTGTCCGAAGATTCGCGCCGTGCGCTTGCGACGATCGAGAATCTGCCGGTGCCGACCTCGCGCGGGACGACGGTGCCGCTGAAATCGGTCGCGACGATCGGCTTTGGCGCGGGCCCGACCGAGCTTCGCCGCTATAACCAGACGCGGCGGATCGTGATCGGGGCGGATCTTGCGCCGGGGCTGGTGACGGGCGACGCGCAAAAGAAGATCGATGCGCTGCCCTCGATCAAGAATATGCCTCAGGGCATCCGCAAGGTCATTCAGGGTGATGCCAAATGGCAGGCGGAGATGATGACCAACTTCATGGTCGCGGTCGTGTCGGGGCTTCTGCTGGTCTTTGCGACGCTGGTGCTGCTCTATCGCCGTTTCCTGTCGCCGCTCGTCAATATGTCGTCCTTGCTGCTCGCGCCGCTCGGCGGGCTGCTCGGCCTGCTCATCACGGGCATGGAAGTGTCCATGCCCGTGTTCATCGGTTTGCTGATGCTGCTCGGTATCGTTGCGAAAAACTCGATCCTGCTTGTCGATTTCGCGATCGAGGAGATGGACAAGGGCATCGGCAAGACCGCTGCGCTGATGGATGCGGGCCGCAAGCGCGCGCAGCCCATCGTCATGACCACGGTCGCGATGGTCGCCGGCATGATCCCGACTGCCATCTCGCTGTCGGGTGACGGGGCATGGCGCGCGCCGATGGGCGTGGTCGTGATCGGCGGGCTGATCCTGTCGACGCTGCTGACGCTGCTGATCGTCCCGGCCGGTTTCAGCCTTGCCGACAGCATCGAAAAGCGTCTTGGCCGCTTCTTCTCGGCGAACCTGCTGACCTACCGCAAGGGCGACGACGGAAAGCCGCACGGCGAAGCCGTGCCCGATCCCGCCGAGTGAAAATTACCAGCGACCGGTGCGGCATCGCGTCGCGCCGGTTGCAACCTTTGGCGGCTTTCGCCATTTGGTTCGCATGACCGACAGCGTTTCCGCCCGGCCGATTGGCGTTTCCATACCGGCAAGAGGCTCGAACATTCGCGTCGTGGCGACCGGAATGCTCGTCGTCATGGCGATCGTCTTTGTCGGCGCCAAAACTTATCAGGATGTCCATCCCGCGATCGGTTTCGTCCGCGCCTTCGCCGAGGCGGCGATGGTCGGCGGGCTCGCCGACTGGTTCGCGGTCACGGCGCTGTTTCGCCATCCGATGGGGCTGCCCATCCCGCACACCGCAATCGTTCCGCGCAACAAGAACCGCATCGGCGACACGCTCGCGCGTTTCCTGCTCACGAATTTCCTGCTGCCGCGGCTGATCGCGCGCAAGATGCAAACGGTCGACGTCGCGGGCGCGGTCGGCAAGTTCCTGTCGGAACCGGGCGAGGGCGGCGGGCGGCTGCGGCTCGGCGCATCGCGGATCATCGCCGACGGTTTGGGCGCGCTCGACCAGCAGCGGCTGGGCGGCATGGTGAAGTCGGCGATCGCCGATCGCCTGCGCGAACTCGACGTCGCCCCCTTGCTCGGACAGGCCTTGCAGGCGGCGCTTGCCGAGGGGCGGCACCAGCCGCTGCTCGACGCGATGGTCAAATGGGGATCGAAGACGCTCGAACTCAACGAGCATCTGATCCACCAGATGGTGCACGACAATTCGAACGCGATCGTGCGTTTCACCGGGCTCGACGAAAGCATTTCCAACCGCATCGTCGCCGGACTGTCGAAGCTTTTGAGCGAAATGGCGGTCGACGAGACGCACCCGCTGCGTATCCGCGTCGAGGAAGGGCTCGCCAAGATGGCGCTCGACCTGCAGCATGACCCCGAAGTGAAGGCGAAGGTCGCGCGGGTTCGCGACGAACTGCTCGAAAACAAGGCGGTCAAGCGCTGGCTCGACGGCCTGTGGGAACAGGGCCGCACCGCGCTGCTCAAGGCCGCGCGCAACCCCGACACGATGCTCGCCGGCCGGATCGGCGAGCTGGTCACGCAGTTCGGCGCGATGCTGGGTGAGGATGCCGCGATCAAACGCACGCTGAATCGTTATGCGCGCCGCGCCGTCGTGGGGATCGTCGACAGCTATGGCGAGACTGCGCTCAAGCTGGTGTCCGACACGATCCGCGGCTGGGATGCGAATACGATCACCGACCGGCTGGAGAATGCCGTTGGCGATGACCTTCAATATATCCGTATCAACGGCACGCTGGTCGGCGGCTTGGTCGGCGTGCTGATTCACACGGTCGATGTGCTGATCTAGGCGCCTGCCGCCAGCCCCTCGCGAAAGCTGGGATAGCGCGGTGTCCAGCCGAGCAGGCGCTTTGCCTTGCCGTTCGCGACGCGGCGGTTCTCGGCGTAGAAGGCGCGCGCGGCAGGTGACAGGCCGGCTTCGTCCAGTGATCGCAGCGGTGGGAGCGGGGCACCAAGCATTGCGCAGCCCCATTCGACGAGGCGGTTCTGGTGGCAGGGCTCGTCGTCGGCGAGATTGTATACCCCTGCAGGCCCACGGAAGGACGCGATGACGCCGCCGGCGATATCGTCGATGTGGATGCGGCTGAAGACCTGGTCGGGCGATGCGATGCGATGCGCGCGACCTTCGGCGATGCGATCGAGAATCGAGCGGCCGGGGCCATAGATGCCGGGAAGACGAAAAACGCGAACGTCGCCGCGTAGTGCCCGCCATTCCGCATCGGCGGCATTGCGGTCGGGCCGACGGCCCTTGACCGGCGCGCTTTCGTCGACCCATGCACCTCCGGCATCGCCATAGACGCCGGTCGACGAAAGATAGCCGGTCCATGCGGCAGGCGCGATGGCGATGGCATCTCCATAGCGCGAGAGGACCGGATCGTCGCCTTCGGCGGGAGGCACGGACGACAGGATATGCGTCGATGTCCGCAGCGCGGCGAGCACCGCCGCCGCGTCGCCAAATGCGGTCGTGCCGCCGCGTCCGTCCCGCGTTGTCCCGATCACCTCCCAGCCGCGCGCGCGGAGGCGCCCAGCGAGGTGGCTCGCGGCATAGCCCATTCCGAAAATCAGCATCTGTGCCATCGCGCGCCTTATTGCGCGTCGGCGGCGCCATGCCTAGATCGAACAGATGACCGATGCTTCCTCCACGCCCGCCATTCCTGCCACGATCCACCGCGGCGACTATCGCCCGCCCGAATGGCAGGTTCCCGACATCATGCTCGATTTTGCGCTGGGGCTCGATGAAACGAGGGTGGCGTCGACGCTGTCCGTCGTGCGCCATGTCGATGCGCCGGCGCCGCTGGTGCTGCGCGGTGACGGGCTGACCGCTGCGGCGGTGCGCGTCGATGGCGAGGGATGGAATGATTGGCGGATGGATGGGCCCGATCTCGTGATCGATCTGGGCGACCGGCCCGAAGCGATGGTCGAAATCGAGACCGTCATCAACCCGGCCGCCAATACGCAGCTGATGGGGCTCTATGCCTCCAACGGCATGCTTTGCACCCAGTGCGAGGCGGAGGGCTTTCGCCGCATCACCTTCCACCCCGACCGGCCCGATGTGCTCAGCCGCTACAAGGTTCGCATGGAGGGCGACAAGGCGGCCTTCCCGATTCTGCTTTCGAACGGCAATTGCGTCGATCGGGGTGACGGGGAAGGCGGCACGCACTGGGCTTTGTGGGAAGATCCATGGCCGAAACCCTCCTACCTCTTCGCGCTCGTCGCGGGCGATCTTGTCGTCAACCGCGACAGCTTCAGGACCATGTCGGGGCGAAAAGTCGAACTCGGCATCTGGGTGCGCGCGGGCGACGAGGGGCGCACCGGGCACGCGATGGACGCACTCAGGAACAGCATGAAATGGGACGAGGAGGTCTATGGCCGCGAATATGACCTCGACCTGTTCAACATCGTCGCGGTCGGCGATTTCAACATGGGGGCGATGGAGAACAAGGGGCTGAACATCTTCAACACCCGTTACATCCTCGCCGATCCCGATACCGCGACCGACCTCGATTATGACGGCGTCGAAGGCGTTGTCGCGCACGAATATTTTCACAACTGGTCGGGCAACCGCGTTACCTGCCGCGACTGGTTCCAATTGAGCCTGAAAGAGGGCTTCACCGTCTTTCGCGACCAGAATTTCTCGGCCGACATGGGCTCGCTCGCGGTCAAGCGGATCGAGGATGTCCGCTTGCTTCGCGCCGCGCAATTTCCCGAGGATGCGGGGCCGCTCGCGCACCCGATCCGCCCCGATAGCTATCAGGAAATCTCGAACTTCTATACCGCCACTGTCTATAACAAGGGCGCCGAGATCATCCGGATGATGGCGACGATGGTGGGGCCGGAGCGGTTCCGAAAGGGCACCGACCTTTATTTCGAACGCCACGACGGCGAAGCGGCGACGTGCGAGGATTTTGTGCGCGCGATCGAGGATGGCGCGCAAGTCGATCTCGGTCAGTTTCGCCTGTGGTATGGGCAGGCGGGCACGCCGCGGATTGCCGCGCGGATCGACACCGATGCGGCGACCGGCGATTATATGCTCCATCTGGCGCAGGCTGTGCCGCCGACGCCGGGACAGCCCGATAAGGCACCGGTGCTGATCCCGCTGCGCATCAAGGCCTATGATCCGGACGGCGGCCAAGGCGAAGAGGGCGAGCAGCTCTTGCTGCTCGACCGCGCCGAAATGGCGGTGCCGCTCGGTCGGTATACCAGCCGGCCGATGCTTTCGATCAACCGCGGTTTTTCGGCGCCAGTGATCGTCGATTTCGCGCGCGAAGAAGGCGAACTTGCCTGGCTCGCCGCGAATGACGACGATCCGTTCGCCCGCTATGAGGCGTTGCAGCAGTTGATGCTTGACGCACTCGTCGCCGCGGTGTCGGGGAAGGGCGGCGGCCGCAACGCGGTGATCGACGCCGTGGCGCAGACACTGGCGGGCCGCACCGGCGATCCTGCTTTCGTTGCGGAGGCGGTGCTGCTTCCCAGCGAAGCCTTTATCGGCGATCAGATGGTGACGGTCGACCCCGATGCGATCCGCCGTGATCGACTGGCATTGCAAGCCGCGATCGGCGCCGCGCTGGAAGGGGAGTGGCGTGCGATCCTCTCCGGCGGTGCTCCGCCGGCGACGGACCTGTCGCCCGGGGCGAAGGGCGCGCGACGTCTGCGCGGCGTCGCGCTCGCTTATCTTGCGGCGGCAGGTTTTGATGATGCCGCCGCGCTGGCGTTTCGCGTCTTCTCCGATGCCGACGGGATGACCGAACGGCAGGCCGCGCTCGCGACGCTGGCGCATGGCGACAGCGAAGAGCGCGTGGCGGCGCTCGACATTTTCTATCAGCGCTATCGCGACAACCCGCTGGTGCTCGACAAATGGTTCCAGGTGCAGGCATGGTCGCTGCGTCCCGACACGGTCGACGCGGTGAAGGAGCTTGCGCTGCATCCCGACTTTACGTTGACCAATCCCAATCGCGTGCGTTCGCTCTATGGTGCGCTCACGGGCAATCAGGCGGCGTTCCACCGGGCCGACGGCGCGGGCTACCGGCTGATCGCCGACCTCGTCATCGCGCTCGATCCAAAGAATCCGCAAACCGCGGCGAAGATGATCCCGCCGCTCGGCCGCTGGAAGCGGTTCGACGAGGGCCGGCAGGCGCTGATGAAGGCCGAACTGGAGCGCGTCCTTGCGCAGTCCGGGCTATCGCGCGACGTAATGGAGCAGGCGTCGAAGAGCCTGCTCGGTTGAGCGTGTCCGTCAGGCGGGGGCGAAGAGCTTCGTCCCGGCGACGCCCACGACGATCAGCGCCATGAAGCCAAGTTGCACGGCGCTCACCTTCTCGCCGAACAGGATGATGCCGCCGATGATCACGCCGATGGCGCCGAGCCCGGTCCAGATCGCATAGGCCGTTCCCGCGGATATTTCGCGCATCGCGAAGGCGAGCAGCGCCATGTTCAGGAAACTGAGCGAAACCGGAACGAGCGACGCCTGCCACGACCCGGCCGTTGCGGCCCATTTCAGGCTGAGTGCCCAGACGATTTCGGTGAAGACGGCGATTGCGAGGATGAGCCACCCCATTTTTGATTTCCTTCGAATTTCCGGGCTCGAAGGAATGGGCGCAGCCGGAAACCCGAAAGAGGCTGCGCGCATCGACTTGGGAGTGTCGTGGCGGCGCTCCTAGGTCGATGTCGGCGCGATGGCAAGCGCCTCAGGCGCTCGCGAGAAAGGCGAGCAGATCGGCGTTCAGCCGCTCGACATGCGTCAGCGGCAGCCCGTGAGGCGCTTGGTCATAGAGGCTGAGCGTCGCCTGCGGAATCAGGGCCGCGGTCGCCCTGGCCGTCAGCGCCAAGGGCGCCGAGGCATCGCGGTCGCCGTGAATGATCAGCGCCGGAACGTCGATCCGCCGCACATCGGCTCGGAAATCGGTAGCGAAATTCGCCTGCGCCAGCTGCGCCGCCGCCAGCAGCGAGGTCGACATCATCATCGCCTGACCCCATGTCACCATCGCTGCCGAGGTCTCGGGCGTGAAGAAGGGCTTGGTGTTGGCGGCGATCCATGCCGGGAAATCGCGCGCGAGCAGGTCGGCCCCCGCGGCGAGCGTCACCGGATCGACGCCGCCGGGATTGTCGGCGCGCTTCATCAGGCAGGGCGTGATCGTGCCGACAAGCACCACGCGCGCGATACCTCGCCCGCCGTGCCGCGCGAAATAACGCGCGACCTCGGTGCCGCCCATCGAATGCGCGACGACGGTCACGCCGTCGAGCTCCAGTCCGTCGATGACCGCCGCCAGATCGTCGGCGAGCGTGTCATGGTCGTAGCCGCGGCCCGGATCGGCCGAGCGGCCGTGCCCGCGCCGGTCATAGGCGATCGCGCGATAGCCCTTCCGCGTGACGCCAAGCATCTGATAACCCCAGAAATCGGATGGCAGCGCCCAGCCCGACAGGAACAGGACGGGCCGACCTGCGCCCCAGTCGCGGACGAACAGCGACGTCCCGTCCCTGGCGGCGACGAAACTCTCGGCCGGTCGCCTCGCCTGCGGGGCTGCGGCGAGAGCGCGGGCGGGCGGCAAAAATGCTCCTGCCGCGAAAAGGCCTGCCAATGACATGATTTCGCGCCTGTGCATTCATCCTCCTGTCGATGCGATGGGGGGACGATAGGGCGACGAATAGGGCTAAGCGATTACCTCAGGGGTAATCGAAATGGATATGGCTCGCGGAACGATTCCTATTCGGCGAGCCATCCCGCGACGTCCACGGCGACCTTGTTCGCGGCGCGGGTCAGCGCCTCGCCGACGGGTCTGGCTTCCACCTTGCCGCCGATCGGCTCGCGCACCTCGAAGCGGCGCTGCGTGACCGTCTTGCCACCCGCCGCCACGAGCATCGCTTGGTAGGCGACGACGGCTTCGTTCGATCGTGCATCGACGCCGAATTCCATGAGTTGCCCGGCGAGCTGCTCGCCCGGCGCGGTCAGATATTGCCCCTCGTCGAGCACGACGCGCGACGTGCGCGCGGCGACGGTCTCGGACACCAGCCGCTGGAACAGGCGCGATGGCGCCTCGACCCATTGCGCGTCCTTCACGTAGGCCACGCTCGTGTCGTCCTGCTGCACGGGGATGCGCGTCGTGCGCAACTTTTGCGGGGCGGTCGGAATCAGGATCGTCAGCGTCGATGCTTCGGCGGCCGTGCGCGCCGTTCCCACAGCGGGCGCCGCGTCGGGGTCGAGCGTCAGCAGGAAGGGTGGCGGCTTACCGCCGAGGCTGAAGCAGGCCGAAAGCGTTGCCGCGCCGAGCATGGCGAGCAGCGGAGTGCGGAGGCGACGAATCATGGCGGTCTTCATTCCTTGTAATCGGGGAGCTTGCTGCCGCTGATCACCGCGCCGGCGCCCTGCTGGTCGAGCTTGTCGGTCAGGCTCGACAGCGAGGTGGACGTGCGGCGGAGGTCGCGGATCAACGCATTGGCTTCGGGGATCGTCGTTTCGCTGAAGGTCTTGAGACCAGGCCGCGCATCGCCGATCGCGCCCTCAAGGGTCTTCATGGACTCGTTCGCGGAGGCGAGCGTGTCACGCAAATTGCGCATCGCGGGATCGACATTTCGGTCGATCGTTCCTTGCGTCGCCGCTGCGAGACTGCCGATCTGCTCGGCGGCCTGCCCGGCCTGCTGGATCGCGATCCGCGTGTCGGCAAGCGCGCGTTCGAGCGCCGGGCCGTTGCGCGCCAGCGTCGCGGTCGTCGCTTCGACATTATTCAGGATATTTGCGAAGCTTTCCTGATTCTTGTCGTCCGCCAGCTCGGCGAGACGCTCGCTGAGCGTCGAGAGGCGCTGAAGCAACTGCGGTGCCGTGTTGAGCAGTTCGCCGAGCCCACCGACGCGCGTCGGGATCACCGGCTTGCCCGCGGGGCCCTTGTCGGTGATGGGCGGCGCGCCCTTGACCGCGCCGTCGAGAGATATCTGCGACACGCCGGTGAAGCCGACGCCCTCGAGCGCGGCAGTCGTGCCTTGCAGCACCGGGACGCCTTCGTTCACCTCGATCCGCACGCGCACGAACTGCGGATCGTCGGGCCACAAGGCGATCTCGCGCACCTGTCCCGACGGCACGCCGGAAAATTGTACCTGTGCGCCCTTGTTCAGCCCGTCGACCGACTGTTTGAAAAATATGTCATATTCGCGCTTAGCGCCGCCGCTGTCGTTGGCAAGCCACACGACAAAGACCGCTAGCGCCGCCGTGAAAAAGAGGACAAAGGCGCCGACGAGGACATTGTTCGAGCGTGTTTCCATAGCTGTTCCTATTGCGCTCGCGCGGTTTGGTTCCCGCCCGCGGCCGCGCGGCCGCGGGGCCCATTGAAATAATCCTGTATCCACGGATGCTCGGTGGCAAGCAGTTCGGGGATGGTGCCGACCGCGATCACCTTCTTTTCCGCGAGCACCGCGACGCGGTCGCAGGTCGCATAAAGCGTGTCGAGATCGTGGGTGATAAGGAAGACGGTGAGACCCATCGTGTCGGCCAGTTCGCGAATGAGCTCGTCGAACTTCGCGGCGCCGATCGGATCAAGGCCCGCTGTGGGCTCGTCGAGAAAGAGCAGCGCCGGATCGAGCGCGAGCGCGCGGGCGAGGCCGGCGCGCTTCACCATCCCGCCCGAAAGCTCGGCGGGATATTTGGGCCCTGCATCGGGTGGCAACCCTACCATCTCGACCTTGTAGGCGGCAATCTCGTCGAGCAGCCGCTTGTCGAGCCGCGGATAATATTCGCGCAGCGGCACCTGGATATTCTCGGCGACGCTCAGCGTCGAAAAAAGCGCGCCGCCCTGGAACATCACGCCCCAACGCCGGCGCAGGTCGCGCGATTCCTCTTCATCGGCGATCGTGTCGAGCGTCTTGCCATAGACTTCGATTTCGCCGGCCGCCGGCGTTTGCAGCCCAATGATCGAACGCATCAACACCGACTTGCCCGTTCCTGAACCGCCGACGACGCCGAGGATCTCTCCCGACCGCACGTCGAGGTCGAGCCCGTCGTGGATCACCGCATCGCCGAACTGGTTCTTGAGGCCGCGGATACAGATGGCGCGCTCGAATTTTTCGGGCCGCACCGCGTCGGCGGCGGCGAGTTCCTCACGGATTTCGATGTCGGTCTCTTCGGCCATCAATTCCACCCGAGCGTCGAAAAGAAGACCGCGAAAAGGGCGTCGAGAACGATGACGAGAAAAATCGCGGCGACCACCGCCGAGGTCGTGCGCTGGCCGACTTCCTCGGCGTTCTGGCGCACCTGCATGCCCTCATAGCAGCCAGTCACACCGATCAGGATGCCGAACACCGGCGCCTTGATCAGCATGATCCAGAAATCGGTCATCGGAATGATTTCGCGCAGACGCTGGATATAGGTGAGCGGCGGGATGTCGAGCCCGATCCAGACAAAGGCGCCGCCCCCGGCGATCGCGCACAGGCTGGCATAAAAGCCAAGCAACGGCATGGTGATTGTCGAGGCGGCAACGCGCGGCAGCACGATCGCCTCCATCGGCGACACGCCGATCGTGCGCATCGCATCGACCTCTTCGGTCAGCTTCATCGTGCCGATCTGCGCCGCGAAGGCCGATCCCGAGCGGCCCGCGACCATGATGGCGGTCATCAGCAGCCCGAGTTCGCGGATCGAGGCGCGGCCGACGAGATTGATCGTGAAAACCTCGAGCCCGAATTGTTCGAGCTGCACCGCGCCCTGCTGTGCGATGACGATTCCGATCAGGAAGCTCATCAGCCCGATGATGGGGAGGGCGTCAACGCCGACGGTCTGAAAACGGGTCACGATGGCGTTCCAGCGCAGGCGCCGGCGCGCGCGAATTTGATTGCCGATCGCGACGATCATCGCGCCGAAAAAACCGACGATGCCGAGCAGTTCGTTCCAGATCGCGACGCTCGCGGTACCGACCTGTTCGAGCATCCGCATCCAGGCGGGGCGGCGGTCGCGGTGGATGCGATATTCGCTCTTGTCGCTGGCGAGCGCTTCGAGCAGGCGCTCGGCCTCGGCGCTCGCGCCGACGACTTTCGAGCCATGTTCCTTGGCGGCGCGGGTCACGATCCATGCGCCGACCGTGTCGATCCGGTCGATCGCCGACAGGTCGATCGTCGCGATCGGGCCGAGTGCGTCGAGCCGCGCGGGCACGTCGCCCAGACGGGCGAGCGTCAGCCGGCCTGTGAAGCGGACTTCGGCGCCATTCGCTCCGTCGCTATGTTCGAAATCCGCCCTGGCCACCATCGTGCGGGCGACATTGTCTTATTTGCCCGACCACGGCAAGCGAATCCATGGTGCAGCTTGCGATGTCTTGGCGGTGCCACGTCCCTCTACTAAAGAAGAGGGATGGATGATCCGCTTGCCACTCAGGTCCCAGACTATGCACATCGCATTGCCATGTATGACATGGACCGGACGATAACGCGTTCAGGGACTTACAGCGGTTTCCTCATTCATGTTGCACGGCGGCGCCAGCAATGGCGATTGCTCTTTCTGCCGCTCGTCGGGCTGGCGGGTGCCGCCTGGTCGCTGCGGCTGATCGACCGGTCGCGGCTGAAGGCCATCAACCTCCGGCTGCTCGTCGGGCGGCGTTTCACGCGCGCGGAAATCGCGCCGCTCGCTGAAAGTTACGCCGACCGGGTGGTCGAGCGCGGGCTGCATCCGGCCGCGCTCGAGCAGATCGCAGCAGACCGCGCGGCGGGGTATCGGTTGCTGCTCGCGACGGCTTCGTTCCATCTCTACGTCGATGCGATCGCGCGACGGCTCGCGATCGACGATGTGCTCGCGACCCAGCTCGACGAACCCGACGGCGCCGATCATATCCACGCGCGGCTGGCGGGCGACAATTGCTATGGCGAAGCGAAGTTCGCGCGCATCTCGGACTGGCTTGCCGCCAACGAGATCACGCGCGAGGCGGCGCATGTCCGCGCTTATTCGGACCATGTTTCCGACCATCCGATGCTGCACTTCGCCGACGAAGCGGTCGCGACGACGCCGTCGCGGGGGTTGAAACTTCTCGCGCCGAAAATGGGCTGGCAGGTCGTCGACTGGCGCGCGCGCCGCGGTCGTTAGACCGCGTCGAGCGCCTGCGCAAAGTCGGCGATCAGGTCGTCGGGATCCTCGATCCCGACCGATATGCGCACCAGATTGTCGGTGATGCCGAGCGCCTTCTTGCGTTCGTCGGGGACCGACAGATGCGTCATCGCGGCGGGATGGCTCGCGAGCGTTTCGGTGCCGCCGAGGCTGACCGCGAGCTTCGCGATCTTGAGCTCATCGAGGAAACGGAAGCTTTCTTCTTCACCGCCCTTGATGAAGAGCGAGAAGGTCGATCCGGCGCCGGTGCAATGGCGGTCGAAGATATCCTTCTGGCGCGGGTCGGTGATGAAACCCAGATAGCCCAGTCCTTCAACCTTTGGGTGATCGCGGAGGAAAGTGCAGACCTTCAGCGCATTTTCGCCCGCGCGGGTCATTCTGAGTTCGAGCGTTTCGAGGCTGCGCAGCAACATCCACGCCGTATTGGGGTCGCAGATCGTCCCGATCGTGTTGCGCATCGGACGGATCATGTCGAGCAGGCGCTGGTCGCCCGACACCCCGCCCGCGACGAGGTCCGAATGGCCGCCGGCATATTTGGTGAGGCTGTAGATGACGAGTTCGGCGCCCTGTTTCAGCGGCTGCTGCCACAGCGGGCCGAGGAATGTGTTGTCGATCGCGATCGCGGGTTTCTGTTCGTCTGTGAAGGCGGCGTCACGCGCGGCGCGGACGGCCTCGACATCGACGAGTGCGTTGGTCGGGTTCGCCGGGCTTTCGAGATAGACGAGCGCGACCTTGCCGCCCTTTTCGTCGGCGAGCGTTTGCGCGCGCGCGAGGATCGTGTCGATTTCCTCGCGCGTCGCGCCGGCGGGGAAGTCGACGAAGCTCACGCCGAAGCGCGACAGGATGCGCGCGATCAGCGACTCCGTGGCAGCATAGAGCGGGCCCGAGTGGACGATCACGTCGTTCTGATTCACCAGCGCGAGGAGCAATGTGGCGATGGCCGACATGCCGCTCGAAAAGACAAGGCTGTCGTCGGCGCCGTCCCAGACCGCAAGCCGGTCCTCAAGGATTTCCTGGTTCGGGCCGTTGAAGCGCGAATAGACGAGGCCGTCGGCCGGCCCTTCGCGCTTGCCCGTGATATGCTCGAAGAAACGCTTGCCCGCCGCCGCGCTTTCGAACGCGAAGGTCGAGGTCAGGAAAATCGGCGGCTTCAGCGAGCCTTCGGAGAGCACCGGGTCATAGCCGAGCCCCATCATCAGCGTGGCGGGGCTGAGTTCGCGATCGCCGATTTTCTTGCTTTTCGTCTTGGGTTTGCCGCGCATGGCCATGAGATGCTCCTTGAATGTTGCAGCCCTTATAACGCGCCAAGTTTCGTTTGAAACTATATTGCGCGGGTTATCCGAGCAGCGCGATGGACCAGATGACGCCGATGAGCAGCGGCACGCCGACGATGTCGAGCGCGAGCCCGGCCTTCAATATGCGCGGCAGCGCGATATGGCCCGTCGCCCAGGCGAGCGCATTGGGCCCGGTGCCCGACGGCAGCATGAAGCCCCAGCTTGCCGCCATCGCGACGGGCAAAGCGAGCAGGATTGGGTCCGCACCGGTCGCGGCGATGAGCGCCGCGAGTACCGGCATGATCCCGCTCGCGGTCGCAACATTGCTCGCAAATTCGGTGATCAGGATGGTGAGCGCAACGATGATCGCGGCGAGCAGGATTGTCGGGATGTCGCCGAGCGGGGCGAGCACCGCGCCCAGCCATGCCGCGAGACCGCTGGCGGTGATCGCGGCGGCAAGCGCCAGCCCGCCGCCGAACATCATGATGACGCCCCAAGGCGCGCGGTCGGCTTCTTTCCACAGCAGCAGCGGGCGGCCGGTGCCGTCGGGCAGGACGAACAGCAACAGGCTTCCCGCAACGGCGATCGTGCCGTCGGTCAGCGCGCCGTCGGGTAGCATCGGTTCGAGCCAGGGCTGCGCGATCCACGCGCCGAGGACGAGGAGGAAGATCGGGATGACGCGGCGCTCGGCGGTCGACCAGATCGCCTGGTTGCCGAGCGCCGATGCGGCGGCGCGGCCGTCGAACGGATGGTCGGCGAGCCGCTGGACGCGTGCGACGGCGAACATCGCGACGGGCACCGATAGCAGCACGACCGGAACGCCATAGATCGCCCAGTCCAGAAAGGAGATCCGCAGATCGAGCGCCTTTTCGATCAGTCCGGCGGCGATCGCATTGGTCGGACTGCCGACGAGCGTACCGAGCCCGCCGAGCGAGGCGGCGAAGGCGATGCCCATCATCACAGCGCCCGCGAAGCCGTCAGTCTCCCCGTCCCGCACGCCGCCCGCGCGAACGACCGCCAGCGCGATCGGGATCATGATCAGCGTGGTCGAGGTGTTCGAGATGAACATGCTGAGCAGCGCGGTGGCCGCCATGAAGGCGAAGAGCAGGCCGGTCGCGGTGGGCGCGGCGCGCTTGAGCAGAGCGAGCGCGAGACGCCGGTGCAGCCCGACGCGCTCGATCGCGAGCGCGAGGAAGGCGCCGCCGAGGATCAGGAAGAGGATCGGCGAATAATATTCCTTTGCGATCGCATTGGCATCCATCACCCCGAACGCGGGGACCGTTAGGAAAGGAAGGAGCGCTGTGACGGTGAGCGGCAGCGCCTCGGTCATCCACCACACCGCCATCAGCACCGTCAGCGCCGCGACATGCCAGGCGGTCGGCTCCATGCCCGCGGGTGCGGGGAGCAGGAGCATGATGCCAAAGACGACGAGGCCGCCGATCAATCCCAGCCAGCGCGTCCTCGTCATCGCCCCCTCATCCTCCCGCCAACCCGATCACCGATAGCTGGCGGCCATAGGTGTTTTCCCCTTTGTGGCACGCGCGGCGATAGCTGAAATAATCTTGCGGCAAGGCATAGGTGTCCTGCCCGCCGATGGCAATTCGCGTGACGCCCGCCGCGGCAAGCCGCGCGGCGACATAAGCGGCGATGTCGAACATCGCATGGCCGGGTTTGCCCGCCGCGAAGAAGCGTTCGTTCGCGGGATCGCCGGTGAGGAAGCGCTGCATAAAGCCTTCGTCGACTTCATAGGACGCGCGGCCGATGCACGGACCGATCGCGGCGGCGATGGTGGCGCGGCGCGCGCCGAGGCTCTCCATCGCATCGAGCGTCGCGTCGGTGACGCCCGCGAGCGCGCCCTTCCAGCCGGCGTGCGCTGCACCGACGACCCCGGCCTCGCGGTCGGCGAAGAGGACGGGAACGCAGTCGGCGGTCAAGATGCCGAGCAGGATGCCGGGCGTGCGCGTGGCATGGGCATCGGCCTCGGGCCGGGCGGTGAGGTCGGAGCTGTCATCGACGACGATGCAGCGGTTGCCATGGACCTGATAGAGGCCGGTGAGTGTCGCATGGGGCAGGACCGCTTCGGCAACGCGCTGGCGGTTCTCCGCTATAAGTGCGGGGTCGTCGCCCGATCCGAGGCCGCAGTTGAGCGAGGCGAGATCGCCGGCCGAGACGCCGCCGCGGCGCCCGAAAAAGCCGTGCGCGATGCCGTCGAGCGTCGGCGCGGCGACGAAGGGCGCGCTCACAGGTCGAGCCTGAAAAAGCGGTCTTCGTCGATATGGTTGCCGACGCGAAATTCGTTTCGGCCGACGTCGTAGAAGCCGTAGCGGCGGTAGAAAGCCTGCGCGCGGTCATTCTCGGTAAAGACTGTGAGATAGAGGGTCGACGCGCGCCCGCGCGCCCACGCGATGCCCCAGTCCATGAGCGCGACGGCGACACCCGTGCCCTTGGCCGCTTCGGCGACGTAGAGCTGGTGCAGTTCGACCGCGCTGCCGGTCGGCTGGCCCTCGGGCAGCGCGAAATCGACCGGCCCCATCTTGATATAGCCGAGGATCGCGCCTGCATCGTCGCGGACGAGCGCGACGTCATGGTCATCGCTGGCGATCTGCGCGCGCACGCGCTCCGGCGAGTTCCAGTCCGCGAGGAAAGTCGCGAGGTCGGCCGGGTCATAGATATGGCCGAAAGTGTGGGTGAAGGAGCCGTTGGCAAAGGCAGCGATCGCCTCGGCATCGGCCGGTTTTGCCAATTGAATGACGGTCATGCAGTATCTCCTGTAAATCCTGCGGGCGTCGGCCAGCCCGGTGCGGCGAAGGCCATCGCCTTGAATAAACTGCCCATCGCTTTCGGTCCGACGAGCCGGTCGCGCTGGCCCTGCAATTCATCGGCGCGGTCGGGCGCGGCCGCGATCAGCGACTGCAACCGGGCTTCGATGCCCATCCGTCGCAGCCAGTCGCCCTGCGTCGCGAGCGCACTCGCTGCCGCGCCCGCGCCTTGCGCGATATCGGCCAGCGATGCAAAATCGACGTGCGCGGTCAGGTCGACCTCGCCCGGATCGGCGAAGGGGTCGACGAACCGGTGCGCCTTGACCGCCTGCAGCGTGTCGCCCGCCGCAGGGCCGCTATAGCCATAGTCGATCGCCAGCATCGCGCCGCCCTGCCGCACAAGCCGGAAGGCGCAGCGTTGCATGATCGCGGCCGATACGGGGGCGGTTTCGACGATCGTCCCTTCGGGCTGGTCGCGCAGCGACGCGGGGACGGCCTCCTCCGCCGGAACCTCGCCTGCGACGGGTACCAGAGCGCTGTCGCGGCGTTCGACCAAGCGTTCGCGCCAGCCGCGGGATGTGCGGATATATTGATGGACCGGCAGCGCGTCGAAAAACTCGTTGGCGACGATGATCATCGGTGCATCGTCGGGCAGCGCATCGACTTCGTCATGATGCTCGGCGCCCGGCAGGCGCACGCGCTGGGCTTCGCGTAGCGTCGGGCTCGTCTCGACGAGATGGATGCCCTGCGGGGCGCAGCCGAAACGTGCCATCACGCGCAGCGCATCGGCGGCAAGCGTCCCGCGGCCGGGGCCGAGTTCGACATAATGAAAGGCGGGGTTGCCCGCACGGTTCCAAAGATCGGCGATCCAGATGCCGATCATCTCGCCGAACATCTGGCTGATTTCGGGCGCGGTGGTGAAATCGCCGGCGGCGCCGAGCGGATCGCGGGTCGCATAATAATGCGCGTTGGCGGCCGCCATATAATCGGCGACCGTCGCCGGACGCGCCGACGCGATTTGGCTTATCAGTTCGTCGGGGGTCGGCGGGCCGTCACGCGGCGACCCCTCACGCGACGGCATCGGGTCCGGCGATGGGCTCGACCCGGTGGCGGCGTCCCTTCGCGGTTACAACGAGCCAGGCGCCTGCGAGCAGCATGGGAATGGTCAGCGTTTGTCCCATCGTCAGCCCCCAGGACAAGGTGCCGAGCTGGACGTCGGGCTCGCGCACGAACTCGACCGCGAAGCGGCTGAGGCCATAGATGATCGCTGCCGTGCCGAACAGGAAGCCGGGCTTGTAGCGCGCGTCGGTCCGCCAGAATAAGAAGGCGAGGACCGCCATCATTACGATCCCTTCGAGGCCCGCTTCGTAAAGCTGACTCGGGTGGCGCGGGTCCATCGTGCCGCTGTCCGGAAAGATGATCGCCCAGGGAACGGTGGTCGCGCGGCCCCACAGCTCGCCGTTCACGAAATTGGCGAGGCGGCCGAAAAAGAGGCCGAAGGGGACGACGCACGCGACATAGTCGCAAAAGCGCAGGAAACTGAGCTTGTCCTTGCGCGTCACATACCAGATCGCGACGAGCACGCCGACGACGCCGCCGTGCAGCGACATGCCGCCGTCCCATAATTTGAAGATCGAGACCGGGTCCTGAACATAGTTGCCGAGGTTATAGAAGATCACATAGCCGAGCCGTCCGCCAAGAATGATCCCGAGCATGGCATAGAAGATCATGTCGTCGGCGTGACGCCGCGCCATCGGGGCGCCGGGCTGCGCAATCAGCTTTAGAAGATACCAGTAACCAACGAAAATCCCGGCCAGATAGGCGAGCGCATACCAGCGGATGGGCAAGCCGAAGACGCTGAACGCGATCTCGCTGTTCGGTCCCATCAGATCCTGAAAGTTAAGATATTGCGTTGCTTCGGCTAAGGTTGCAAAAAGAAACATATTGTCGCGCTGTCCTTCCCCAGGAGAGGCCTCCCCATAAGGGGTTAGGCGAGCGAGACCAAGAGGAGAGATGAAACATGCCATCAGCGCTCGATTTGCGCCTGGAAGCCGCCTATAATCTGATCACCGGTCCGGGCGGACCGATCCAGGTCGGGTCGGTCGAACGCTTCGGTCGCCAGCTGCCCTTCATCACCAACGCGCCGACCAACCTCGCCGATTATGTTGCGTTTTTTGCCATGCAGCATGGCGACGCGACCTTCCTTGTCGAAGGCGACGAGCGACTGTCGTTCAAACAGGTCTATATGGCGGCGCGGCAGGTCGCGGCTGGTCTGGTCGATGGTTTCGGGGTCCAGCGCGGCGACCGCGTCGGCCTCGCGATGCGCAATGCCAATGCGTGGTGCGTCACCTATATCGGGATATTGATGGCGGGCGGCTGCGCGACCTTGCTTAACGGCTGGTGGCAGGGCGGCGAACTCGCCGCGGGCATCCTCGACAGCGAAGCCAAGCTCGTCATCGCCGACGTCCAGCGCGCGGCGCGGCTCGAAGAGGTCGAGCATGGCGCCAAGGTGATCACGCTCGATCTCACCCAGCCGATCGATCAGGCCATCGCGCCGATCACCGGGGCAGGCGGCAGCGCGGAGACGATGCTGCCGGCGCTGACTGGGCAGGATCTGGCGACGATCCTCTTCACCTCGGGCTCGACCGGCCAGTCGAAGGGCGCCTATTCGCGCCATGAGGCCGTGTGCCAGGCGATCTTCAACTATGTCACGCAGACCGCGAGCATCGTCCACCTGCTGACCGAGGACGGGCAGATGTCGGATATCCAGCCGGCCACCTTGATCTGCACGCCGCTGTTCCACGTCACCGCGGAAATTCCGGTGTTCCTGCAAAGCTTCGCGTTGGGGCGGAAACTGGTGCTGATGCCGAAATGGAACGCCGAAGAGGCGATGCGGCTGATTCAGGACGAAAAGTGCAACTATTTC
Source organism: Sphingopyxis chilensis (assembly GCF_035930445.1). Classification (NCBI taxonomy): domain Bacteria; kingdom Pseudomonadati; phylum Pseudomonadota; class Alphaproteobacteria; order Sphingomonadales; family Sphingopyxidaceae; genus Sphingopyxis; species Sphingopyxis chilensis. Next base: position 2,687,728 of record NZ_CP142394.1, on the reverse strand, counting down.
GTCGGCGTGCCGCTGATGAGCTATGAAATCCTGATCCACCCGAACCGCAAGAATTACGACCTGTCGACGTGCAAGAGCTACGCTGGCGGTGGCGCGCCGCGGCCGCCCGAGCATGTGAAGCGTCTCGCGACCGAAATGGGCGAAGGCAAGCCGCTGCTTGGCTATGGCCTCACCGAAACCAATGCGGTCGGATGCGGCATCATCAACGAAAATTATCTCGCGAAACCGATGTCGACGGGGCCGGCGTCCAAACCGCTCGTCGATCTGGCGATCCTCGACGATAATGGCGAGCCGGTGCCGCAGGGCGGCGTCGGCGAAGTCTGCGTCCGGTCGGTCTGCAATTTCGAAGGCTATTGGAACAATGAAGCGGCGACGAAGGCGGCCTTCTTCGACAATGGCTATTTCCGCTCGGGCGACCTCGGCTATCTCGACGAGGATGGCTACCTCTTCATCGTCGACCGCAAGAAGGACATCATCATCCGCGGCGGCGAGAATATCAGCTGCCAGGAAGTCGAGGCCGCGATCTATGAGCATCCCGAGGCGAACGAATGTGCCGTCTTCGGCCTGCCCGACGAGCGGCTCGGCGAAGTCGTCGGCGCGGTGATCTGGATGAAGTCCGGCAGCAGCGTCGGGTCGGAGGATATGTGTTCCTTCCTCAGCGCACGCCTCGCCCCTTACAAGGTGCCGTGCAAGATCTGGATGTCGAACGACGCGTTGCCCAAGCTCGGCAGCGAAAAAATCGACAAGGTCAGCTTGCGCAATCGCTATCGCGAGGAATATGCCGCGGAGGTCGCCGCGTAACCGATCGAAGGAAAGGAGCGAACCGGGACCATGGCCGAGCCTGAAACTCCCGTCGCTCCCCCAAAGCCTGCCGGACCGGTGCGCGTTTATCGCCACCGGTTGCCGGCGCGTATTTGGCATTGGGTCAATGCCGCCGCGCTATTGGTTCTGCTGATGAGCGGGCTGATGATCTTCAATGCGCACCCGCGCCTTTATTGGGGCGAATATGGCGCGAACTTCGACCGCGCGTGGCTGGTGATCGGATCGACGCCGGATAGCGGCTATCTGCGTATTGGCGATTATCAGATCGAAACGACGGGCGTGCTCGGCCGCTGGACCGACGCGCAAGGGGTTGCGAAGACCTGGGCCTTTCCGGGCTGGGCGACGATCCCGACGAGCTACAGCCTCGCCGACGGGCGGCGCTGGCATTTGCTGTTCGCGTGGGCGCTGTCGATCGGACTGGCGCTCTACATGCTCTGGACGCTCTTTGGCGGGCATTTGCGCAAGGATCTGCACGTACGCCGCGCTGAATGGTCGTCGCGCCATATCTGGCACGACGTCAAGGATCACGCGCGGCTGCGCTTCCCGAAGGGTGAAGCGGCGGCCCGCTACGGCATCCTGCAAAAGCTCAGCTATATCGGCGTCATCTTTGTCGCTTTGCCGCTGATGATCGCGACGGGGCTCACCATGTCGCCGGGAATGAACGCGGCCTGGCCGTGGCTGCTCGACATCTTCGGCGGGCGCCAGTCGGCGCGTTCGATCCATTTCATTACCGCATGGGCCCTTGTCGCCTTCTTCCTCGTCCACATCGCGATGGTGCTGCTCGCAGGGCCGGTCAACGAGCTTCGCTCGATGGTCACGGGCTGGTTCCGCCTGCCACCCGAACGGGAGGAAGCCGCATGAGCGACATCCTCCTCCCCCGCCGCCAGCTCATTGCGCGCGCCGGTGGGCTTATCGCCGCGGCCGGCACGCTGCCGCTGCTGTCGGGCTGCGACGCGATCAACGACGCGCCCGCGGTTCGCAAGATATTGGCGATGGGTGAGGAAATGAACCGTGCGAGCCAGCGCGCGCTGATCGAACGCGGTGCGCTCGCGCGCGAATTCACCCGCGCCGACCTGTCGCCCTATTTCCGTCCCAACGGCACGCGCCTGCCCGCCGGCGCCGACTATTCCGCGCACGCGGCGAGCGGCTTTGCCGACTGGCGCGTCCGCGTCTCCGGCCTCGTCGCGCGGCCGCTGTCGCTGTCGATGGCCGACATCCGGTCGATGCCGCAGCGCACGCAAATCACACGCCACGATTGCGTCGAGGGGTGGAGCGCGATCGGGCAATGGACGGGCGTGCAGCTGAGCCGCATCCTCGCTGCGGCCAGGGTGAGGGACAGCGCGGGCTATATCGTCTTCCGCTGCGCCGACCGGCTCGGCGACGCGCTCTACTATGAAAGTTGCGACATGGTCGACGCGCGCCATCCGCAGACGATGCTGGCCTGGGCGCTGAATGATGCCGTGCTGCCGATCGCCAACGGCGCGCCGCTGCGTCTGCGGATCGAGCGCCAGCTGGGGTATAAGCACGCCAAATATGTCACCGCGATCGAGGCTGTCGCGAGCCTCGACGGCATTGGCGCGGGCAGGGGCGGCTATTGGGAGGATCGCATCGATTACGAATGGTATGCCGGGATTTGACCTCGGCCTTTTCGCGGTGCAATTGTTCGGTGCATAAAATATGTCGATTCTGCGTCCGTTTCTCTCCCGGATCATTCGCCAGGGACGGCTGACCGTCGTCGCGCCCGATGGCTCGCGCGAGGAATATGGCCAGCCGGCCGACGGCTTCCCCAATGTCACCATCCGTTTCACCAGCCGCAGGGGAATGCGCCGTATTATCCTCGATCCGCGCATCGGCGCCGCCGAGGCGTTCATGGATGGCGAGATGGAGCTGGTCGAAGGCGACATCATGGAGCTGGTCGCGCTCATCCGCTCGAACACGCCGTGGGACCGCGGCGCAAAGCTGCACGACAAGACGTGGCTGGGCCAGCGCGCCGAGTGGGTGAAGACGCGGATCGGCTCGATCAACCGCCAGCGCCGTTCGCGCGCCAACGTCAAGCATCACTACGACATCGGTAACGAGCTTTACCGCCTCTTCCTTGACGAGGACATGCAATATAGCTGCGCTTATTGGCCGCGCCCCGGCATGACGCTGGAGGAAGCGCAGGCCGCGAAAAAGGCGCATATCGCGGCGAAGCTCGCGCTCGCGCCGGGGCAGCGGGTGCTCGACATCGGCTGCGGCTGGGGCGGGATGGCGATCACGCTCGCGAAGCTCGAGCAGGTCGAGGTGCTGGGGATCACATTGTCCGAGGAGCAGCTTGCGCTCGCGCGCCAGCGCGCCGCGGCGGCCGGGGTCGCCGATCGCGTCCAATTCGAACTGATCGACTATCGCGCCCTTGCCGCGCGCGAGGCGGGACGGTTTGACCGTATCGTTTCGGTCGGCATGTTCGAGCATGTCGGCGCGCCCAATTTCGAGACCTTTTTCCGCGCCGCCGCCAATTTGATGACCGCCGACGGGGTGATGCTGCTCCACACGATCGGCCGGTTCGGCAAGCCCGGATCGACCGACGCCTTCACCCGCAAATATATCTTCCCCGGCGGCTATATCCCTGCGCTCAGCGAAACATTGGCGGCGAGCGAGAAGAGCCGGCTGATCGCCACCGATATCGAAACACTGCGGCTGCATTACGCGCTGACGCTGCGCCAATGGTATGCGCGGACCCTGGCGCACGAGGCCGAGATAACCCGCATGATGGGCGTCCGCTTCTTCCGCATGTGGTGCTTCTACCTTGCGGGGGCGACGGCGGCGTTCGAAAGCGGCGGTATGGGCAATTACCAGATCCAGTTCGCGCGCAGCCGCCACGCGCTGCCGCTGACGCGCAATTACATGGCGGCGGCGGAAGATCGCTATTCGGGATAATATTTGTTCATGCTGTCCCAACTCAGCGCGACGATCTGTTCGAGGACATCGAGGTCCGCGTCGGCGAGCTTGTTGATGTAGAGGCAGGATTTGCCCGTCTTGTGTTTGCCGAGTTTGGCAAACAGCGCGTCGGCCTCGTTCTGCCGGTCGCAGTAATTGCCCATCAGATAGAGCGTTATCGCGGCCTTTCGGGGTGAGAAGCCGGCACGGCACATCGTCCCCGAATGACCGCTGTCATAGACGTAGTCGTAGCTGCCATAACCGATGATCGACGGTCCCCACATCGTCGGTTCAAGGCGGGTCACGCGGCGGTGCATCGCATCGATCGTGGCTGCCTCTTCGCGGCGGCGCGCATCGGGAAGAGCCGCGATGAAATCGGCAACCGGGATCTCGGTTGCCCTGGTCTTGATTTCGGCTTTGGCCATGGCATTTCTCCCGGACGCGACGATAGCCTCCACAGGGCGGGGCGCCAAGCCGGTTGCGCCCACGGCGGCGGACTGCTAGCCGCGCCCGCGTCTTTCCCTCGCCAAAGGTGCATCATGTCCGAGTCCTTCAAGCGCGTCGTCCTCGCCTATTCGGGCGGCCTCGATACCAGCGTCATCCTGAAGTGGCTGCAGGTCACCTATGGCTGCGAGGTCGTGACCTTCACCGCCGACCTTGGGCAGGGCGAGGAAATCGAGCCCGCGCGCGCCAAGGCCGAGCTGATGGGCGTGAAGCCCGAGCATATCTATATCGACGATGTGCGCGAGGAATTCGTCCGCGATTTCGTCTTCCCGATGATGCGCGCCAATGCGCGCTACGAGGGCGATTATCTGCTCGGCACGTCGATCGCGCGCCCGCTGATCTCGAAGCGGCTTATCGAGATCGCCAAGGAAACCGGCGCCGACGCGGTCGCGCATGGCGCGACGGGAAAGGGCAACGACCAGGTGCGCTTCGAACTGTCGGCCTATGCGCTCAATCCCGACATCAAGGTGATCGCGCCGTGGCGTGAGTGGGACCTGACCAGCCGCACGGCGCTGATCGACTTCGCCGAAAAGAACCAGATTCCGGTGCCGAAGGACAAACGCGGCGAAAGCCCGTTCAGCACCGACGCGAACCTCCTGCACACCTCGTCGGAGGGCAAGGTGCTCGAGGATCCGTGGGAAGAGACCCCCGACTATGTCTATTCGCGCACGGTGAACCCTGAGGATGCACCCGACACCCCCGAATATATCACGATCGATTTCGAGCGCGGCGACGGCGTCGCGCTGAACGGGCAGGCGATGTCGCCCGCCACTTTGTTGGCGGCACTCAATGACCTGGGCCGCAAACATGGCATCGGCCGCCTTGATCTCGTTGAAAACCGCTTCGTCGGCATGAAGTCGCGCGGCATGTACGAGACGCCGGGCGGCGAAATCTATGCGCGCGCGCATCGGGGGATCGAAAGCATCACGCTCGACCGCGGTGCGGCGCACCTGAAAGACGAGCTGATGCCGAAATACGCCGAGCTCATCTATAACGGCTTCTGGTTCGCGCCCGAACGCGAGATGCTGCAGGCGGCGATCGACCACAGCCAGGCGAATGTCACCGGCACCGTCCGCCTCAAGCTCTACAAGGGCAATGCGAGCGTCGTCGGGCGCAAGTCGCCATTCAGCCTCTATAGCGAGCGCCACGTGACCTTTGAGGACGATGCCGGTGCCTACGACCAGAAGGACGCGGCGGGCTTTATCAAGCTCAATGCCTTGCGCTTGAAATTACTCGCGAAACAGGGTCAATAAAGCGGCCGGGCACGGACCCGGTCTCGACAGGAGCCTTGGTCCATGTTCTCCCTTTTGCTGGCGGCCGCCAGCCTGACCCCCGCCTTCAATGACGCCTCCTATGCCGATCTGGGCTATGTGACCCGCACGGCGGGCGAATGCACCGCGCGCTTTGACGGCGGGTCGATCGAGATCCGGCAGGCCTTTAACGACGCCGACCGCACGATGATCAACGTCGCCGTCGTGACCGGCAAGCCGACGCGCGCCGTTCCTTTGGGCACGAAATTGTGGGCGAAGTCGAGTTATGGACCTGCATGGCGCGCGGTGGTGATCGAATCCTCGCCCGCGCGTCTTCGTTTCGTGGTGCACAGCCGTTTCGTCGGCGATCTGTTCACCGAAGATTCGCTGACGATCGCGCTCCACGACCGGATCGATGCGGGTTCGATCGGCGATGCGGTGCTGGTCGATGTGGGATCCGATGTTTCCGGCTTCCGCGAAAAGCTCGCGTCCGCGCTCGACTGTTCCGACGCCCTCGGCATCTGAGCTGATCGGCGCACCGGATTTTCCGGTGGCGCCGCGCGGTGATCGGCGGCACTATTCCCCCATGCGCTTCTTCGATTTTTCATCGTGGCAAAGCATCGGGATGACGCTGCTCGGTCTGGCGCTCTTTACCCTGATCGGCGTCGGCATCCGGCTGATGGTGATGATGACGATCCAGCAGCGCCGCGAACGAATGAACCGCCAGATCAACGAGCGGCTGCGCACGTTGATGGCGGCGTACAAGACGCTCGGCGGATCGTTCACCGGCGATCTGGTCGTCGATCCGCGACATTTGCGCGACATCAGGCGCCAGGGCGGCGCAGCGGCGGCAGAGCCGGCGGTCGACCTGTCCGACGAGAGCGCGGCGGATGGCGGGCCGGAAGGCGAATCGGACCGGCCGCGCCGCATTCGGGACGCCGTCGAGGCCGCGCTGTCCGATATCATATTGCTCGGCACCGAAACGCAGGTGCGGCTTGCCAGCCGCGCGGCGAGCGAACTGGCCGAAGGGCGCCCGGTGCATGTCCATGACCTGGTGATCGAGCTGCGCGATTTCATCCGCAAGGCGCTCGACCTCGATCCTGTGCCCGCCGACGTAACGATCCCGCTGCAGGGACCAACACGCCCATCAGGCGGCGGTGGCAAGGGCGGTGGCCGCAGCGGCGAGACGCGCGGCGGCGCTGGCGGCGGCGGGCGTGGGGGAGGCGGGGGTATGGGCATGGGTATGGCCGGCGGTCTTGGGGTCGCGGGCGGAGCTAGCCTTTCGCGCGGATCGACGGTGGACGATCCGACAGACCTGCCCACCGAACCGCAGCAGAAATGAAGGCTTAGCAGCGGCTCGCTCCTGCGCTAAGGCGCTGGGCATGACTGCGACCCGATTTTTTTCCGACAATGCCGCGACTGTTCATCCCGCCGTGATGGAGGCGATGGCCGCCGCCAATCAGGTCGATACGGCCTATGACGGCGACGCGCTCAGCCAGTCGCTCGACGCCACCTTTTCGGAGCTCTTCGAGACGGATTGCGAGGTCGTGTGGATCCCGACAGGGACCGCGGCGAACAGCATCATCCTCGCGCATTTCGTGCGGCCGTGGCAGGGGATTCTCTGTTACGAAGAAGCGCATATCGAGGTAGACGAATGCGGGGCACCGACCTTCTATTCGGGCGGCGCGAAGCTGATGCCGCTCCCGGGACGTGGGGCCAAGATCGATGTCGCCGCCCTGAAGGCGCGGATCGCCGGCATCCGGCAGGATGTGCACCAGGTCCAGCCAGCGGCTGTCAGCATCACCAACGCCACCGAATATGGCCTCGCGTGGCGTGCCGACGAGATTGGTGAGATCAGCGAGATCGCGAAAGGCAAGGGGCTGAAGCTGCACATGGACGGCGCGCGTTTCGCCAACGCCGTTGCCTTTCTCGGCTGCGCGCCCGCCGACGTTACCTGGCGCGCGGGGGTCGACGCGCTGTCTTTCGGCTTCACCAAAAATGGCGCGATGATGGCCGAAGCGATCGTCTTCTTCGGCGGCAGCGGGGGCGCGGGGGTGCGCGAACTCAAGAAACGCGGCGGTCATTTGCTCAGCAAGGGACGCTTCGTCGCTGCCCAGATCCGTGCGATGCTGAAGAACGATCTGTGGCTCGCCAACGCGCGCGCCGCCAATGCCGGCGCTGCGAAGCTCGCGGCGGCGTGCGGCGGCCGGCTGATGTATCCGGTCGAGGCGAACGAGTTGTTCGTGCGCCTGACCGCCGGGGAAGCCGCGAAGCTGCGCGCCGCCGGGTTCGACTTCTACGACTGGGGAGAGGGTGCCGCGCGCCTCGTGGTCAGCTGGGACCAGGATGCCGAAGCGGTCGCGCCGCTGGCGGCGGCGATCGGCCAGCTATGAGCAGCGAGCAGCCGACGCTGCTCAGCCCGCGCGTCTTGCTGCCTTTCGTGCTGGTCACGCTGATCTGGGGTTCGACCTGGATCGTCATCAAGGGGCAGCTCGGCGTCGTTCCGCCGAGCTGGTCCGTGACCTATCGCTTCGCCGTCGCAGCGATCGCGATGTTCGCCTTTGCCGCAATGCGACGTGAACGGTTGTGGATCGGGCCGCGCGCGATGGCCTTTGCGGCGGTGCTCGGAATTGCCCAGTTCGCGTTCAACTTCAACTTCGTCTATCGCGCCGAGCAGCATATCACTTCGGGCCTTGTCGCGGTGCTCTTCGCGCTCTTGATTGTGCCCAACACATTGTTCGGGCGGGCCTTTCTGAAGACGCCTCTCCAGGGACGCTTCCTTGCGGGTGCGGGGATCGCGATCGTCGGCGTCGGGCTGATGATCCTCCACGAATATCGCGTCGCTGCGGTGGGAGCGGGCGAAGTGCTGCTCGGCACCGCGCTGACGCTCGCGGGCGTGATGAGCGCCTCGACCGCGAATGTGATGCAGGGGACGGCCTTCGCGCGCGCGCAGTCGATGGTGGCAATGATCGCTTGGGCGATGCTGTTCGGCGCGCTCGCCGACGGCGCCTATGCGTGGATCACCACCGGGCCGCCGGTGATCGAGCCGACCGCCGTCTATCTGGGCGGCGTGCTCTATCTCGGCATCATCGCAAGCGCGGTGACCTTTCCACTCTATTTCAACGTCATTCGCGCGGTCGGGCCGGGGCAGGCGGCGTGGTCGAGCGTGCTGATTCCGATCATCGCGATGGGCTTTTCGACCGCGTTTGAAGGCTATCGCTGGGCCGCACTGTCGATCGCCGGTGGTATGGTCGCGCTGATCGGGCTGGTGATTGCGGTCGCGAAACGGCCCGAGCGGCCATCGGTGAGCGGGAATACGGTTTCGTTGCCCGTGCAGCCGCAGGACTAGTTGCCATGGCTGTGTTGTCGTAATAATACGGCGGTATGAAGATATTCGCCAGCACGCTTTTGCTCCTCGCCGCGCTTCCGGCCTCGCCGGTTCTTGCGCAAACCCTTTGCACGCCGGGCACCTATGCCGCCCCCGACGGCGATTTCGTTGTTCTTGCCAAGCTCCCGACGATTCCCGCGCCGGGGCTACGCTACCTGTTCCGTGACGGCCGGCGCGGCCTCACCTCTGACGCGAATGCGCCGCTGGCTTGCGGTGCCGGTCAGGTGACGGTGAAAGGCACGGCTTGGCAGCCCATTGCTTTCCGCGAGACGCCAGCGACCTTCGACAGCGTGGGTACGAAGATGACGGGCATGTTGATCGAACCGCCCGGCGCCGAGGCAAAGCGGCCGCTCGTCGTGATGGTCCACGGGTCCGAACGCAGTTCGCCGATCGGCGGCCTTTATGGCTATACGATGGCGGCGCAGGGGATTTCGGTTTTCGTCTACGACAAGCGCGGCACGGGCGGATCCGAAGGCGAATATACGCAGAATTTCGAACTGCTCGCCGCCGATGCGGCGCATGCGCTTGAACAGGCGCGGAAGATGACGGCTGGCCGGTTCGGCCGCGCGGGCTTTTTTGGCGGCAGCCAGGGCGGCTGGGTCGCTCCGCTGGCCGCGACGCTGACCAAAGCCGACTTCGTGACCGTCGGCTTCGGTCTCGTCGCCTCGCCCATCGAGGAGGACCGCGAGCAGATGGTGTCCGAAGTGCGCGCGGCGGGGCTGGGCAAGGACGCCGAGGCGCTGGTCAACCGGCTATCGCAGGTGACGTCGGGATTGCTCCTCTCCGATTTCCGCACCGGCTATGACGCGCTCGACGCGGTGCGGCGTGAAATGGCGGACAAGCCGTGGGCGGCAACGATCGAAGGCGAATATAGCGGCGCGATTGCGCGAATGTCGAACGACGAACTGAAGCGGATCGGCCGCGCGCGCTTCGACAATCTCGAGTTGATCTGGGACTATGACGCGGTCGGGGCCTTGCGGAAACTCGATACCCCGCTGCTGTGGGTGCTCGCGGGCGAGGATCGCGAGGCGCCGATCGAAACGACGCGCGCCGCGCTGCTCGGGCTGGCGAAAGAAGGCAAGCCCTTCGACGTCTACCTTTTCCCCGGCACCGACCATGGCATGTTCGAATTCACGACCGCCGCCGACGGGTCGCGCAGCGTGACGCGCATCACCGACGGTTATCTCAAATTGCTCGGCGACTGGATCAAGGGGGATGTGCGCGGCACCTATGGCCGCGCCGAGCGGCTTACCCCGCGCTGATCCGTTCGATATCGGCGCCGACCGCCTGCAGCTTTTCCTCGAGCCGCTCATATCCGCGATCGAGGTGATAGACGCGGTTGACTTCGGTCTGTCCCTGGGCGGCGAGACCGGCGATGATCAGGCTCATCGAGGCGCGCAGGTCGGTCGCCATCACCGGCGCGCCGACGAGGTGATCGACCCCGCGCACGATCGCGGTGCGGCCCTTGACCTGGATGTCGCAGCCCATGCGCGTCAGCTCGGGGACGTGCATATAGCGGTTCTCGAAGATCGTCTCGGTGAACAAAGATGCCCCTGTGCCGAGCGTCGCCATCGCCATGAATTGCGCCTGCATGTCGGTCGCGAAACCGGGATAGGGCGCGGTCGAAAGCGTGACGGGCCCGGCGCGACCGTCCATCGCGACGCGGATGCCGGCCTTGGTCGGTTCGACCGTCGCGCCGGCTTCGCGGAGCGCGGCGAGCGTCGCGTCCATTTCGTCGGCCTTGGCGCCGACCAGTTCGACGTCGCCTTGGGTGATGACGGCGGCGCAGGCGTAGCTGCCCGCCTCAATGCGGTCGGCCATGACACGGTAGGTCGCGCCGTGCAGGCGGTCGACGCCCTCGATCGTCAGCGTTTCGGTGCCGATACCCTCGATATGCGCGCCCATCGCGACGAGGCAGTTGCACAGGTCGACGATCTCGGGCTCGCGCGCCGCGTTTTCGAGCACGCACGTCCCCTTGGCGAGCACCGCCGCCATGACGGCATTTTCGGTCGCGCCAACCGACACGACGGGGAAGGTGAACTTGCCGCCGGCAAGGCGCCCGCCGGGGGCGACGGCCTTAACATAGCCCGAAGCCAACTCGATCTCGGCGCCAAAGGCTTCGAGCGCTTTCAGGTGCAGGTCGATCGGGCGGTTGCCGATCGCGCAGCCGCCGGGCAGCGATACGGTCGCTTCGCCCGCGCGCGCGAGCAGCGGGCCGAGCACGAGGATCGACGCGCGCATCTTGCGCACGATGTCATAGGGCGCGACGGTCGAGGTCAGCGTCGTCGCGCGGGCGGTCATCACGCGGCCGAAATCTTCGGGTCGCGATCCCTCGATCGTCGTCGAGCAGCCGAGCTGGTTGAGCAGATGGCCGAAACCGTCAACATCGGCGAGGCGCGGCAGGTTGCGCAAGGTCAGCGGCTCGTCGGTAAGCAACGCGCACGGCAACAAGGTGAGCGCCGCATTCTTGGCGCCAGAGATGGGGATACGGCCCTTGAGTCGCTGGCCGCCGCGAATGACGATTTGATCCATCCCGCGTCTTTAGCGCATGCGCGAAGCGGCGCAAGCGGACTAGCTATGTCGAGCGATAGCCCGCATCGCCGTCGAACTGTTCCTGCGCCTCGCGCTGCCCTTTGCCTATGAAGATATAGCCGACGATCGCAAGGATCAGCAGCGCGACGCCAAGCAGCGGAACGCCGCCCCGCGTCGCGACGATCAGTGCGATCCACACGATGTTGACGAGACCCAGGATCAGGAACAGCTTTTGGTTGTTGCCCGGAAAGCCATAGATATCGCGCCCATCGGGGGTGCGGATGCCATGGACGCCTTTGAGGTCGAAGGCGTTGTAGAGATAGAAGCGACCACGCGCCCCGGCGACAAGTTCGGCGGCAACATTGTCCTTCACCACCGCATTGCGGATCGTTCGCGGGCCAATGCCGTCCTGTTGAAAGGTGATGCTGCGGAAAACGCTGAGCCCGCCGCGGGCGCGTTTGAGGTCGGCGGCTTCGATATGGCCGTCGATGATCGAAGTGGTCATGGTCGGATCCCCTGCAATGGTGCGACCCGGGGAAGAGACGCCAAAATAATCGATCCGGCGAAATAAGGAAAGCATGGTTAAGTCGTCGTGCTTGTGCCGCGCTTTGATCATGGCGCGCGAAGGGAAATTGTGAAATTATCAGCGACGAAATCAAGGAAGCGAGGGTTGCAGAAGTCGCAGTTCATCAGGGGAGAAAAGGGCATGCGGAATCCTGTCGTTACGGCCGTCACGGCGGCGTCGCTCATCGCATCGCAAATGGCCGTCCCGGCGCTTGGGCAGGCGACGACCCTGCCTTACCCGCCGCCACCGACGCAGCCGGGCTATGGATCGGGATATGAAGGCACGATCCGCTGCGAATCCTATGCCAATCGCCAGCAAAGCTGCCGCGTGCGGACCGGCAATCGCGTCGACCTGATCCGCGTGATCGGCGGGCGTTGTTCGAAGGGGCGCGACTGGGGCTTCGACGCCGACCGGATCTGGGTTTCGGGCGGATGCCGCGCCGAATTCGGTTATGGCTATGGCGGGGGAGGTGGCTACCCGGGCTATGATTTCGCGGGCACGATAAAATGCGAATCGCGGGACAGGCGGTATCAGCAGTGCAACGCCCGCACCGGCAATCGCGTCGAGTTGACGCGCAAGATCGCGGGCAAGTGCAACGCCGGACGGCAATGGGGCTATACGGGCGATTATATCTGGGTCGACAAGGGCTGCCGCGCCGAGTTCGGTTATGGATATCGCAACACGCGACCGCCCGAAAAGGACAAGGACAAGGGGCCGAGCACCGGCCTGATCATCGGCGGCATCGTCGTCGCGGGCGGGCTGCTCGCGCTGCTCGCGAGCCAGAAGAAGAAAAAGGCCGACGGCACGGCCGAGGAAAGCGCGACGACGCATCCGCCCCGGGGCCCCGCGACGCTCAGCGCCAATCTCGGCGGCCTGCCGAGCGCGTCGCGGCCGTCGGTGCAGAATTGCATGAACGATGCGGCGCGGCAGATCGGGATCACCGGCGGGACGCGGCTGTCCTATGACAAGCTGATCTCGCTCGAGCAGGGCAATGGCGGCTGGCGCATCCGCGCGACGATGACCGCGACCTATCCCGACGGGGCGAAGCAGGTTGAAATGTACTGCCGCGCGACACCGAAAGACATCATCCAGCTCGACTTCACCTAGACAGGAAGCGGGGTTCCGCTATCCGGTGACGGATTTCGGGTGAAGGCGGAGCATGGCTGAATGATGAAGGATGGCGGGCCCGCCGCGGCGATCTGGTCGCGGGCCTATCCGCTGCTCACCGTCACCGCGCTGTTCTGGGCCGGCAATTCGATCGTCGGCCGCGCGGCGCGCGACCTGGTGCCGCCGGCCGCCTTGTCCTTCTGGCGCTGGACGTTCGCGCTCTTGCTTCTGCTGCCGCTCGCATGGCCGCACCTGAAGCGCGACTGGCCCGTGCTGCGCGCGAACTGGCCGATCGTCGCGCTGCTCGGCGCGCTGGCGATCGGTTCGTTCAACATCCTGCTCTACACGGGCCTGCAGAGCACGACCGCGCTCAATTCGATGTTGATCCAGTCGGCGCTGCCGGCGCTTGTGCTTGTTGTCGGCGCGGTGGTTCTGGGCGACCGGACGAACCTGCGCCAAATTGCGGGCGTGGTCATTTCGCTCGCCGGCGTGCTCGCGATCATCGCGCGCGGCGATCCCGCGATGCTGTGGGGGCTCCGGCTCAATATCGGCGACGCGATCATCGGCGGCGCGGTGCTTATCTGGGCGCTCTATTCGGTGCTGCTCCGTCGCCGTCCCGCGGTGCACCCGCTCAGCTTTCTTGCGGCATCGATTGGGGTGGGGATCATGGTGATCGCGCCCTTTTACGCGCACGAACTCTGGTCGGGGCGGCTGATCGTTCCGGCGGCGGGCAGCGCGCTCGCGATCGCCTATGTTTCGATCTTTCCGTCCTTCCTCGCCTATCTTTTCTTCAATCGGGGGGTCGAGCTGATCGGGTCGGCGGCGACGGGGCAATATATGAATGTGATGCCGCTGATGGGCGCGGGGCTCGCCATGCTGTTCCTCGGCGAGGCGCTGCACCTGTTCCACATCGCCGGGCTGGCGCTGATCGTCGCCGGAATCCTGGTTGCGGGGCGACCGCCGCCGGCGGCACAGGCCTAGGCCAGCGCTTCTTCGACCTGTGCAAGGCGGTCCTTGCCGAAATACATCTCGCCGCCGACGAAAAAGGTCGGGATGCCGAACACGCCGCGCGCGACCGCAGCTTCGGTGTTTTGCACAAGCTTCGCCTTGATCTCGGGCTCCTGCGTGCGCGCGAGGAGGGCATGGCCATCGAAGCCGTTCTCCGACAGAAAGGCCGCGATCACCTCCGGGTCGTCCATCTTGAGGCCGTCCTCCCACATCGCGTGGTTCACCGCGTCGACATAGTCGTCGAGATTGCCTTCGTCGTCGGCAACGATCGCACCGCGCATGATCGTCAGCGTATTGACCGGGAAGTGCGGGTTGATACGGAATTTGACGAGGCCGTGCTTCGCGATGAAGCGTCGTATCTCGAGGTTTTCATAAGCGAGCTTCGCTGGCGCATCTGCATATTGGACCATCGGCGCCTTGTTGCCCGTCGCCTTGAAGATGCCGCCCAAAAGGCATGGCGTGATGATCAGGTCGGCGCCGGTGCGGTCGAGCAGGTCGGGAAGCGCCTTCATCGACAGATAGGCATTGGGGCTGCCGAAATCGAAAATGAGTTCGAGCGTTTTGGTCACCATTTTTCTCCCCAAGGGCGAAGGTCGAGTTCGTGCGTCCACGCGCTTTTGGGCTGCTTGTGCAGCATGACATAATTGGCGGCGATGGCATCGGGGTTCAGGATGAGATCCTCCGCCTTGGCATGTTCGAAATCGGGATGGCGGCCCTTGATGAATTCGGTGTTGATCGCGCCGTCGATGACCGTGTGCGCGACGTGAATGCCCTCTGGCCCCAGTTCGCGCGCCATCGATTGCGCGAGCATGCGGAGCGCCCCCTTGGCGCCCGAGAAGGCGGCGAAACCCGACCCGCCGCGCAGGCTTGCCGTCGCGCCGGTGAAGATGATCGTGCCGCGGCCGCGTGGGGTCATGCGCTTCGCGGCCTCGCGGCCCATCAGGAAACCGCCGAGGCACGCCATCTCCCAGACCTTGGTGTAAACGCGCAGCGTTGTTTCGGCGATCGGGAAGTTCACATTGGCCCCGATATTGAACACCGCGACCTCGACCGGACCGACCTCCGCCTCGACCTGGTCAAAGAGCTGGATCATCGCCTGTTCGTCGCGGGCGTCGCCGGGGAAGGCGCGCGCCTTCCGCCCGTCATCGCGGATCGATTGCGCCAGCGCTTCCAGTTGCTCGGCGTTGCGTTCGCGGCGGTTGACGCAGGCGGTGAGGCCTTCCGCCGCAAAGGCGCGCGCGATCGCCCCGCCGGTGGCGTCGCCGGCTCCGATGATGACGGCTGCGGGATGGGGCATGGGCGACTCTCCTCTTGCGCCGCATAGTAACTATGATAATCATAGTGACAAGAGGATTTTGAGGATTCGAAAGGAGCTTTTGAGGTTGCGTGCAAGAACGTCGTCATTGCGAGCGAAGCGAAGCAATCCAGAGTGGCGTAAACCGCTCTGGATTGCTTCGCTTCGCTCGCAATGACGGGAATGAAGGACGGTCTATGCCTAAACGCGCAGACCTGTCGGATACTTTCTGCCCCGTCGGGCGTTCGGCGGAATTGCTCGGCGACCGTGCGGTGCTGTTGATCCTGCGCGACCTGTTTTTCGGGCGACGGCGGTTCGAGGCGATCGCCGCGAACACGGGGCTCGGTCCCCAGCTCGTCTCGGCGCGACTGAAGCTGATGGAAAAGGAAGGGGTGGTCGAGCGCCATGCCTATCAGGAGCGGCCGCCACGCCACGAATATCGGCTGACCGCGAAGGGCAAGGACCTGTTCGACGTCCTCTATGCGATGCGCAACTGGGCCGAACGCTGGGCCTATGAAGAGGATGAAACGGGGTCGGGTCCGGCCATGCGCTATACCCATCGCGCTTGCGGCGCCGACGTCGGGACGGCGACCGTCTGCCCCGGATGCGGCGAGCTATTGCGCTACGGCGATCTGAAGGGGGAGCCCTCTGCGGCGCTCAGCGCCGAGCAGGCGGCCAAGGGGGGCTGATCAGGCCTTTTCCAGCGTGCATTGCAGCGGATGCTGGTTCTGCCGCGCCGCGTCCATCACCTGGTTCACCTTGGTTTCGGCGACTTCATAGCTGAACACGCCGCACACGCCGACGCCCTGCTGGTGGACATGCAGCATCACCTGCGTCGCCTGTTCGATGTCCATGTTGAAGAAACGCTGCAGCACCATCACGACGAATTCCATCGGCGTATAATCGTCGTTGAGCAGCAGCACCTTGTACATCGAGGGCTTCTTGGCCTTCGCGCGGGTACGCGTCGCAATGCCGACGCCGGGGCTGCCGGGTGCGCCGTCGTCCTTGTCCGCCATGGCGCGGACCGGATGGATGGTCGAAACTGGAAACATCATGGGCAGGAATATCGCAAGCGGCGGGCGAAGCGCAAGAGGCGCGGTCGCCGATTTTAACCTCTTGTTCGCCAGCGGTAGCGCCAAAAACAAGAACCGCCCGCTTCCTGAGGAAGCGAGCGGCCTTTGGGGTGTCGGCGCAGGCGGGGAGAGGAGGGGGAAGTGCCCGCGCCAACGGTGGAAGGTGAAAGCGCCTCAGGCGGCCTTCATCTTCGAAGTGATGACCGAAACGCGGTTCGAGATCGGCGCGAAGCTTTCGTTCGTCAGCTTGACGACGAGTTCGCTGGTCTTCGAGGTCTGCGCAACAGCGGCGTCGAACGCCTTCTTGCTGTTTTCGGCATAAAGCTTGAAGAAGTCGGCCGGTGTCTTGACGGCGGTGTAGCCCTTCAGCGCGGCGGTCGTGTCTTCGAAGCTCTTGCGAGCATAGGTGACGCCTTCCTGGCCGAGCGTTTCGATGCCCTTGGCAGCGATCTTGCCCGATTCGACGAGGGCTTCGATGTTCGCCTTGTTGAACTCGACGGCCTCTTCGGCCATCTTGCTGGTCTTCGCCATGGCTTCCTTGGCCTTCTCGTTGAAGTCGGCGGTCAGGGCTTCGGCGCGGGTCTTCGCTTCGTCGGCGAATTTCTTGACGGTGTCGTTCATGGTCTTGAATCCTTTGGTGGTGACGGCGGCCGGCTTCGGCGCAGTCGCCGAGGTTTTCAGGGCGGCCTTGGGGGCAATGGTCTTCGCGGCCGCCTTCTTCGGGGCGACCTTCTTGGCTGCCGGCTTTGCGGCTTTCTTTTGGACCGGCTTGGCTTTCGCCGCGACAGTCTTGGTTTTCACGGGCGCCGGGGCCTTCGCCGCGGGCGCAGCTTCAGCCGGAGCGACAGGAGCGGCCACCGGCTTGGCGGCGGTTTCCAGCGTCGCGGCTTCGAAAGCCTTTTCGGCACTATCCATCTTGGTAGCCATCGGGACAACTCCTTTATGTTGCACTGCACAATATAGGAGTGGATCGGCGATTTCAAGAGAAAATTTGTGCGGTGCACAAAAATGCTGCAGCGCCGGTCCGAAAGCAATATATTCGCCGGATATTACCGCTGTTTGACGTAGCGGCCGGGCGCATCCTCGATCGCCTTTTTCTTGCCTTTTCCAGGAATGCGGCCGCCTTTGACGGCGGTTTTCGCGTCGTCCTGCTCGGCGATCCAGCCGATCCAGTGCGGCCACCAGCTGCCCTTGGTCTCGCTCGCTCCCGCAATAAAATCGTCGAGCGTCGCGGCGCCATTGTCGCCGGTCCAATATTGATATTTGCCCGCCGCGGGCGGGTTCACCACGCCCGCGATATGGCCCGATCCTGCGAGGAGGAAGGTCCTGGGGCCCGCGAGATGGTCCATCAACCGCCACACGCTGGCGAGCGGCGCGATATGGTCCTCGCGCCCGGCCTGGATATAGGCGGGGGTCACGATTTTCTTGAGGTCGATTGGCGTCCCCATCGCCGACAGGCTGTTCGGGATGACCATGCGATTGTCGCGATAGAGGTCGACCAGATATTGGCGGTGCCACTTGGCAGGCAGGTTGGTTACATCGCCGTTCCAATAGAGCAGGTCGAACGGCGGATAGTCGTTGCCGAGCAGATAATTGCCGACGACATAATTCCAGATGAGGTCGCGCCCGCGCAAGCTGTTGAAGGTCGCGGCCATGTAGCGCCCGTCGAGGAAACCGCCGGACGAAAGCTGCTGGAGCAGCGTCAGATAGCTTTCGTCGACGAACATCTTGAGGTCGCCCGCCAGCTCGAAATCGACCTGCGCGGTAAAGAAGGTCACCGACTTGACCTTGTCCGCCTCGCCGCGCGCCGACAGCATCGCAAGCGTGGCGGCGAGGGTCGTGCCTGCGACGCAATAGCCGATGCTGTGGACGTGCGGAACGTCGAGCAACTCGCGCACGGTGTCGATCGCATCGACCTGCGCCGCGATATAATCGTCCCACACGATTTCGCTCATCGACGCGTCGGCCGATTTCCACGACACCATGAAAACGCTGAGCCCCTGTTCGACCGCCCAGGCGACGAAGCTTTTCGCGGGGTTGAGGTCGAGGATGTAAAAGCGGTTGATCCACGGCGGGAAGATGACGAGCGGTACGGTGAAAACCTCCTTCGTCGTCGGCGCATAGTGGATCAACTGATAGAGGTCGGTCTCGTGGATGACCTTGCCCGGCGTCGTGGCGATATTGACCCCGACCTCGAACGCGTCGGGGTCGACATGGGAGAGTTGCCCGCGCGACAGGTCGGTCAGCATATGCTTCAAACCCTTGAGCAGGCTTTCGCCGCGCGTCTCGACCGCGCGCTTGATCACTTGGGGATTGGTGATCGCAAGGTTCGAGGGCGCCAGTGCCTCGGTCATATTCTTCGCGGCAAACTCCATCTTCGCGCGCGCATGTTCGTCGAGTCCCTGCATCGTGCGGGTGGTCGCCAGCAATTGCTCGGCGAGCAGGCCATAGGTCTGGCGGATCAGTGCGAAGACCGGGTTGGCGGTCCAGTCGGGATCGGTGAAGCGCTTGTCTTTCGGCGCGTCGGCATCGGGTGCGAAAGACGGCTGGATCGTCGCCAGCGAAGTCCAGAAGGTCACGCCCTGTTCCCACATCTTCGAAGATTGTTCGGCCCATAGCTGCGTCGTCGGATTTTGCAGCCAGCTTGTGGGGTCGAACAGGCTCGCCGCGGCGCTGTTGCCCTGGTTCGCCTGGCCCAGGGCGTATTCGAGCATCATCTGCTGTGCGCGGCCCAAGACGCTCGCCCAATGCTGTAGGTCATCGGGTGACGGCATGAAGGGATTCGGCGCTTCGGTTGTATCGTCCTTACCCGTATCGCTCATGCTCGTTCCTGCTGGCCAGTGCCGATATAATGCCTATAACAAGCCAGGATGCGGCTGGCGAGGCGCCGTTCGCATCCTTCCAGAATCTAACGCAAAGGAGTTGTTCTAGTTTCCCATGTCTGAAGATGAATTCTATCGCATCAAGCGCCTGCCGCCCTACGTCATCGCCGAAGTGAATGCGATGCGTGCGGCCGCCCGCGCCGCGGGAGAGGACATCATCGACCTGGGGATGGGCAATCCTGACCTGCCGCCGCCCGCGCATGTGATCGAAAAATTGTGCGAAGTGGCGATGAAACCCGACGCGCACGGTTATTCGCAGTCGAAGGGCATCCCGGGACTGCGCCGCGCGCAGGCGAATTATTACGGCCGCCGCTTCAACGTCGAACTCGATCCCGAGAGCGAGGTCGTGGTGACGATGGGATCGAAGGAAGGGCTTGCGAGCCTTGCAACCGCGATCACCGGCCCCGGCGACGTCGTGCTCGCGCCGAACCCCAGCTATCCGATCCATACGTTCGGTTTCATCATCGCGGGTGCGACGATCCGCAGCGTCCCGACGACCCCCGACGAGAATTACTGGCGCGCGCTCGATCGTGCGATGGCCTTCACTGTGCCGCGTCCGTCGATCCTCGTGGTCAACTATCCGTCGAACCCGACCGCCGAAGCCGTCGATCTTGCCTTCTACGAGCGGCTCGTCGCCTGGGCGAAGGAGAACAAGGTCTGGGTGCTTTCGGACCTTGCCTATTCGGAACTCTACTACGACGGCAATCCGACCCCCTCGATCCTGCAGGTGCCGGGCGCGAAGGATGTCGCGATCGAATTCACCTCGATGTCGAAAACATACTCGATGGCGGGCTGGCGCATGGGCTTTGCGGTCGGCAACAAGCGGCTGATCGCGGCGATGACGCGCGTGAAGTCCTACCTCGACTATGGCGCCTTCACGCCGATCCAGGCCGCGGCCTGCGCGGCGCTCAACGGGCCGCAGGATATCGTCGCCAAGAACCGCGAACTCTACCAGAAGCGCCGCGACGTGATGGTCGAAAGCTTCGCACGCGCCGGCTGGGACATCCCGAGCCCGCCCGCGTCGATGTTCGCCTGGGCGCCGCTGCCGCCGGCGCTGAAAGAGATGGGCAGCCTCGAATTTTCGAAGCAGCTGCTGACCCATGCCAAGGTCGCGGTCGCCCCCGGCGTCGGATATGGCGAGGACGGCGAAGGCTATGTCCGCATCGCGATGGTCGAGAATGAACAACGCATCCGGCAGGCGGCGCGCAATGTCCGCAAATTCCTTGCAATGCACGGCGTGAACACACCGTCGGTCGCGGCGGGCGGTGGCGCCTAGGTGACTCCCGACGCGAGCGCCATCGCGCAGACGATCCAGCTGTCGGTCACGCCGGTGTTCCTGCTGGTGGCGACCGGCAGTCTGCTCAACGTCATCGCGGGCCGGCTGGCGCGCGTCGTCGACCGCTCGCGCAATTTGATGGAGCGGTGGGCCGAGACCGAAGGCCTGGAGCATGACCGCATCGTTGCGGAACTGCGCATAGCCGACCGGAGAATGGGGATCATCAACAATTCGATCCTCTCCGCCGTCGCCTGCGGTATCGTCGTCTGCCTGCTCGTCGCGCTGTTGTTCACGCAGGCCTTCACCGGCGCCAACCTCGGCGTCGCCGCTTCCTGGGCCTTTGCGGCCGCGATGCTGTTGCTGCTCGTCTCGCTGATCCTGTTCCTCGTCGAGGTCCGGCTGGCGGTGCGCGCGATCCATGTCCCGATGGAATTGCTCGAGTTGGAGAATATGGACCGGAAGCGGCCGCGCGACCATCACTGATCGCGCTGCGGCGATAGCCGGCCGGCGCTGATCGGCGAAAATTTTTCCAGGCGTCGCACGGCGGCCGCCGTAACGGCAATAGCGCACCGGCATTTTTCGCGCGCCGCAAGGACGTTGACACCGGTCCCTCCGGTCTGCTCCGATGGCGGCGGGAGAGATAAATGACTGACAAGGCCGTTCCGACCCCGGGCATCGCTTCGATCGCCGACACCGGTGTTTCCGCGCAGACGCGGACGATGCTCTGGATCCTGCTGATCGTCTATATCTTCAATTTCCTCGACCGGCAGATCGTCAATATCCTTGCCGAACCGATAAAGGGCGATCTGGGGCTTTCGGACACCGAACTCGGCCTGCTGGCCGGTCCCGCATTCGCCGTCTTCTATGCGCTGCTCGGTATCCCGATCGCGCGCTATGCCGACAAGGAGGGAACGAACCGCGTCCGGCTGATCGCGCTCGCGCTCGCCATCTGGTCGGCGATGACTGCGGTGTGCGGCCTCGCGCAGAATTTCGTGCAATTGCTCCTCGCGCGTATCGGCGTGGGCGTGGGCGAGGCAGGGTGCACGCCCGCCGCGCATTCGCTGATTTCGGACAGCGTCGCGCCCGAAAAACGATCGTCGGCGATCGCGTTTTACGGACTCGGCGTGCCGATCGGTTCGCTGCTCGGGCTGATACTCGGCGGGATCGTGAACGATCTTTACGGCTGGCGTATCGCATTGATGCTTGTCGGGGCGCCCGGTCTGTTGCTTGCGCTTGCGGTGCTGTTCCTGATGCGCGAACCACGCCACCACCGGCCGGCCGAGGCGGCGGCAACCGCTTCGCCAGCGCAGCTTCCCGCGCGCGAGGCAATGCGCGAAATCCTCTCCTCGCGCGCTTTCGTCTACATATTGATCGCGGCCTCGGTCACCGCCTTCCTCGGCTATGGCAAGGCGCTGTGGACGATCAGCTTCTTCATTCGCAGCCACGGTCTGTCGACGACTGAAGCGGGATTGTCGATGGCGGTCGTGCTGGGGCTGGCAGGGGTGTTCGGCACCTGGCTCGGCGGGAAATGCGCCGACGTCTACGGCAAGCGCGACAAGCGGCATATCCTGACCTTGCCAGCCTATGGCATGGCCATCGGCGCCCCGATCCTCTTTCTCGGTTATCAGATGGCCGATTGGCGCGTCGCGGTCGCGCTCCTGATCGTGCCGACCATCCTCAACTCGGCCTATTATGGTCCCGCCTATGCCTGCGTACAGGGGCTGGTGCGGCCGCAGGCGCGCGCGGTCGCCGCGTCGATAATGCTGTTCGGACAGAATCTGATAGGGCTCGGCTTCGGACCGTTCCTGTTCGGCGTGCTGTCGGACGCGCTTGCGCCGACCTATGGCGAGGAAAGCGTGCGCTACGTCCTCTACGGTGCCGCGTGGCTCGGCCTGATCCCCGCCTTCTTCTTCTGGCGCGCCAGCCTGCGCCTCGCCGCCGAACTCAAGTCGGGTTAATAGGGCGGATCGACCTTGGCGCGCTGCGTCTTGGCGGCGTCGATCCACCAGTTGAGGTCGTCGGCGAAGCGCGGGAACAACCGTTCGAGCTGCCTGCCCTCGTCGCCTGCGGGTAGGCCGTCGCCATCAAAGGCCTTGCCGATGCGCGCGACGGGCAGGATCGACGAGATGACCGCCATCCCCATCTCGCCCAAAATGTCGCGCCACCCCATCATCGACCGTACTCCGGCGAAAGAGCCCGCTGAGTAGCAGGCGATCGCCGCGGGGCGCCAGAACCATTCCTCCAGATAATGGTCGGTCAAATTCTTGAGGCCGGGCTGTGGCCCCCAATTATATTCGCCGGTGACGAACAGGAAGCCATCGGCGGCGCGGATCTTGCCCGCGAGTTCCTCCATCTCCGCCGGCGCCTCGCCCTTCGGATATTCCTTGTACATGCGGTCGAGCATCGGCAGATCGACCGCCTTGGCGTCGATGAGCTCGGCGCTGTCGCCGCGTGCGCCGATTGCATCGACGAGCCAGCGCGCGAGTTTGACGCCCTGCCGGTCGCGGCGATAACTGCCATAGAAGACGAGGATTTGGCGCGACATGGGCTCACCTTGATCGATTGGCGTCGCCGGCACCCTAGGCTCTTCGTTGCGCGATGTCAGCCGCGTGGCATACGGCCGATGAGCGTGCCCTTTGTGCCCGACCGGTCGAACGCGAAATCGATCTGCGGCCAGCGTTTCTGCCAGCGTCGCGCGACGAGGCGTTCGCCTGGCCGCGCCGCGTCGTCGAGCAGGATTCGCGCGCCGTCCGCAAGCCGCGGGAAAAGCGATTCGGCCGCGCCGCGCACCAGCGGATGCAAGGCCCAGGGCGGGCCGTCGATCACGAGCATACCGATGTCGCTGGGCACGTCGTAAAGTTGGTACCAAAGACCGGGCCACTCGCCGGGCGGCAGCCCGAGCGGCGCGTGGCGGAGGTCCGCGGATATGCCCTGACTGGCGAGCCAGCGCGCCGTGGAGGTGACGAATTCCTGATGCTGATCGAAGCTTATGAACCGTCCGCCGCCGAATTTCGCGAGCGCCTTGGCGATGACGAGGCTGCTCGCCCCACAGCCCAGTTCGACGACGACCGCTGGGCGCAGTTCTTCGATCGCATCGACGATATGCGACAGGAAACGCGTGTCGGCCTTCCAGCTACCGAGATGCGGCAGGGCATCGTCGGCAAGGTCGAGGCGGCGGAGCAACGCGGCTTTTTCCGCCTTTCGTCCGCCCCATAGCGACCGCAACAGCCATGGCCACTGGAGGGCGCCAAAGGCGACGACTTCCAGTCGCTCGCGCGCCGGACGCGGCAGGGCGTCATAGATATCGGGACGCGCGAGAAAGTGCGTCGGGTCGCGGCTTGTCATCCATAGCCAACTAAGCGCTGCGGATGGCAGTTCAGTGACGGCGGGCCTGATTGCGCCCGGCTGCCGCGTCCACGGGACGACCGGCGCTTTCCTCAGTCGCTGAAGGGATCGCGGATCAGGATCGTGTCTTCGCGCTCGGGGCTGGTCGACACCAGCGCGATCGGGGTTTCGATCAGTTCTTGCACGCGTTGGATATATTTGATCGCCTGCGCCGGCAGGTCGGCATAGCTGCGCGCGCCTGCGGTCGATTCGTGCCAACCGTCCATTTCCTCGTAGATTGGCTCGACCTCGGCCTGATCGGCGGCGTGGCTCGGGAAATAATCGAGGATCTTGCCGCGCAGGCGATAGCCGGTGCAGATGCGGATCGTGTCGAAGCCGTCGAGCACGTCGAGCTTGGTGAGCGCGACGCCGGTGACGCCCGACACCGCGCAGCTCTGGCGCACGAGCACGGCGTCGAACCAGCCGCAGCGGCGCTTGCGGCCGGTGACGGTGCCAAATTCATGACCGCGTTCGCCGAGTTTCTGGCCGATTTCGTCCTCGAGTTCGGTCGGGAAAGGGCCGCTGCCGACGCGCGTCGTATAGGCCTTGGCGATGCCGAGCACGAAGCCGACGGCGCCGGGGCCGAGGCCCGAGCCCGATGCGGCGGTGCCGCTGACGGTATTCGAGCTGGTGACGAAGGGGTAGGTGCCGTGATCGACGTCGAGCAGCACGCCTTGCGCGCCCTCGAACAGGATGCGCGCGCCGGCCTTGCGGACCTTCTTCAGGCGCTTCCAGACGGGCTGGGCATATTCGAGGACATAGTCGGCGATTTCGGTGAGGTCGGCGATCAGCCGTTCGCGGTCGATCGGCGGCTCGCCGAAACCTGCGCGCAATGCGTCGTGATGCGCGGTCAGGCGGTCGAGCTGCGGATCGAGCTTGTCGAGATGCGCAAGGTCGCAGACGCGGATCGCGCGGCGGCCGACCTTGTCTTCATAGGCCGGGCCGATGCCGCGCCCGGTGGTACCGATCTTGCCTGCACCCGCCGCGGTTTCGCGCAAGGCGTCGAGATCGCGGTGGAAGGGCAGGATCAGCGCGCAATTGTCGGCAATCGCGAAATTCTCGGGGTTGATGGCAACGCCCTGACCGCGCAGCTTGGTGATCTCGTCGCGCAGCGCCCACGGGTCGAGCACGACGCCATTGCCGATGATCGACAGCGTGCCGGTGACGATGCCCGAGGGGAGCAGCGACAGCTTGTACACCTGCTCGCCGACGACGAGCGTATGGCCGGCATTGTGACCGCCCTGAAAGCGCACCACGGCATCGGCGCGGCTGGCGAGCCAGTCGACGATCTTGCCCTTGCCCTCGTCGCCCCATTGCGACCCGATGACGGTAACATTTGCCATGATGCTGTCCTGCTGAGCGGGCCCAAAAACCGATCGTGCAAAGCCCGGCGCGGCCTTAGCGGATTTGGCCGGAGAGGCAAGGCATGGTGGCAAGTTTTTGCGACAAATCCGGCTCAGAAGGGCGCCCGCCGGGACAAGGGAGACAATCGATGACGCAGCGAAACTGGATCGGATATGCGGGCGTTGCCGCCTTTGCGGTGGCGAGCATCATGGTGCCCGGACCCTTCGCCGATGCACGCGAGACGATGCGCGAACGGGTGCGCGAGCGGCTTGCCCAAGGGATCGGCGCCGACGTCGGGCCGAAAGTGCCGGGCGGCGAGACCATTTCCTATGGCCGCGACCCGCTTCAGACGCTCGACGTCTGGCATGCCACGGGGGACAGCGGCGCCGCGCCGCTGGTCGTCTTCGTCCACGGGGGTGGATGGAAGCGCGGCGACAAGGACAATGCGACCGGGCGGTTCAAGGCGCAGCATTATCCCGCGCAGGGATATGCCTTCGCCTCGATCAACTATCGCCTCGTCCCCGCCGCGACGGTCGAGCAGCAGGCGGCCGATGTCACCGCGGCGGTCAAGGCACTGGTCGATCGCGCGAACATGCTCGGCATCGACCGGCGGCGCATCGTGCTGATGGGGCATAGCGCGGGCGCGCATCTCGTCGCGCTGGTCGGTACCGACGAACGCTATCTGAAGGGCGCGGGCCTGTCCTTTGCCGACATATCCGGCGTGATCCCGATCGACGGGGCGGCCTATGATGTGGCGGCGCAGATGAAAGATGGTCCGCCGATCATGCAGAAAACCTATGTGCAGGCGTTCGGGGCCGATCCGGCGCGGCAAAAAGGGGTGTCGCCGACGCAGCAAGCCGCAGCGCCCAATGCGCGGGACTTCCTGCTGCTCTATGTGCAGCGTCCCGATGGCGTGCGGCAGGCCAAAGCCTTGGGCGCAGCTCTTGAAACCGGAGGCAGCCGCGTCGAGCACGGCAGCTTTCCCGGCGAAGGGCTAAAGGGCCATGCCGAAATCAACCGCAGTCTCGGCGATCCGGCTTATGCGCCGACGGCAACGGTCGATGCGTGGTTGAAGCGGGTGTTTGGAAAATAGCCATCGTCATTGCGAGCGTAGCGAAGCAATCCAGAGCAGAGTAAGGACGTTCTGGATTGCTTCGCTACGCTCGCAATGACGAGCGAATTAGAGCGGAGCCAAGAGGAAAAGCCATGACCAACCCCGACGCTCCCTATCACGCTCATATCTATTATGATCCAGCCGAGCGGCCCGCCGCCGTCGCGCTGCGCGACGATTTCGGTGAAGATCCCGCCATTCTGTTCGTTGGCGATCTGACCGACGGCGCCGCAGGGCCGCATCCGATCGCACAATATGAGGTGCATTTTCTGGCTAAGACCGCGCCGGCAGTGATTGCGGCGATCGAGACGACGGGGCTCCGCGCGCTCGTTCATCCGCTCACCGCTGACGATCTTGCCGACCATACGACGCTGGCGCACTGGATCGGCAAAGCGGTCGAACTCGACTTGACCGTGCTCGATCCGCCCGGCGTCAACCAGGGCATCCCGCGCTTCGGACGTTCCGACTTTTAGACTTCGACCGGCCCGTCGGGGCCGAGGCGCCACCCGCAGCCGAGCGCGCGGGCGTCGTCGGTTTCGGACAGCGCCGCCACCGTCTGCCAGTCGTCGGCGCGCAGGCTGGCAGCGAGCGCGAGATCGTGGCCGAGCGGAAGGAAGATGCGGCGGTCGGCGTCGTTTTCGGCGCCAAGCCCCGCGTCGATCAGCGGATCGGGATAGAGCGAGAAGCCGATCGCCGATTCTTCCTGTTCGCCCACCGGGATCGCATAGGCGCCGCCGCGTCCGACTGCGTCGCCCTGGCCGGGAACGAAGATCTGGAAGCCGAACCAGCTCTGATACGCGAAGCCGTGGCGTTCGGTGGGGTCGAGAGTCAGCGTGACGCGGTCGCGGATGGGCGCGGCGATCGCTTCGAGCGCGGCGATACGATCGGTCAACGCACCCGATATGTCGAAGGCACGCAGGTCGGCGATAGCCTGATCGAAGGGGCCGGTCGCGCGGAGCAAAGGCAGATAGGCCTCGGCGCCGAGCCGGGTCAGCGCGCCAGCGTCCTTGGCGTCGAGCTCATCGCGGAGCTGCTGGATATCGGCATCCACCGGAAGGGGGCCGTTCGCGAGCAGGTCGACGACGTCGGGCAGGGTGAAGTCGATCGTGACGGGGCCGATGCCTGCGGCTTCGAGCGCGTCGATCGCGACGCTGACGATCTCGCGCGCCGCGGCGACGCTGTCGCTGCCGATCAGTTCGGCGCCGACCTGCAGCATCTCGCGTGCGGGACGGAGCTGGCTGGCGCGCAGCTTCACGACCTGTCCGGCGTAGCAGAGGCGCAGCGGGCGGGGCGCCTTGGCGAGCAGCGAGGTCGCGATGCGGCCAACCTGCCGCGTGATGTCGGGGCGCAGCGCGAGGGTGCGCTGCGACACCGGATCGGTGAAGCGCAGCAGGTCGCGCGTCGAGCGCTCGTCATCGCCGCCGAGCGTCTCGCGGAATTCGGCGAGCGGCGGTGCAACGCGGCCATAGCCATGCGCGCGCATGGCATCGACAAGCGCGCGGGTGACGCGCGAGGCCGCCTCCGCCTGTTGGGGGAGGCGGTCACGCAAGCCTTCGGGCAGCAGGGCAGGGGCCTTGGTCATGCGTGCGGCCTTAGGATGGTCGAAGAGAGTCAACAATCCTGAATTCCGTTCGCATCGAGCGAAGTCGAGATGCCGCGAAAGCATACACCGACGATGAGTGTCTCGACTTCGCTCGACACGAACGGGGATTGAAAGGCGGATTTAGAACTTCAAACCCTTCACCGTCTTCACGCCGGGGAGCTGGCAGAGCTGCCACAGAAGCGGTTCGGGCATCGGCGAGTCAAGGCTGAGCAATAGCACCGCTTCGCCGCCCGCGCCACGGCGGCCGAGGTGGAAGGTGCCGATGTTGAGCCCCGCTTCGCCGAGCGCGGTGCCGATGCGGCCGATGAAGCCGGGCGCGTCCTCGTTGACGATATAGAGCATGTGGCCGTCGAGGTCGGCCTCGACCTTGATCCCGAACATCTCGACAAGGCGCGGGTCGCCGTTGCTGAACAGGGTGCCCGCGACCGATCGGTCGCCCGCTTCGGTGGCGACGGTGACGCGGACGAGCGTGTGATAATCGCCGTCGCGATCATGGCGAACTTCGCGCACGTCGAGCCCGCGTTCGCGCGCGAGGTGCGGGGCGTTGACCATGTTCACGCTGTCCGAATAGCGGCGCATCAAGCCGGTGAGCACCGCAGCGGTGATCGGCTTGAGGTTGAGTTCGGCGGCGGCGCCCTCGACCTCGACCGAGATCGTCGTCAGATTGTCGTGGGCGAGCTGGCCGACAAGGCTGCCGAGCTTTTCGGCGAGGCTCATATAGGGGCGCAGCTTCGGCGCTTCCTCGGCCGACAGGCTGGGGACGTTGAGCGCGTTGGTGATGCCGCCGGTCAGCAGGTAATCCGAAATCTGTTCAGCGACCTGGATCGCGACATTGACCTGCGCTTCGTCGGTCGATGCGCCGAGGTGCGGGGTGCAGATGAAGTTGGGGGCGCTGAACAGCGGGTGGTCGGCCGCCGGCGGCTCCTGCGCGAAGACGTCGAGCGCCGCGCCGGCGACATGGCCCGACTCCAGCGCGTCCTTGAGTGCCGCTTCGTCGATCAGCCCGCCGCGCGCGCAGTTGATGATCCGCACGCCCTTCTTCGCCTTGGCGATATTTTCGGCCGAAAGGATGTTGCGCGTCTGGTCGGTCAGCGGGGTGTGCAGGGTGATGAAATCGGCCTTGGCGAGCAAGGTGTCGAGATCGGCTTTCTCGACGCCGAGTTCGATCGCGCGCTCGGGGGTCAGGAAGGGGTCGAACGCCACGACCTTCATGCGCAGGCCCAGCGCGCGTTCGGCGACGATGCTGCCGATATTGCCGCAGCCGATCAGGCCGAGCGTCTTCGAGGTCAGCTCGACGCCCATGAAGTCGTTCTTCGGCCATTTGCCCGCCTGCGTCCCGGCGTTGGCTTCGGGAATCTGGCGGGCGAGCGCGAACATCATCGCGATGGCATGTTCGGCGGTGGTGATGCTGTTGCCGAAGGGCGTGTTCATCACGATGACGCCCTTCTTCGACGCCTCGGGAATGTCGACATTGTCGACGCCGATCCCGGCGCGGCCGACGACCTTCAGGTTCGTCGCGGCGGCGAGCACGTCGGCGGTGACCTTGGTGGCCGAGCGGATCGCGAGGCCGTCATAGTCGCCGATCATCGCGATCAGCTCGTCCTTGGTCTTGCCGGTGATGACGTCGACGTCGATGCCGCGCTCCTTGAAGATCGCGGCGGCTTTGGGGTCCATCTTGTCGGAAATCAGAACTTTGGGAGCGGTCATGTCACTATTCCTCTACTCTCGTCATCCCCGCGAAAGCGGGGACCCAGTTCCAGCGTTGGCGACGGCAGCACTGGGTTCCCGCTTTCGCGGGAATGACGATGGAAATTATTTGCGGAGTTCGGCGTAGGTCCAGTCGAGCCACGGACCGAGCGCTTCGATATCGGCAGTGTCGACGGTCGCGCCGCACCAGATGCGAAGGCCCGGCGGCGCGTCGCGATATCCCGCGATGTCATAGGCCGCGCCTTCGGCTTCGAGCAGGCCAGCGAACTTCTTGATGAAATCCGCGTCGGCGCCTGCGACCGACAGGCAGACCGAGGTCTTCGAGCGGCTGGCGGGATCGGCGGCGAGGTGGCTCAGCCACTCGCGTTCCGAAACGATCTTGTCGAGCGCCGCGGCGTTGGCGTCGCTGCGGGCTTTCAGCCCGTCGAGACCGCCCAGCGACTTCGCCCATTCGAGCGCGAAGATCGCATCCTCGACCGCGAGCATCGACGGGGTGTTGATCGTCTCGCCCTTGAACACGCCCTCGGCAAGCGCACCCTTGCTGACGAGGCGGAAAACCTTCGGCAGCGGCCATGCTGGGGTGTAATTCTCAAGACGTTCTACCGCGCGCGGCCCAAGGATCAGCACGCCATGGCCACCTTCGCCGCCGAGCACTTTCTGCCAGCTGAAGGTCGCGACGTCGATCTTGTCCCACGGGAGATCGTAAGCGAACACCGCGCTGGTCGCGTCGGCAAAGCTCAGCCCTTCGCGGTCGTCGGCGATCCAGTCGCCGTTCGGGACGCGGACGCCCGAAGTGGTGCCGTTCCAGGTGAAGAGCACGTCGTTCGACCAGTCGACCTCGGTCAAATCGGGAAGCTGGCCGTAATCGGCGCGGATGACGGTCGGGTCGAGCTTGAGCTGCTTTGCGGCATCGGTGACCCAGCCCTCGCCGAAGCTTTCCCACGCGAGTGTCGTCACCGGCTTGGCGCCGAGCATCGTCCACATCGCCATCTCGAATGCGCCGGTGTCAGAGCCGGGGACAATGCCGATGCGGTGCGTGTCGGGGAGCTGCAGCATCTCGCGCATCAAGTCGATGCAATAGGCGAGGCGCGTCTTCCCGATCTTGGCGCGGTGCGAGCGGCCCAGTGATTCGGTTGCGATTTTGGAGGCGTCCCAGACCGGCGGCTTGGCGCAGGGTCCGGAAGAAAAATATGGGCGCGCAGGGCGCACTTGTGGCGTCGTCACTTCACTCATCATAGTCTCTCCTTGCAGAGAGCTCGCGCGGCGTTGGGACCGCGTGGCCCGGCGCCGCGTTTAGGGGCGGGGGCGCAACTGTCAAACAAATTGCACGGGCCGCGCGAAATTTTCGACGAGCCGATGAAAAGGTATACAGCTTGTTAACCATTTCGTCGGTAATTTGACGGCTATGCCGATCCCGACCTTCTTGAAGCCCCGGATCCTGATCGCAGCCACCGTGGCGCTGGCGCTTTCCGCCTGTTTCGGGGCGCCCGAGGCGATGAAGAACGGTGGCGGGAAGCGGACGTCGGCAAGCAAGCCGAACCGCCCGCAAGTGATAGGCTCTCCCTCCTTCACCAGCGCCGAAGCCCAGCAATGCGCCTTCGACCTCAAACAGGCCGGCGTGCGCTTCACGCCGCTTCCGAACCAGGACCATGGCGGCGGCTGTACCTCGATCGACTCGATCAAGCTGCTCGACGTCGGCGTGCCGGTGTCGGGGCTCGGCGCGATGACCTGTCCGCTCGCCCGCAATTTTGCGGCCTGGGCGCAATATGCGGTGAAGCCCGCCGCACGGAAATATTTCGGGACCGAGGTCGTGAAGATCGAGACCTTCGGAACCTATAGCTGCCGCAACATCTACGGGGGCCGTTCGGGCCGCCTGTCGCAGCACGCCTATTCGAACGCGATCGATGTTTCGGGATTTGTGCTCGCCGACGGGCGCCGCATCATGCTCGACGGCGGGTGGACGGGCGACCGGTCGTCGCAGGATTTCCTCCGCGCGCTGCACAAATCGGGCTGCCGCCGCTTCGGCACCGTACTCGGCCCCGACTATAACGCCGCCCACTATAATCATTTCCATTTCGACATGAGCGGCAACGGCTACTGCCGTTAGCGACGTCCATTGCGGGCCCTTCGACTGCCTTGCAGGCGATCAGGATAAACTCGCGCATTGCGCGAGCGAAGCAA
Source organism: Sphingopyxis chilensis (assembly GCF_035930445.1). Taxonomy (NCBI): domain Bacteria; kingdom Pseudomonadati; phylum Pseudomonadota; class Alphaproteobacteria; order Sphingomonadales; family Sphingopyxidaceae; genus Sphingopyxis; species Sphingopyxis chilensis. Next base: position 2,655,781 of record NZ_CP142394.1, on the reverse strand, counting down.
TCTCCAGCCATCGGTCTCGCGCTGTCCCGCGCGCAGGAGATTGCCGCGTCGCCTGCGGCTCCTTGCAATGACGGGGAAGGGGACCTGTTGCCGCTGACTTGGCAAAGTCACGCGAAGCGGCTAGCCGCTCGCTAATGGCAGAAGATAAACAACCCCATCGTTCGCGTTTCCACAAGGCCAAGGACGACGCGCAGTTCGCCAAGCAGGCGACCACCACCCCGCAGACGGCGGACCCCGCGTACAAGCTCGCGTTTCAGGACAATGATTTCCTGTTGCGCGAGGATCTGCGTCCCGTCCGTTTCCAGCTCGAGTTGCTCAAGCCCGAGTTGCTGCTCGATGAAGCGGGGATCGAATCGACGCTCGTCGTCTATGGCTCGGCGCGCATTCCCGAACCGTCGCAGGCCGACGCGCTCGAGGCCGCGGCGACCGATGACGCCACGCGCAACATCGCGCGCCGGCTGAAGGCGAAGGCGAAATATTATGACGAGGCGCGCTCGCTCGCCCGGCTCGCAAGCCAATATCCGTGCGACGACAAGGGCTGCCGTCATTTCGTCGTGTGTTCGGGCGGCGGGCCGTCGATCATGGAGGCGGCAAATCGCGGGGCCGACGACGAGGGCCGCGAATCGATCGGGCTCAACATCGTGCTGCCGCACGAGCAGGCGCCGAACCGCTTCGTTACACCGTCATTGAGCTTCCAGTTCCACTATTTCGCGCTGCGCAAGATGCACTTCCTGCTTCGCGCGCGCGCGGTCTGCGTCTTTCCGGGCGGCTTCGGCACGTTCGACGAGATGTTCGAGCTGTTGACGCTGATCCAGACCGGCAAGATCAAGCCGATCCCGATCGTGCTGTTCGGCAAGGAGTTCTGGCAGCGCGTCGTCAATTTCGAGGCGCTGGTCGAGGAGGGCGTGGTCAGTGCGCGCGACCTCGATCTCTTCCAGTTTGTCGAGACGGCGGATGAGGCGTGGAAGATCGTTACGGACTTCTACGCGAACATCGACGATCATTGACGGCCGTCGCTCTCGCGGGCGCGGCTTATTTCGACTGTTCTTCCAGATACAGGATCAGCGCCTTGCGATCGGTGGGATCGATTACGCCGGCAAAGGCCATGCGCGTGCCCGGCACATCCTTCATCGGCGCTTTCAGATAGGCGTCGAGGGCGGCCTCGTCCCAAACGCCGCCCTTTGCCTTCATCGCTCCCGAATAGGAAAAATCGGGCTTCGAGGCCACCGCAGCACCGACGACGCCGTGCAGATTGGGGCCGATGCCGTTGGATCCACCCTGTTCGGCCGTGTGGCAAGCGACGCAGCGCCGGAAGACCTGCTCGCCCATCGCCGCCGTCGGCGCAACGGCTGGGGTTTCGACCGCCGCTTCACCGCCCGGGGCGTTGTCGGCGGGGGGCTCGCTCTTGCCGCAACCGGCAAGCGCCAAGGCGCCCGCCAGCAGGACGGGCGCGAGCCGCATTATTTCTTGGCTTCGGCCGGGGCAGGGGCTGCGGCGTCCGCGGCCGGAGCTGCCGCGCCTTCGCTCGCCGGGGCCGCGCCTTCGCCTTCCGCCGGAGCGGCGCCCGCTTCCTCCGCCGCAGGTGCGGCTTCGGCGGCGGGCAGCGGCAGGTTCGACCCCTGGCTGTTCAGATAGACGATCAGGTTGGCGCGATCTTCGGGGCTGCTGAGGCCCGCGAACGACATCTTGGTGCCCGGGGCATATTTGCGCGGACTCTTCAGCCATTCGTCCATGCCAGCGAAGTCCCAATTACCTGGAACGCCCTTGAGCGCGGCCGAATAATCGAAGCCCGGAACATGGCCGTGCGGCTTGCCGAGAGCGCCCCACAGATTCGGGCCGATGCCGTTGGCGCCGCCCGAATTGACCGTGTGGCACGCACCGCATTTCGCGAATACCGCTTCGCCCTTTGCCGGGTCGGCGGCGGCGAGGAGATTGGGGAGCGGCACGGCCGATTCGCCACCACCGGCGCCGGCTTCGGCGTCTTCGATCGGATAACCGGGCTTTTCGGGGGCATGGCTGGCGAACAGCATCTGCGACCCGATCGTCAGGCCCAGCGCGCAAATGCCGGCGAACAGTACCCAGCCGGCAATAGTATTGTTGCGATCGTCCATGCTCTAGCAGCCCCGTTAGCTGGCGCCCGCTTGCCGGACGCATCTTTGATTTGGAGGCTCCCTTAATGGTGCGGCGACGGCGGCGCAAGGGGATGAAATCGCCCGAAGAGCCGAAGGCCGAAGGTCCGGTTGCGCGCAGCAGGCGGGAAGGCTATGCGCCGCGGCTCCACCCTGGGAAGGCAATCGATGGGCAGCTATTCGGCTTCGGCGCAGCATCTGGTCGACGAAATGCGGGCGATGGCGCTCGCCGAGCCCGCGCGCGGGCTGGCGTTTCAGGGCGCGCCCGGCGCGAACAGCGACCTTGCCGCGCGCGAATATGATCCCAACTCGCTACCGATGCCCTGCTATGCGTTCGAGGACGCGATTGACGCCGTGCGCGAAGGCCGCGTCGACCGCGCGATCATCCCGATCGAGAACAGTCTGCACGGCCGCGTCGCCGATATCCATTTCCTGCTCCCCGAATCGGGCCTGTCGATCGTCGGCGAGCATTTCCTGCCGATCCGGTATGGCCTGATGAGCCGCGACCTGGGGCCGGTGACGCGCGCGATGAGCCACGAACAGGCACTCGGGCAATGCCGCCACTGGCTGCGCGCCAACAATATCGCGCCCGTCGCGCACAGCGACACCGCGGGCGCGGCGGCGTGGGTCGCCGACAGCGACGAAGTCGGCCTCGCCGCGCTCGCGCCGCCGCACGCGGCGGATCTTTATGGCCTGACGCTCCACGGCACCGGCATGGAGGATGCCGACCATAATATGACGCGCTTCGTTGTGCTCGCGCGTGAACCGCTGCTCGATTTTTCGGCGATCGAAGGGCCGGTGATGACGACCTTCATGTTCGAGGTGAAGAATATCCCCGCCGCGCTATACAAGGCGCTCGGCGGCTTTGCGACCAACGGCGTCAACATGACCAAGCTCGAAAGCTATCAGACCGGCGGCAGCTTTGCGGCGACGCAATTTTATGCCGATATCGTCGGTGCGCCGGGCGACGAACGGATCGACCGCGCGCTCGAGGAGCTGGATTTCCAGACCAAGTCGCTGCGCCTGCTCGGCACCTATGCGCAGGCGCGGGTGCGGCCTTAGGCCGCCCTAGCCGCCGCGGCGGCGGAGCATCCGCGCCGTTGCCGACGTCTGGACGATGAACAGCGTTACGAGGATGCTCGCGACGATAAGCGCGAACAGGTCGAAGGGCGAGAAATTGGTGCCCGGGATGTCGCGGCCCCCCACGATGGGCATCAGCGCGGTCATTGCCATCAGCATCAGGCGCAGTTCGGTCGGCCCGCCCGCCATGTAGGACAGGCGGAATTCGCCGAGGATCTTCGCCGAAATAAAGGTGTGGATCGACAGCAGGAAATAACCGATCACGCCCATCAGCGCGACGTCGAGTCGCATGTAAGGGCTCATCCCGATCGCGCTGATCATCAGCAGCGTCGCGATCGCATCGACGCTGTGGTCGACGAAATAGCCGTAATTGGGCCGCTCGATGCCGCGCCAGCGCGCGAGGCTGCCGTCGAGCGAATCGCCGAACCAGTTGACGATATAACCCGCGAGCGACAGGCCGAGCCATTCGCTGTCAAACCAGCTGAGCCAGTAACCCGCCGCAACGAGCACCGCGCCCACGAACCCCAATGTGGTAAGCTGATCGGGCGTAACCCATGCGGGCAGGCGCGCGCAAAGCCAGTTGAGCAGGCGGCGCTCGCTGCGCGCGAGGATATTCTGCTGGATGCGGACCGGCGCCTTGGCGACGGGTTCGAACTTGCTCATGTGGACCCTTTGTTCGGGCCGTCACAAAAATGACGGCCGCATGTCATCGAGCCGTCATAGAACCAAAGTCGTGCGCGCGAAAGGGTCGCCCCGTCGATGCGGCGCGTGCCTCGGCCGGTCAGTCCCGCCAGGGACCGATTTCGCCGACCTCGCCGATCGTGCGGAAGCGGACCGCTTCGTCGACCCACGCCACCTCCCACATCGGCGCAGGGCGAGCCCATTCGCCAATCACGAACAGCGGCAGCCGGTTCGCCTTCACAAAGGCAAGATCGTCCGCGGTCGGTCCGGGAACGACGGTTTCGGAACGCTGATGCAACCGGACGACGACGAGTGTGCCGGCGGGCGGTGCCGGAAGCGACTGGCGCGAGGGGAAGCCGATGCTTGCGGCGACGACGGGATAGCCCTTGTCGTCGCGCCGGATGAGCAGCACCTTGTCGGCGGTCGCGTAGGGCCCCTCGACCGGCCGCCCGGCAACCTTGCGCCCCGCGATCGCGGCGAATTCGCGCAGGTCGGCGTCGGCGATCGACGACTGGCGCGCAGGCACCGCCGTCGCGGTTTCCGGCGGCGCGGGGGCGGGATCGGCGGCGAGCGCCGCGACGAACAGCAGCGCGGCGATCAATGCGCTTCGCCCCAGCTCTTGCCCGTGCCGATTTCGACTTCCAGTGGAACCGTCAGCTTGAGTGCGGGTTCGGCGGCGCCCGACATGATCGCGCGGATTACGATGCCCGCGGCTTCAGCCTTGTCCTCGGGCGCTTCGAACACCAGTTCGTCGTGAACCTGCAGCAGCATGCGGATGTCGGACAGGCCCGCATCCTCCAGAGCCTTGGGCATCCGCGCCATCGCGCGTTTGATCAGGTCGGCGCTGGTGCCCTGGATCGGCGCGTTGATGGCGGCGCGCTCGCTGCCCGCACGCTCGTTCTGGTTCGCCGCCTTGATGCGCGGGAACCAGGTTTTCCGGCCGAACAATGTCTCGGTATAGCCCTTCGCGCGGACGCTTTCGAGCGTGTCGGTGATATAGTCCGAAATGCCCGGAAAGCGCTCGAAATAACGCGCGATCAGCGCCTGCGCCTCGTCGGGGGTGATCTCGAGCCGGCCGGCGAGGCCCCAGCGCGAAATGCCATAGAGGATCGAGAAATTGACCGTCTTTGCCTTGCCGCGCGTATCGCGGTTGACCTCGCCGAACAGCTCGATCGCGGTCGCGGCGTGAATATCCTGTCCTTCGGCGAAGGCCCGCTTGAGCTCGGGCACGTCGGCCATATGCGCGGCGAGCCGAAGCTCGATCTGGCTGTAGTCGGCGGCGATCAGGACATGGCCGGGCGCGGCGATGAAGGCATCGCGGATCCGGCGGCCGGTCTCGGTTCGGATCGGGATGTTCTGCAAATTGGGGTCGGTCGACGACAGCCGCCCCGTCTGCGCGCCGACAAGACTGTAGCTGGTGTGGACGCGACCCGTCTTCGCGTTGATCTGCTGCTGCAAAGCGTCGGTATAGGTCGACTTGAGTTTTGCGAGCTGGCGCCACTCCAATATCTTGCGCGCGATGGGGACGCCGTCGCGTTCCAGTCGCTCGAGTTCGCTCTGGTCGGTCGACCAGTCGCCCGACTTGCCCTTGCGTCCGCCCTTCAGGCCCATTTTGTCGAACAGGATTTCGCCGAGCTGCTTGGGGCTGCCGATCGCGAAAGGCTGGCCGGCCTCGGCGTGGATCTCGCCTTCCATGCGCAGCATGTCGTTCGCGAACTCGCCCGACAGCCGCGCGAGATAATCGCGGTCGACCATGATACCGGCGCGCTCCATGCCCTCCACGATCGCCGCCAAGGGGCGGTCGACCATTTCATAGACTCGCGTCCCGCCCTCGATCGGCAGGCGCAACTTCAGCAGCTTCCACAGGCGCCAGGCGACCTCGGCATCCTCAGCGGCATATTGGGTCGCGCGGTCGAGCGGGACCTCGGCAAAGCTGATCTGCGACTTGCCCGTCCCGCACACTTCCTTGAAAGAGATGCAGACATGGTCGAGGTGCATCTTGGCCAGCTCGTCGAGCCCGTGCTGGTGCTTGCCCGCGTCGAGCGCGAAGCTCATCACCAGCGTATCGTCATAGGGGGCGATGGTGACGCCGTGCTGCGCGAGCACGCCGATGTCATATTTGAGGTTGTGCCCGACCTTCAGCACCGCTTCGTCGGAAAAGAGCGCATGAAGGCGGCCGATCGCATCGGCGAGCGGCACCTGCTCGGGCTTTTCGGCGAACATGTCGCTGCCGCCATGGCCGAGCGGAATATAGCAGGCGCGTCCGGGCCCGGTCGCCAGGCTGACCCCGACGAGTGTGCCGGTGACGCTGTCGAGGCTTGCGGTTTCGGTATCGACTGCCACGACATGTGCGGCGCGTGCTTCCTCGATCCAGCGGTCGAGCGCTTCGATCGTCGTCACCGTCTCGTAGAGCGCGCGGTCGATCGGCGGTATCGGCGGCAGCGTGGGGGTCGAGGGGCCGGCGGCGGATGCCGCCGGCGCGGCGCTCGCGCGCGGCAGGGTCGGCGGGCCACCCGGCGTGCCACCGAGGTCGAGCTTGGCCGAGAGCGAGCGGAAGCCATGCTCGTCGAGGAAATTTTTCAGCGGCAGCGGCGGGATCGCACCGAGTTTCAAGTCGTCCAGCGCATCGGGCAGCGGACAGTCGCGCTTCAGGTCGACCAGAACGCGCGAGAGTTCGGCCATGGCGCGATGCTCGATCAAATTGTCGCGCAGCTTCGACGCCTTCATCGTTTCGGCGCCGTCAAGCGCGGCGGTCAGGTCGCCATATTCCTGGATGAGCTTGGTCGCGGTCTTCGGCCCAACCCCGCGCACGCCCGGAACATTGTCGACGCTGTCGCCCATCAGCGCGAGCACGTCGCCGACGAGATCGGGTGTGACGCCGAACTTCTCGTTCACCGCTTCCAGCCCCAGGCGGACATTTTTCATCGTGTCGAGCATGTCGACATGCGGGCCGCCTTCGGGCTCGCGGATCAATTGCATCAGGTCCTTGTCCGACGACACGATCGTGACGTCCCAGCCTTCGCGCACCGCGGCCTCGGCGTAGGAGGCGATCAGGTCGTCGGCCTCGAAACCCTCCATCTCGATACACGGCAACGAGAAGGCGCGCGTGGCATCGCGGATCAGCGGAAACTGCGGGCGCAGATCCTCGGGCGGCTCGGGCCGGTTCGCCTTGTACTGATCGTAAATCTCGTTGCGGAACGACTGGCTCGAATGGTCGAGGATGACGGCAAGGTGCGTCGGCCCGTCGGCGTCGTGCAAATCCTTGACGAGCTTCCACAGCATTGTCGTGTAGCCATAGACCGCGCCGACCGGCACGCCCTTCGGGTTCGTCAGCGGCGGCAGGCGGTGGTAGGCGCGGAAGATGTAGCTGGAGCCATCGACCAGATAGAGGTGATTCTTCTCGGACATGGCGCGGGGTGTAGCAGCGGCGGGCGGGGCGGCCTAGCGCGATGTTCCCGGTTTCTTCCCGCTAACATCGCGCCTTGGGCGGTAGGTCGAAATGGAGCACCTCTTCGCGGACGCCCAGCTTGGTATAGAGAGCGATCGCGGGCGGGTCGGCATAATCGGCCTGCACGAACACGGCCCAGGCGCCGGTGTCGGCGGCGATATGTTGCAGCTCGTCGATCAGCATCGTCGCAATGCCGCAGCGGCGGAAATGCGGAGCGACCGCAAGGTCGTAGAGATAGATTTCGCTGCGCGCCGCCTCCAGCTTAGGCAGTTCATAGGCGGTGAGGCCGCCGACGATGCGGCCCCCCGTCTCGGCGACGAGCAGGATGACGGCATCCTTGCCGAGCTGGCGTGCGAGCCACGCGTCGTCGGGCGTTTCGCGGCGATAGGTTTCGGCGTCCTCGAACGCATCGGCATAGAGCGCGTTGAGGTCGCGCATCGCGGCGATGTCGCCGGGGCCGAGACGGCGGGCCGCGACGGTCATCGATAGTCGATGCGAAGCGTCGCCGCCGCCGCGACTGCCGCAGCGCGTGCTTCGTCGGTAGTGCCGCCCGTGACCCTCGCGAGCGCGACGCCCATCCGGCGATACGGCCGCGTGACGGGCTTGCCGAAGATGCGGGCATCGACCGCGGTTTCGGCATTGGGCTGCGCCAGCGCGTCGGCAAGGCCGGTGATCGCGAAATCGCTCGCGTCGCGGTCGGCAAGCAGCACCGCGCTCGCGCTCGCGTGCGGAACCTCGATCGCGGTGATCGGCAGGCCCAGGATCGCCCGCGCGTGCAGGTCGAACTCCGACAGGGCTTGCGAGATCAGCGTGACCATGCCCGTGTCGTGCGGGCGCGGGCTGAGTTCGGAGAAGATGACCGCGTCGCCCTTCACGAAAAATTCGACCCCGAAAATGCCATGGCCGCCGAGCGCATCGACGACCTTGGTCGCCATCTGCTGAGCACTATCGAGCGCCGCATCCGACATCGCAGCGGGTTGCCAGCTTTCGCGATAGTCGCCGCGCTCCTGCCGGTGGCCGATCGGCGGGCAGAAGCTGACGCCGCCCTTGTGCCGGACGGTCAGCAGCGTGATCTCGTAATCGAAATCGATGAATGCCTCGGCGATTACGCGCAGCCGGTCGCCGCGCATCCCGGCGGCGGCATAGTCCCACGCGGCGTCGATCGCGGCGGCGTCTTTCACCGTGCTCTGCCCCTTGCCCGACGAGGACATCACGGGTTTTACGACGAGGGGGAAGCCGATCCGCCCGGCCGCGGCCCGCAATTCCTCACGCGTCTCGGCATATTCGAAGGTCGATGTGGCGAGTCCGAGCTCGCTCGCCGCGAGGTCGCGGATCGCGTCGCGGTTCATCGTCAGCTGCGCCGCGCGCGCCGAGGGGACGACATGGAAGCCCTCGGCTTCGACTTCGGCGAGGATTTCGGTGCGGATCGCCTCGACCTCGGGCACGACATGATCGGGGCGGTGCTTTTCGATCGCGGCGCGGAGCGCATCGCCGTCGAGCATCGAGAAGACCTCATATTCGTCGGCAACCTGCATCGCCGGCGCACCGGCATAGCTGTCGCACGCGACGACATGGCAGCCGAGGCGTTTCGCCGAAATGACGAACTCGCGGCCGAGCTCGCCCGAGCCGAGGAGAAGGATCTTTGCGGTGGGGGTCATATGGCGCTCCGTTGCCCGTCCGAACACCGTCTGCCTCTAGTCAGCGCGCCATGACTTTGCCAGCGGCCAAATGCCGTCGCGTGCCGCCCGATTCTATGGTAGCCTTGGCCGGGCCACCCTGGTGAATGCTTCGGGAGGGTCGATAATGACAGACGATTGGCGAGTGGATGACCTGGCGCTGTGTATCAGCCGGCACGAGCGTTACCCGCCCGAGGTTCGCCCGGGCGCCGTTTTCACGGTGCGAACCGTGTGGAGCGACATGCCCGACCTGGTGGGCGGGACGTCAGGAACCGCGCTGAAGTTCCGCGACGTTCCCGACCTTGGTCCCCGCGCAGCCTATTGCGCGCGTCGTTTCCGCAAGATCACCCCGGGCGCGCCCGATGATTTCGACGCCGAGGTAATCGACCTTCTCGTTGGCGCGAAGGATATTTGCCGGTAATCGCCGTTTTGCGCGAATATCGGCTTTTAATCGATTCAGCCGATAAGTGTGCCCGGAAAATTGGGGTTGAGTGCGCGTGCCAGTCGGCATAGCTGGCGCCCTGCAAATCATTTTGCAGTGCAGCAAATAAAGGAAACACTCTCCCATGGGTATCATCGGAAGCTCGATCAAGCCGTTCAACGCCACCTCGTACCATCAGGGCAAGTTCGTCCCCGTGACCGACGCCGACACCAAGGGCAAGTGGGCGGTTTTCTTCTTCTATCCGGCCGACTTCACCTTCGTCTGCCCGACCGAACTCGAAGACCTCGCCGACCAGTATGAAACGCTCCAGGGCCTCGGCGTCGAAGTCTATTCGGTATCGACCGACACGCATTTCAGCCACAAGGCGTGGCACGACAGCTCGCCGGCGATCGGCAAGATCAACTATCACATGCTCGGCGACCAGAACCACGTCCTCGCCAACAATTTCGGCGTGCTGCGTGAAGATTCGGGCCTTGCCGACCGCGCGACCTTCGTCGTCGATCCCGACGGCGTGATCCAGGTGATGGAAATCACCAGCGAGGGCGTCGGCCGCAATGCCGAGGAACTCGTACGCAAGATCAAGGCCGCGGTCTATGTCCGCGCCAACCCCGGCCAGGTGTGCCCGGCGAAGTGGGAAGAAGGCGCCGAAACGCTCGCTCCCTCGATCGAACTCGTCGGCAAGATCTAAACCGACCGATTGGCAGGACCGGGCGAGCGGCGCTCGCCCGGTCCTCGCATTCCGGAAAAAACCAATAACGCCGGGCGCCGCTCTCCGCGGCGAACCCTTGCTCCTGTCCGAAAGGCTCTCCCCATGCCGATGCTCGACGCCAACACGACCGCCCAGCTCAAATCCTATCTCGGCAACCTCCGCCGCCCGATCGAGCTCGTCGCGAGCCTCGAAGCGTCGCCCAAGTCGGCCGAGATGCGCAGCCTTGTGGAGGAAGTCGCGGCGCAGTCTGACCTCGTCACCGCGCGCTTCGACGGCGACGATGCGCGCAAGCCGTCCTTCGCGATCCGCGGCGATGCGGGGAAGGCCGAAGCCGTGTTCGCCGGCCTGCCGATGGGGCATGAATTCACCTCGCTGATCCTCGCGCTGCTCCACGTCGGCGGCCATCCGCCGAAGGAAGATACCGAACTGCTCGATGCGGTGCGCGCATTGGAAGGCGACTTCACCTTCGAAACCTTCTTTTCGCTGTCGTGCCAGAACTGCCCCGACGTCGTGCAGGCGCTCAACATCATGGCGGCGCTCAATCCGAACATCCGTCACACCGCGATCGATGGGGCACTGTTTCAGGACGAGGTCGAGCGCCGTCAGGTAATGGCGGTGCCCGCCGTCTTCCTCAACGGCGAACCTTTCGGTCAGGGCCGCATGGACCTTGCGCAGGTCGTCGCCAAGCTCGACACCGGGGCAGTGGCGCGTGCGGCCGAAAAGATCGCCGCGAAGGAGCCGTTCGACGTGCTTGTCGTCGGCGGCGGACCCGGCGGCGCTGCGGCGGCGATTTACGCGGCGCGCAAGGGCATCCGCACCGGCATCGTCGCCGAACGCTTTGGCGGGCAGGTGCTCGACACCCTCGGGATCGAGAATTTCGTCTCGGTCCAGCACACCGAAGGCCCGAAGCTCGCTGCGCAACTGGAAGCGCATGTGAAGGATTATGACGTCGACGTCATGAACGTGCAGGAAGCCGCCGCGCTGATCCCCGGCGGCGCGAACGGCTTGCACGAAGTGAAGCTAAAGAGCGGTGCGAGCGTGAAGGGCAAGACGGTGATCCTGTCGACCGGCGCACGCTGGCGCCAGATGGGCGTCCCCGGTGAGGCCGAATATCGCAACAAGGGCGTCGCCTATTGCCCGCACTGTGACGGGCCGCTGTTCAAGGGCAAGCGCGTGGCGGTGATCGGCGGCGGCAATTCGGGCGTCGAGGCGGCGATCGACCTTGCCGGGCTCGTTGCGCACGTGACCTTGATCGAGTTCGACAGCCAGCTTCGCGCCGACGCCGTGCTTCAGACGAAGCTGGGCAGCCTGCCCAACGTCACGGTCATCACCTCGGCGCTCACCACCGAAGTGCTCGGCAATGGCGAGAAGGTCGTCGGGCTGCGTTATCGCGACCGCAACAGGGACGAGGAGCATCTCGTCGAGCTCGAAGGCATATTCGTCCAGATCGGCCTGATCCCGAACACCGAATGGCTCGGCGATGCGGTGGCACTCAGCGATCGCGGCGAGATCGAGGTCGACGCGCGCGGCGCCACGAGCCAGCCCGGCATCTTTGCCGCGGGCGACGTGACGACCGTTCCTTACAAGCAGATCGTCATCGCGATGGGCGAGGGATCGAAAGCGTCGCTGTCGGCCTTCGATCACTTGATCCGCTCGGGCGCCTGAACCCGCGGGCCCGCATCACCCCCTCGGCCAGACCTCCGTGTCATGGTCGGGGTGCTGGTGGTTGCTCGCCTTGATGGCGCCCACATAGGCGGCCATGGTTTCCTCGGTCGTACCCTCGGCCTTGATCGGCAAATCCTCGAACAGCGACAGCTGACCTTCGACGCCGAACTGCACCCGCGGCGGGAACTGCGACGGGTCGTCGAACGACCCGGTCGTCAGGTTGATATGCTTGCTCTCGAAATAGTCATAGGCCAGCGGCGTCCCGCAGTTGCGGCAGAAGCCGCGCGCCGCCTTGTCGGAGCTGTTGAACCACGCGGGCTGCCCACGCGTCCATGTTATCGCGTCGCGCGGGACGCCGATCAGCGCGATAAAGAAATTGCCCGCTGCCTTCTGGCACATGCGGCAATGGCAGATGTGCGAGGTGTCGAGCACGGCGGCGACATGATAGCGCACCGCGCCGCACTGGCAGCCGCCCGACGCTTGGGTTTCGATCCTGTCCATGCGGCATGCTATCAAAGCCGGCGCGCGCTCACAATGGTGCGCGCGCAAGGAAGCGGTGCGCGGCGGCGACGCGCCGCGCACCGCTTCTGTCATGCGCCGTACCGCTCGATCACGTCGGCGAGCAGAACATGGCCGCGGCAGGCGCCGCTGCCGCTCGCGCTTTCGCCGCTTTCTAGCGCGGTCGCATAGACGACCGCCGGATCGGCCTCCAGCCGTGCGCGGAGCGCCGCGAGTTTCGGCCAGCGCACGGGTTTGGCGACTTCGTGGAACTCCAGCCAGCGCGCGATGCCGATGAACAATGCGTCGACCAGCGTCGGCCGGTCGCCGACCAGCCAGGGGCCGTCGCCCGCCATTTCTTCGAGCCGGTCGTGGCGTTGGATCACGGCCTCCTTGCCCCATTCGCGGAGCGACGCCTGCAGCGCCGGGCGCGGCGGGTCCATTTCGAGCGCGACCCACAGCGGGCTGAAAGCGCCGGTGAATCCGGTGTTGATGAACGCCATGACCTGCCGCATCCGGTCGCCTTCGGCCGACAGCGGGCCGGGGCTGATCCGCCGTTCGTCGTCGCGCGCGGCGAGCCAGTGCGCGATCGCCATCGTTTCGGTCAGCACCTTGCCCTCGTCGGTGATCAGCGCCGGCGTTTCGTGCCGTGCGTTGATGCGGGCATAGGCGGGCTCGCGCATTTCGCCGAGCATGTCGACGCGGCAGAGGCGATAGGGTTTGCCCAGCCACTCCAGGGCCGCGACGAGGCCCATGGAACTTCCCAGCGGGAAGCCATAGATAAGGATCGGTTCCAATGTTTTGCTCCATCGTCTTGAGGGGAGCTGCGCAGCAGTTTGCGATATAGGGGGCTCTATTCGCGCGTAAATTACGCACCTTTTTGTAACCATGGGGACAATGATGAAGGATCTGGTTTCGCGCTGTCCGATCGAGGAGGTCATGCAGCTGTTGAGCGGCCGCTGGCCGACGCTGCTGATCTATTATCTCAGTGACGGGACCAAGCGGTTCAGCGACCTGCGCCGCGACAACCCTGCGATCTCGCACAGGATGCTGACGCTCGAACTTCGCAAGCTTGAGGATGCGGGGATCGTCCGGCGGACCGAGTTCGAAGGTTATCCGCGGCGGGTCGAATATGACCTGACTGTGGACGGTGAGCGGCTCGTCCCCCTGATCGATGCGCTCGGCGGCTGGTGGGATTCGGTAACCGCGCCGGTCGTTGCCGATGCTCCCGCGACGTCAAGGCTTTGAATTAACGGCGGCTTGCACTGGATTTTATCATATATATCATTCCTTCTTACGGTGCGGACGATATTCGCTTGGTCGATGACCGGCGGTTTCCAGTCGCTGCACCGACCGGGAGTGTCCCACAGAACTGGGAGTGAATGATGCGTCATCCTTGGAAATCCGTCACTGCAGCAGCGGCGTTGCTGCTGGTCGCCGCTGCCCCCGCGCCCGCAAAGGGCGAGTGGACGCCGGCATGGTCGGCGAGCATGTGGGAGGCAACGAATGCAAGGCAGGAAGTCGCGGTCGACAATGCGACGCTGAGCTTTGCCATTCGCGTCGGTGCCGAGGGCGACCGCATCCGCCTTCGATTGTCCAACGAATATGGCGAGCCGCTGACCATCGGTGCGGTCAGCGTCCGACGGCCCGGTGGAAAAGCCGTGCCCGTCAGCTTTGGCGGTCAGACGTCGGCCCGCGCGCCGGCGGGCGCGACCCTGGTCAGCGATGCGGCGGAGCTTCAAGTCGGTGCGTTCGACCTGATCGAGATCTCGGTCTATCTTCCCGGTGCGGTAAAGCTCAACACGGTCCACGGCGCGGGGGGCGCCAAGACGCGAATATCCGCGCCGGGCAACTTCGCGCGGGAACCCTTCGTCGCGGTGCGCACGGCAGACACACGGCCGTTGCTCGCGGGCGTGGAGGTGCTGGGCAAGGCGCCGCGGCCGGTGATTGTCGCCTTCGGCGATTCGATCACGGATAACCCTGGATGCGCGAACGACGCCGTGCCGATATGCCGGTGGGGCGATGTCCTCGGCCGGCGCCTCGCACAGGAGGGCAAGCCCCATGTCGTTGTGACGCAGGCGATTTCGGGCAATCGGGTCATTTCGCGCGGCGCGGGCCCCAGCGCCGTCGAGAGGTTTGAGCGCGATGTCCTCGATCTGCCGGGCGTCACCCATGTCGTAATCCTCGAGGGGGTCAACGATATCGGCAGTTCGGGCCAGCGGCGACCGGACGGCACGACCGCGCCGACCCTGTCCCATGAACAGCTGATCGAGGGCTATCGCACGCTGATCGCAGGCGCGCATCGGCGCGGTATCAAGGCGGTCGGCATGACCATCCTGCCGTTTGAGGGGGCCAATTATCATACCGAAGCGGGCGAGGCGATGCGCATGCGTGTCAACGACTGGATCCGGACCTCGGGAGCGTTCGACGCCGTCATCGACATGGAGAAGTTCGTCGCCGACCCCGCGAATCCCAAGCGGTTGGACCCGGCACTGCAGCGGGGAGACAATCTTCACCCCGACGGGCGCGGCCAAACGCGGATAGGCGAAGCGATCCCGCTCGATATTTTCGAATGAGGTCAGGACGACATCCGACGGGCATCCACCGCCTCAAATACCGGTAAGCGCCCGGTCGCTCGCGGCCGCTTCCGGCTGCGCGGCTTCGTTGCGGCTTGCCAGCCGCGTCGATCCCCGCCAGATTGGTTTCGAAAAGAAACCAAAGGAGCGGTGCCCATGACGGCCGATTTCGAGCAGCGGCGTGTGAAGCTTTCGACCGGGGTCGAACTCGACGTCGTCGACATGGGGCCGCGCGACGCTCCGGCATTGATCTTCCTCCACGGCTTTCCGGAGTCGCATCGGACCTGGCGGCACCAGCTGCCGCATTTCGCGACCCGCTTCCGCTGCATCGCGCCCGACCAGCGCGGCTATCGCGGATCGTCGAAGCCGCAGGAGGTCGAAGCTTATACCCCCGACAAGCTGATCGCCGATATCTTCGCGCTCGCCGATGCGCTGGGCGCCGACAGATTTACGATCGTCGGTCACGACTGGGGCGGAGCGATCGCCTGGGGCGTTGCGCTCGGGGGCCAGCCGGGCGGCCTGCATCCGGCGTGGGCGGGGCGCGTGACGCGCGCGGTAATCGCCAATGCGCCGCACCCCGGCATCTTTCAGCGTCTCCTTGCGACCGACGAAGCGCAGCGCGCTGCCAGCCAGTATATCCGCACCTTCCGCGACCCCGCGAGCGATGCGATTATCGAGGAGCATGGGATCGCCGGCATTCTCGCCCAT
The DNA here is from genome assembly GCF_035930445.1 of Sphingopyxis chilensis. NCBI lineage: Bacteria > Pseudomonadati > Pseudomonadota > Alphaproteobacteria > Sphingomonadales > Sphingopyxidaceae > Sphingopyxis > Sphingopyxis chilensis. The sequence goes on along the minus strand of NZ_CP142394.1, from coordinate 2,640,169 downwards.
GCTTTTGCGAACCGCGTGCCGAGCGGCGGCCTCCAGCCCGCCGACGAGATCGGCCGGCTGCTCAAGGATTGGGAGGATCGCGACGCGTGCCGCGCGATGATCAACTGGTATCGCGGTTCGCCCATCAACGTGCCCGCCATGGACGAGCCCTATGCCGAGCCGCCAGCAGCGCCCTTTCCGAAGCTCGGTATTCCGACGCTGGTGATCTGGGCGCTCGACGATCTGGCGCTGCCGCCCTGCAATCTCGACGGGATGGAAAATCTCGTCCCCGACGTGAGGATCGTCGAAGTTCCCGATTGCGGCCATTTCGTGCCTTGGGAAGCGCCTGACGCGGTCAACCGCGCGATGGACGAATTTCTCGCCGCGACCTGAAGCAAGCCGTTCGTTCGACCCGAAAAAAGAGGCGGGCGGCGATCGCGCCGCCCGCCTTGGGGGGGGGTCTGATACTGCGTATTTGGGGCACGCGAACATTGTGTTGCCCACACTCATTTCCACTCGGCGGCGACCGAGGCCGTGGACTTTGGGTGGCGCGATTTAACCATATTATCGGGGAATATAGCAGGCTTTCACATTCTCCCATTCTTGCCATACTTCGGTCATGGAAGTGGGAGGACTCAGGGTCGCCTCGATCACCGACCGGATCGATGGCCCTTCGAACTGGACGATCGAACGCGATGTCCATGCGCTGATCCTTTACGAGGCGGGAAGCTATCACTGGCTCGAAACCTGGCTGGGCGACATGCGGACGTCGCTCGGCGATCCGCTGCCGGGAGAGATGTGGCTTGTTCCTGCGGGGATTGTATATCGTGCCGCGGCAAAGGGCGGCGCCGTCCGCTATAACCAGGTCGAGATTCCGGTGCCGCTTTTGTCGATCGCGCCCGACACGCGAGCGCTTGCGGCGCACCATGATCTCGCGCTCGCCGCGCTCGTCCGCGCGCTCGCGGCAGGCGACGCCTCGGCGGCCGATCCGCTGATCGCGATCCTCGCCAAGACGCTCGATCACATGATCGGGCGCGCCGAATCCCCCGCCATGACCCGTCGCATCAACGGGCTGATGATCTTCATCCAGGCGCAACTCGAAACACCGCTGACCGTCGAGGATATCGCGGCCGAGGCGGGCATGTCGGTGAACAGCCTGATTGTCCATTTCGCGCGCGCGACGGGGCGCACGCCGGCGCAATATGTCCTGCGCCAGCGGCTGCGCCGCGCGTGCTGGTTCCTGATGAACCGGCCGCTGTCGATCGCGGAAATCGCCTTCGCCACCGGATTTTCGAGCCATGCGCATCTGTGCGCGATCTTCCGGAGCAAGGTGGGCATGTCGCCCGGCGAGTGGCGGCGGCGGCATCGTTCGGCTATCTTGCCCGATGTCGAGGAAGAGGGGGCGTAAATGTCGCATACCGCCGTCATGCTCGCAGCAGGGTTCGGCCTGCTGGTCCTGCTGTGGCTCGTCATCAGGGATACGACGCGGGCGACGCGATTATTCCTGCTGCTCTGGTTCGTGGTATCGATCGGCAACCTGCTCGTCGGAGTGTTGCATGCGGGCTATGGCTGGACCGAGGAAGCGGCCATCTGGCTGCTTGTGTTCGGTGCCCCCGCCGCGGTTGCGCTCCTCGTCGGGCGTTCGCGGCGCTAGGGTCAGCGCCTCAATTTTCGGGCCGCAGCAGGCATCCGCTCGCTCCGGCATGGCGCGCGCTGCGCGACGCGAGCAGGGGTACGCTGCCGGTGACGGTCCGGGTCGCCGGATCCTCGCTCAGCGACACCATGTCCATTCCGGGTTCGAAATCGCTCTGACAGCTTTCGAGGCTGCGGCCCTGGACATAGCGGCACGAACAGCCGACGCGCGCGGCATAGGCGGATCCGAGCTCCGCCTGCGCCTTGAACGCCGGGAATTTCCAGATCGCGAAGATGGCGAACAGCACCGCGACGATGATCGCCCACGGAAGGCATCCGCCCCAGCGGCCCGGTTTCTTGCGCGGCGGCGGCGCATCCGCGGGAGGGGGCGTGGCGGCCAGCGGCTCGCCGGTTGTCGGCCCGGGCGGATTGATGTTATTCACCCTTGCCATGATCACGAAAAAACGGCTGCTGGCAAGTGCTGCGCTTGCGATGCTGGGCGCCTGGTCGCTGACCCACGCAGCGGGACAGGGCAATATGGCGCCCGCATCGCCGGCGCCCAAATTCGGCACCTCGCTCGACAGCGTCGCCGCGGCCGACCCGCCGCGCGGGCTGCCCGCCTTGCCCGCTGCGATCAGAACGCACGCCGACGCGCTGTTCACCGACGCCGGCGAGGTCGGCGAGACGCGCGCGCTGCTCGTGCTGCGCGACGGCGAATTGATCTACGAGCGCTATGGGGCGGGTTTCGGTCCCCAAAGCAAGCTGATCAGCTGGTCGATGGCGAAGAGCATTACGGCGGTGCTCATCGGCTTCCTCGTCGCCGATGGGCAATTGTCGCTCGACGGGCCGGCCCCGGTGGGAGCCTGGCAGCGCAGCGGCGATCCGCGCGGCGCAATCACGCTGCGCAACCTGCTTCACATGTCCTCGGGACTCGAACATGTCGAAAATGGCGACCCGGTCTGGCAGGGCGACACCGTCGCGATGCTGTTCGGCGGCGGGGCGGAAGATATGGCCGGCTTCGCCGAGACGAAGCCCGCCGCGGCGCAGCCGGGCGAGGTGTTCAATTACAGCTCGGCGACCAGCGTCATCCTGTCGGACATCATCGCCGACACGCTGACCCCCTCGCAAAATCCCGATGCACGCCGCGACGCGATGCGCGACTTCGTCAGCGGGCGGCTGATGGAACCGCTGGGCATGGCGAGCCTGACCCCCGAGTTCGACGCGAAGGGCACGATGATCGGCGGCTCGATCATGCACGCGACCGCGCGCGACTATGCGAGGTTCGGTGAGTTTCTGCGCAATCGCGGCGTCGTTAACGGCCAGCGGCTGCTCCCGGAAACCTGGATTCGCTTCATGCTGACGCCATCGCGGAACGACGCCGGATATGGCGGCCACATCTGGCTGAACCGCAAACGTCCCGCCGGCGTCACCCCGGCGCTCTGGCCCGATCGCGGTCCGAACGACCTCTTCGCCTGTATCGGCCACCAGGGTCAGTATATCATCGTTTCGCCATCGCAGCGGGTGACGATCGTGCGACTGGGCATCACGCGGGACGACCAGTTCCCGGCGCTGCGCCGGCATCTCGCCGATCTCGCCGAAAGCTTATAGCAGGAAATCACCCACGACCGTCGTCACGCAGGTGCCGGCAAGCTCGACCATGTCGCCATCGAGGCGGCAGCCGACATGGCCGCCGCGCGCGCTCGCCTGATAGGCGGCGAAGGCGTCGCGGCCGAGGCGCGTCGTCCAATAGGGAGTCAGTACGCTGTGCGCCGATCCGGTCACCGGATCTTCGGGGATACCGGCACCGGGCGCGAAGGCGCGGCTGACCACGTCGGCGCCCGACGGGTCGTCGATCCCCGGCGCGGTCGCGATATAAAGGATGTCGCCGTCGCTGAGCGCGGCAAGATCGGGCGTCAACGCCCGGACTTCTTCGGCGCTGCGATAGACGATCAGCGCATAGCCGCCCTCGTGCCATAGCGTTTCGGCGACGTCGCCGCCCATTGCGCGCGCGATGTCGGGCATCGGCTTCGCGCCAGCCCGATAGGCGGGCAGCTTCATGCGATAGCCTTCGTCCTCGCCATCGCGTGTGACCTGCAAAATGCCGGCCTTGCGCGTGCGAAAGCGCATCTCGTTACGCCACTGCGCCGCCGACAGCAGGACATGCCCGCTGGCAAGCGTCGCGTGGCCGCACAGCGCGACCTCGATCGTCGGGGTGAACCAGCGCAGCTCATAATCGGCCTCGTCGCTTTCGTCGGGGACGAGGAATGCTGTTTCGGCGAGGTTGTTCTCGGCCGCGATGGCTTGCAGCGTCTTGTCGTCGAGCCATTCCTCGAGCGGCATCACTGCCGCGGGATTGCCGGCGAACGGCCGGTCGGCAAAGGCGTCGACTTGCGTGATCGGAAGGCGTCGGGCTGCGCTCATGGATAAAGAAATCCTCTCGTCCAGCTGTTGCCGGCGCGCCGGAACAAGGTGCGTTCGTGCAGCCGGTGCGCCCGGTCCTGCCAGAATTCGATTCCCGAAGGATTAACGCGCCAGCCCGACCAGCGCGGCGGGCGTGGCACGTCCTGTCCTTCGAAGCGCGCCTGCATCTCGGCGAAACGCGCCTCGAACGTGTCGCGACTGTCCAGCGGACGCGACTGGTCGCTCGCCCAGGCGCCGAGCTGGCTGTCGCGGCTGCGCGTCGCGAAATAGGCGTCGGCCGTCGCGTCATCGACCGGCGCCGCTTCGCCCTCGATGCGGATCTGGCGGCGCAGCGATTTCCAGTGAAAAAGCAATGCGACGTGCGGGTTGGCCGCCAGCTCGCCGCCCTTGCGACTGTCGAGGTTCGTATAGAAGATGAAGCCATCCGGGCCATGCCCTTTCAAAAGCACCATGCGCAGCGACGGCCGGCCGTCCGGCGTCGTCGTCGCGAGCGCCATCGCGTTGGAGTCGTTGGCCTCGCTGGCGCGCGCTTCGGCGAACCAGCTGTCGAACAGGGCAAAGGGATCGTCGCTCATCGGCGCGGTCATAATGCGGCGGGAGATAATGGTCGAGGCAGATCGTCATCTCGGCGAAGGGGAACTTGACCGCGTTCCGGCACATTACCACATGGCGCGCGCAATCGGGCTTCACGCCCACTCACTTATCGGGCTACAGGAGCAAAATGGCCGATCCCTATTCCACCTTGGGCGTTGCGAAGACCGCGAGCGATGCGGAGATCAAGTCCGCTTATCGCAAGCTCGCCAAGGAACTGCATCCCGACAAGAACAAGGACAATCCGAAGGCATCGGAGAAATTTTCTGACGTCACAAAGGCCTATGACCTTTTGTCTGACAAGACGAAGCGTGCGCAATATGATCGCGGAGAGATCGACGCCGACGGCAATCCTGCCATGCCGTTCGGCTATGGCGGCGGCGGTGGAGGGTTTCGCGGCGATCCGCGCGGGCAGGGCGGTTTCGGCAACGACAGTGCCGATTTCGGCGACATTTTTGAAGGGCTGTTCGGCGGCCGCGGTGGCGGGCCGTTCGGCGGGTTCGGCGGGCGCAGCGCGCCGCCGCAAAAGGGCGCCAATGTCGCCTATCGCCTGTCGGTGTCCTTCATCGACGCTGCGACACAGGCGCCGCAGCGGATCACGCTCGCCGACGGCGGCACGATCGATTTGAAGCTCCCCGCAGGCGTCGAAACCGGGACGCAGATGCGCCTTGCCGGCAAGGGGCAGGCCGGTCCCGGGGGCACCGGCGACGGCATCGTGACGATCACGGTGAAGGATCACCCTTTCTATGAGCGCGAGGGTGCCAACATCCGCCTCGACCTGCCGGTCACGCTGAACGAGGCGGTGAAGGGCGCGAAGGTCAAGGTGCCAACGGTCGACGGACCGGTGATGCTGTCGATCCCCGCGGGCTCCTCTTCGGGCAAGGTCATGCGTCTCAAGGGCAAGGGCTTCAGCCAGAAGGGCGGCGGGCGCGGCGACCAGCTTGTGCGGCTGATGGTCGATCTGCCGGCCGACGACGCGGCGCTGATCAAGCTGCTCAGCGAATGGACCGATCCGCGCAATGTGCGGGCGGATCTCGGCGTGTGATGCGTGGCTGAAGCCAGCGAAAAGAAGATCGTCGCCGCGCTCGAGCGCGAGGTCGCCGACGAGGTCGGCAAGGAATTTCTGGCCGAAGGCCATTCGCCGCACTCACCCGAAGCGCGCGCCGAGCGTGCCAAACGCGTCAAGCTGCGCGCCCGGGCGCAGGGGATCATCGAGCGCGGCCGCGAACAGCTCGGCCCCGGCACGCGCGCCTATCATATCGTTCGCCGCGTCGTTGTCGGCACCTATACCGATGGCTTCATCCACGCGGGCAATCTCGCCTATCTGGCGCTGATCGCGCTCTTTCCCTTCTTCATCCTGCTCGCGGCGGCGCTGTCGATCTTTGGGGGCAGTGTCGGCGGGGAAGCGGCGGTCGAGGCGGTGTTTTCGACGATGCCGCCGACGGTCGCAAAGGCGCTGTCGGGCCCGATCCGCGAAGTGATGACCGCGCGCACCGGGATATTCCTGTGGCTTGGCGCGCTCGTCGCGCTGTGGACCGTGGGCAGCCTGATCGAAACGGTGCGCGACATTTTGCGCCGCGCCTATGGCACGCATTTCAGCAAGGGCTTCTTTCACTACCGCCTGCTGTCGATCGGTATCATCACGGGCGCCGTGGTGCTGATGCTGCTGTCGTTCAGCATGCAGGTGCTGATCGTAGGGATCGAACAGTTCGTGACGCGCGTGCTGCCCGAGCAATATCAGGCGTGGGGCGTCGTCCTGATCTCGCGCGGCGTGTCGGGCGCGGGCCTGTTCCTTGCCATCTATATGCTCTTCTACAGCCTGACGCCGTCGAAATACCGCCAGCTCAAATGCCCGAAATGGCCGGGCGCGCTGTTCACGACGCTCTGGTGGATCGGCGTCACCCTCGCGCTGCCACCGCTGCTCGCCAGCTTGCTCAGCTACGACGCAACCTATGGCAGCCTTGCGGGTGTGATGGTCGCGCTTTTCTTTTTCTACCTCGTCGGATTGGGTATGGTGATGGGCGCCGAACTCAACGCCGCGCTCGTCGAGGTTGAGGATTTGGGCCACGACGCTATTGGGCGCGTCGACGACGTAATTATTGCAAAGGCCGGAGAAGAAAAATGACGGGTCTGATGAAGGGCAAGCGCGGGCTGATCATGGGCTTGGCGAATGACAAATCGCTTGCCTGGGGCATTGCCAAGGCGCTGCACGCGCATGGCGCAGAATTGGCGATTTCGTATCAGGGCGACGTGATGCTCAAGCGCGTCAAGCCGCTCGCCGACGAACTCGGCTGCGATTTCCTGATCGATTGCGACGTGTCCGACATGGACAATCTGGACGCGGCATTCGCGACGCTTTCAGGACGCTGGCCGACGATCGACTTCGTCGTCCATGCGATCGGCTATACGAACAAGGAAGCGCTGCGCGGCCATTATGCCGATGTGACGCTCGACGACTTCCTGATGACGATGAATATCAGCGTCTACAGCTTCACCGCGGTCGCCAAGCGCGCGGCATCGATGATGACGCCCTTCGACCCCGAAACCGGCAAGGGCGGTGGCTCGCTTCTCACGCTCAGCTATTATGGTGCCGAAAAGGTCATCCCGCATTACAACGTCATGGGCGTCGCGAAATCGGCGCTTGAAACCAGCGTCAAATATCTCGCCAACGATTATGGCCCGCAGGGCGTGCGCGTGAACGCGATCTCGGCGGGGCCGATCAAGACGCTCGCGGCGTCGGGGATCGGCGACTTCCGCCTGATCCTGAAATGGAACGAGCATAATGCGCCGCTTCGCCGCAACGTCACGATCGACGATGTGGGCGGTTCGGCGCTCTATCTGCTCAGCGATCTGGCAAGCGGCGTGACGGGTGAGACGCATCATGTCGACGCGGGTTATCACACCGTCGGCATGAAGCAGGAAGACGCGCCGGACATCTCGCTTGTCTGACGAAACCGGTATCCGCGCCGCGACGGCGGCGGATGCCGAGGCTATCGACACAATCGTCCGGGCCGCGTTCACCGGGACCGATTTCGGCCATCAGGGTGAAGCCGAGCTGGTGCGCATGATCGAGGCAGACGGCGACGCGCTGGTGTCGCTCGTTGCCGAACGGGACGGTGTAATCGTCGGGCATGTGCTGTTCAGCCTGATGGATATCGAGGCCGACGGCGTCGCGCTTTCGGGAGCCGGTCTTGCCCCCGTGTCGGTCGCGCCCGAACGGCAGGGGCAGGGTATCGGCGATGGTCTGATCCGCGCCGGGCTGGACCAACTGCGTGGGCAGGCCGTCCGGATCAGCTTCGTCCTCGGCCACGAATCCTATTACCCCCGCTTCGGCTATTCGCCCGACCTCGCCGCGCGCTTTGCATCGCCCTTTGCCGGGCCGCATTTCATGGCGATGATGCTGGACTCGGACGCGGCTTGGCCGCTAGGCGGACGGGCGGATTACGCTCCCGCATTCGGCCGGATGGGATAGGGTAATGAGTTTCAACAGCTTCGGACGCGTCCTTCGCTTCACAACCTGGGGGGAAAGCCACGGCCCCGCGCTCGGCGCGGTCGTCGACGGCTGCCCGCCGCGCCTGTCGCTGTCCGAAGCCGATATCCAGCCCTTTCTCGACAAGCGCCGCCCCGGCCAGTCGCGCCACACGACGCAGCGGCAGGAACCCGACCAGGTGCGCATCCTGTCGGGGATTTTCGAAGGCAAGACCACGGGCACGCCGATCAGCCTGATGATCGAGAATGTCGACCAGCGCTCGAAGGATTATGGCGAGATCGCGCAGGCCTACCGCCCCGGCCACGCCGATTATGCCTATGATGCCAAATATGGCATCCGCGACTATCGCGGCGGTGGCCGGTCGAGCGCGCGCGAGACCGCGGCGCGCGTCGCGGCGGGCGGCGTCGCGCGGCTCGTGATCCCGGAGGTGCAGATCCATGCCTGGGTGGCCGAAATCGGCGGCGATGCGATCGACCCCGCGAACTTCGACCTCGAAGAGATTGATCGCAATCCCTTTTTCTGCCCCGACCCCGCGGCGGCGCAGCGCTGGGAAGGGCTGATGGACGCGGCGCGCAAGGCGGGCAGCTCGCTGGGCGCCGTCATCGAATGCGCCGCCAGCGGCGTCCCCGCCGGTTGGGGTGCGCCCATCTATGCCAAGCTCGACAGCGACCTCGCCGCCGCGATGATGGGCATCAATGCGGTCAAGGGCGTCGAGATCGGTGCCGGATTCCACGCCGCGCGCCTGCGCGGTGAGGAAAATGCCGATCCGATGCGCCCCGCGACCGACGGCAGCAACCGTCCCGATTTCCTGTCGAACAACGCCGGCGGCATCGCGGGCGGCATCTCGACCGGGCAGCCGGTGGTCGTGCGCGTCGCCTTCAAACCGACCAGCTCGATCCTCACCCCCGTTCCGACCGTGAACAGGGCGGGAGAGGCGACCGATATCGTCACCAAGGGGCGCCATGACCCCTGCGTCGGTATCCGCGGCGCGCCGGTGGTCGAGGCGATGATGGCGCTCGTCCTCGCCGACCATAAATTGCTCCACCGCGCGCAGAACGGCTGACATGATCGAGGCGCTCCGGGCTTTTATCGAAGCGCATCAGGCCGCCCTGTCGCTGATCATATTGGCGGCGATGTTCACGGGCTTCCTGATGGAACGGCTGCCCGCGACTGTCATCGCGATCCTGGGTGCCTGCACCTATCTGGCGCTCGGCATCCTCGACGCCGACGGCCTCTATTCGGTCTTTTCCAACTCGGCGCCGATCGTCATCGGCGCGATGTTCGTGCTGTCGGGCGCGCTGATCCGCACCGGCGTGATCCAGCGCGTCGCCGACGCCATCATGAAGCGGGCGGAGAAGCACCCGCGGCTCGCCATCGTCGAAGTCCTTGTGGGGGCGCTCGTCGCGTCGGCCTTCCTGAACAATACGCCCGTCGTGGTCGTGCTCATCCCCATCATGATGAAACTGGCGGAGGTCACCGGGGTCAGCGCAAAAAAGCTGCTCATGCCGCTGTCGATTGCCGCGGTGCTCGGCGGCACGTTGACCCTGATCGGCACCTCTACCAACCTCGTTGTCGACGGTATCGTGCGCCAGGCGGGAATGGAGCGTTTCGGCATTTTCGAAATCACCCCCATCGGCCTCGTCACCGCCGCGTCGGGAATGATCGGGCTTGCGCTGATGTGGTGGCTGCTCCCCGCCGACAAACCGATCAAAGGACCCGCCGGGACGCATGATGCGCATCAATATCTGACCGAACTGGTGCTCGAAGAGGATGACTATCTCGTCGGGATGACGGTCGAGGCGTTCCGCGACCTGCCGCGCTCGGGGCGTGTCGTCGGCGTCCGCCGCGGTTCCGCGGTCGTCCTCGGAGCCGAACTCGAGCATTGGACGCTCGCGGCGGGCGACCGGCTCATCCTTCGCGTCGACGGTGCGACCTTGATGACCTGGCGCGAGCAGGGGCGCTTCCGTCTTGGCATCGGCAGCGGCGATCCGGACGAAAATGACATGGTCGTCGAAACGATGATCGCGTCGAACCACCCCGCGATCGGCCAGCGGCTGATCGATATCCCCTTCCTGCAAAAAGTCCGCGCGCGGATCATCGGCCTCGACCGTCCGGCACACGAACCGGGGCCCGACCTTGCGAGCGTCCGCATCCGCCCGGCCGACCGCCTGCTCGTCGCGGGCGGTCCGGCCGAGGTCGAGGCGCTGCGCGACAACCCGCACCTGATCGGCGCTGACCTTGCCAAGGTGCGCGCCTTTCGGCGCGGCAAGGCGTGGATTGCGATCCTGTGCATGCTTTCCGTCGTCGCGCTCGCCGCGCTCGATGTCATGTCGATCGGCGTTGCCGCGATCATCGCGATCGGCGTGATCCTCGTGACACGCTGCATCGACAGCGAGGAAGCGTGGGGCACGATTGACGGCGACGTGCTGATCCTGATTTTCGCGATGCTCGCGGTCGGCCTCGCGCTCGAACAGAGCGGGGCGGTGACGATGATGGTCGGTTGGGTCAAGCCCGTACTCGCGGGCCAGCCCATGTGGGTGCTCGTCTTCGGAATTTATTTCTTCGCGCTGATCCTCTCCGAACTGCTCAGCAACAATGCGGTCGCCGCGTTGATGACGCCGGTGACGCTTGCCATCGCCAGCGAATTGGGGGTCGATCCGCGGCCGCTCGTCATCGCGCTGATGATCGGAGCGTCGGCCTGCTTCGCGACCCCGATCGGTTACCAGACCAACACGATTGTCTATGCCGCGGGCGACTATCGCTTCGTCGATTTCGTGAAGATCGGGGTGCCGCTCAATATCATCACCGGGGTTTCGACCTGCCTCGCGATCACCTTCTTCATAACCTGACGGCATAGCGGGCGAACCGCCTGCCCCTTGACGCTGCGGCCCGCGACGGGTCAAAGGGGGGAGAATCTGGCCGGTCACGGCGTGCCATAATGACTATTCGGGGGACGGCCGCATGGACCGCAAGCTTACATGGTATATTCTCGCGGGCATGGTGCTCGGCGTGGTCGTCGGCTATGCCGTGCACGTCGGGATTCCCGCGAGCGATCCGTGGTTCGAGCATCTCGCCAAGACCTTCAAGCTGCTTTCCGACGTTTTCCTCAACCTCATCAAACTGCTCGTCGCGCCGCTCGTGCTGTCTACGATCGTCGTCGGCATCGCCCATATGGGTGACAGCAGCGCACTCGGACGGATCGGCGTGCGCGCGCTCACCTGGTTCATCACGGCGAGCTTCGTCTCGATTGCGCTCGGCCTGTTGATGGTCAACCTCTTCCAGCCCGGCGTCGGTGCGCCGATCCCCGACGCGGTCGAAGCGGCCAAGATGGTGGGCGAAGTCAAGAAGCTCGATGCCTGGGAATTCACGCTTTCGATCTTCCCCAAAAATGCGCTCGAGGCGCTCGCGACCAACAATATCCTTCAGATTCTCGTCTTCTCGATCTTTGCCGGGGTCGCCTTGTCGGCGATCGGCGATAAGGGCGCGCCGCTCGTGCGCGGGGCCGAGGCGCTCGCCGAAATGATGCTGCAGATCACCGGCTATGTGATGCGCTTTGCGCCTTTCGCGGTGTTCGGCGCGATCGCGAAGGTCGTCGCGGCAAGCGGGCTCGGCATCCTCGCAACCTATTTCGAATTGCTCGTCGAATTCTATGTCTCGCTGGTGCTGCTCTGGATCATCCTGCTGACGATGGGCTGGGTATTCCTGCGCCAGCGGATATGGCAGCTCATCCGCTACATTCGCGAACCGCTGCTGCTCGCTTTCTCGACCGCTTCGTCGGAAGCCGCGCTGCCCAAGATGTTCGAACAGCTCGATCGCTTCGGCGTGCCGCGCCGCATCTCGGGCTTCATGCTGCCGCTGGGCTACAGCTTCAACCTCGACGGCTCGATGATGTATATGAGCTTCGCGACCATCTTCATCGCGCAGGCCTATGGAATTGACCTGTCGATCGGCACGCAGATACTGATTCTGCTCACGCTGATGATCAGTTCGAAGGGTATCGCTGCCGTGCCGCGCGCCAGCCTGGTCGTTATCACCGGCACGCTCGCGCAATTCGGCCTGCCGGTCGAGGGCGTCGCGATCATCCTCGCGATCGACCAGTTCCTCGACATGGGGCGCACCGCGACCAATGTGGTCGGCAACGCGGTTGCGACGAGCGTCATCACCAAGTGGGAAGGGATGCTTGAAGTGCCCGAACCCGCCGAAGCCGAACGGCCGCACGCGCCGTCGCATACGCCGCATCATGGAACCCGCGGGCTCGATCTTCGTGATACGAACGAGGCGGGGGATAACAAGCCAGCGGCCGATAACGCATAACGCGCGTGCTGCCGGCCGTCCGATTTGGACGAGCAAGGAGCCGAGCCATGGCCGAGACAGCGGCAATCGACGAAGCCGAGCGCGATGAGGCGCGCGCGCGGCGGCTGCGCTGGCGGATGCTTGTCGGCTTCCTGGCAGGCCTCGCTATCGGTATCGCCGTCCATTATGGTGCGCCCGGCGCCGCATGGGTCGAAACGATCACCACCTATGTGACGGGTCCGCTGGGGCAGATATTCCTGCGCCTGCTTTTCATGCTCGTCATCCCGCTGCTCGTCTCGGCGCTGATTGTCGGAGTCGCCGAAATGGGCGAGATGCGCGCGCTGAAATCGGTCGGCCTGCGCACACTCGTCTATACGATCGCGGTCTCGACGATCTCGGTCGTCATCAGCCTCGCCGTCGTCAACCTGCTCCAGCCGGGTGCCGGGGTCGACCCGGCGCTGGCGCGCTCGCTGATGGCGGAGGGCGCCGCGGGCGCGCAGGCGATCGCCGATCGTGCGGGCGAATCGAAATCCGGGATGGACGCGGTGGTCGCGATCGTCCCCGACAATATCTTCGCCGCGATGGGTGCGAACGATGTGCTCGCGGTAATGTTCTTCGCGCTGTTCTTCGGCATCGGGCTGATGCTGGTGAGCACCCCGCGCACCGAGACGCTGAAGACCGCGATCGAGGGCGTTTTCGAAGTGGTGATGAAGCTGATCGGCCTCGTCATCCAGCTCGCGCCGATCGCCGTCTTCTGCTTCATGTTCAACCTTGCCGCGCAGTTCGGTTGGGACCTCATCATCCGCCTGTCGGCCTTTGTCGGCGTCGTCTTGCTCGCGCTCGCGCTTCAGATGTTCATCGTCTTCCCCATCCTGCTGAAGACGCTGGCCGGGAAATCGCCGGTCCTTTTCTTTCGCCAGACGCAGGAGGCCTTCGTGATGGCCTTTGCGACCGCCTCGTCGAATGCAACGCTGCCAACCGCGCTGCGCGTCGCGCACGACCAGTTGCGGCTTCCTGACAAGGTCGCGCGCTTCGTGCTGACCATCGGCGCGACCGCGAACCAGAATGGCACTGCGATGTTCGAGGGCGTGACCGTGATCTTCCTCGCGCAATTCTTCGGCATCGACCTGACACTTCAGCAGCAGATCGTGGTGATGCTGGTGTGCATATTGGGCGGGATCGGCACCGCGGGCGTGCCCGCCGGATCGCTGCCGGTGATCGCGCTGATCCTCGCATCGGTCGGGGTTCCGCCCGAAGGGATCGGGCTGATCCTCGGCGTCGACCGCTTCCTCGACATGTGCCGCACGACGCTCAACGTTATCGGCGATCTCGTAGCCGCAACGGTCGTGTCGGCGGGAGTGAAGGACGGGGCGGCGGCAAAGACCGCCCCGCCTTCCTGAACCCTCAGTCGGGGCGGGTCTTGTTCGCCCGGTCGCTGCGCGCGCGGCCAGCCGCCGGCGGCGTCACGCGCGGCGTGGGGGCGCTGCGAACCGCCGGCGCGGGCCGCGGGCCGCGGTCCGGACGGGCCGACGGAGCAGGGCGCGCGGGCGAAGAGGTGTCGCGGCCCGGGCGCGGACGGACCGCGCCGGGACCGCGATCGGGGCGTCCCGGATTGCCTGCGACGGGCGGCTGGCCCGGACGACCCGGTCGCGTGCCGCGCGGGCCGTCATTGTCGCGATCACCGCGATTCCAACCGCCCGGACGGCCGGGGCGACCATCGCCGGGGCGTCCATCGCGGTCGCCATGGTTCCATCCCGGACGGCCGGGCTTCCAGTCCTTGCGTCCGCCATGATGTTTCCACCATGCGCGGCGCCCGCCCCAATAGTTGAGATACTGGCCGCGCAGCGGATAACGGTTGCGGTAATTGTCGAACATCCACATGCCGTAGCCGGGGTAATAATAATCGTCGTACCAGCCGCCGCCGAATCCGATGTTCACAAAGCCGCCGCCATAATCCGACGCATCGTAACAGTCGTAGCCATAGCCGTCGCCATAGGCATAGCCGTCATAATCATAATAGGCGTCGCCGTAGCGCGCGGCGCAATCGCCGCCCGACGCATAGCTCGCGCCATAGACGTCGCCATAATAGCAGCCGCCGAGCGTCGTCGCGGCGAGCGCGGCGAGCGCGATGGAAAGGGGACTCTTCAAACTCTTCGCCATGGGCTTTGTCCTTTGGGGTCCAACGGTTGCGGCCCCTCACTCGATCAGCAAATTGCACGAGTCGAGTTGAATTTGCGGTGAATGGTGTCCCGCACCTCGAAATGCCTTACTTGCATCGATGTCAGTAGTGGGTTACGCCTAGTGTCGATACATGATGGACGAGGATCGACCCGATGAACGCGCCGACGAATATCCAGCCCGCGAGGAGCGAATGGTCCGAAAAGCGCTTTGGCCCGGAAACGCGGCACTGGCTGCCGCGCAACCCTGACAGCGCGATCGATCATATCCCGGGCGAGGACGGTATGCCGGTGATCGGCAACACGCTCGAACAGCTTCGCGACTATCGCGGCTTCACGAAGCGGATGGTCGCCAAATATGGCCGCGTCTATCGCAACAACAGCTTTGGCGGGCGCAGCGTCGCGCTCCACGGACCCGAGGCGAACGAACTCGTCATGTTCGACCGCGAGAAGATTTTCTCGTCCGAACAGGGCTGGGGGCCGGTGCTCAACCTGCTCTTCCCGCGCGGGCTGATGCTGATGGATTTCGAAAAGCATCGCGCTGATCGCAAGCTGCTGTCGGTCGCGTTCAAGCCCGAACCGATGCGTCACTATGCCGATTCACTCAATGAAGGGATCAGGGATCGGATCGGCCAGTGGAGCGGCAAGACCTTCAAATTCTATCCGGCGATCAAGGAGCTGACGCTCGACCTCGCCGCGACGAGCTTCCTCGGCATCCCCTGGGGGCCTGAGGCCGACAAGGTCAACAAGGCGTTCGTCGACATGGTGCAGGCGTCGATCGGCGTCGTGCGCGTGCCGCTGCCCTTCACCGCGATGGGCCGCGGGGCAAAGGGGCGCGCCTATCTGGTCGATTATTTCGGCAAGATGGTGCCCGAGCGCCGCGACGGCACCGGCGAGGATATGTTCAGCCAGATCTGCCGCACGCGCGACGACAATGGCGACTATATGAGCGTCGAGGCGATCGTCGACCATATGAACTTCCTGATGATGGCCGCGCACGACACGATCACCAGCTCGATCACGTCTATGGTCTGGGAACTCGCGAAGCATCCCGAATGGCAGGATAAATTGCGCGAGGAGATGCTCGCGGTGTCGCCGGCGGGCGAAGGGGTCGGCCACAACAGCCTCGGCCAGCTTGAAATGACCGAATGGGCATTCAAGGAAGCGCTGCGGCTGGTGCCGCCTGTACCAAGCTTCCCGCGCCGCGCGCTCAAGGATTTCGAATATGGCGGCTACCGCATCCCTGCGGGTACCTCGGTCGGCGTCAGTCCCGCCTATACGCACATGATGGAAGAGCATTGGCCCGAGCCCGAGACGTTTGACCCGATGCGCTTCTCGCCCGAAGTCGCCCGCGAGCGGCACAAATATGCGTGGGTGCCCTTCGGTGGCGGCGCGCATATGTGTCTCGGACTGCACTTCGCCTATATGCAGGCGAAAATATTCTTCCACCATGTCCTCACGACGCACCGCATCGTTGTTGAGGACGGCTATGCGCCCGAATGGCAGGTGCTGCCGATCCCGCGGCCCAAGGATGGGCTGACGGTGCGCTTCGTCCCGCTCGGCTAGCTGCTTCGCGGGTCTCCCCGTAGGGCGTTGAACGGAAACGGCGGATCGTTCGATGCTGACGGCTGCCGATGATGCGCGAGCGGATCGCGTCCGGTAAAAATCCCCTATGAGAGCGTTCACACAAGATTATATTGCTTGAATGGCCGGTGCCATGACGATGACGAGTCGATGGCGCGCGGGCCGAGTATCCTGCAATAATACCAATTGCAGACTTTTGTTGCTTTCACCATCCGATCGTGTCTCTGTGGCGCCGGATTGACTGATGATGGGGCCTGCGAGTCGGATTGAAGCGGCAGGGGAGGACGAAATTGGTATTGAATATGTTCGATGAGCTGATGCGGACAATCGGTGACGTCATGGGCGCACACGGTCCGGGGGCGAGCGTCACGGCCAGCTATACTCCGACCGATTTCAGCATCCATTTCTTCCTCCAGATCGCGGTGATCCTGCTCGTCTGCCGCGTCGTCGGCTGGATGGCGAACCGCTTCATGGGGCAACCGCAGGTCGTGGGCGAGATGATCGCCGGCGTGGTGCTTGGTCCCTCGCTCTTCGGCCTCTTCTTCCCCGAATTTCAGGCGGCGCTGTTCCCCAAGGAAACGCGCAATATCCTTTATGTCGGCGCGCAATTCGGTGTCGGCCTTTACATGTTCCTCGTCGGCACCACGCTGCGTCTCGACCATTTCCGGTCGAAGGCGAAAAGTGCGGTCGGCGTGTCGGCCGCGGGGATCGCCGCCCCCTTTCTGCTGGCGGCGCTGATCACGCCCTGGCTGCTCGACATCCCCGGCCTGTTTGCCGACGGGCTGGGGCAGGGCAGCGCGACGCTGTTCATGGGGGCGTGCATCGCGCTGACCGCTTTCCCGATGCTCGCGCGCATCATCAACGAGCGCGGCCTTGCGAATACCTCGCTCGGCACCCTGTCCCTCACGGCTGGCGCGTTCGACGACGCGGTGTCGTGGTGCGTGCTCGCGATCGTGCTGGCGACGTTTGGTGGCGGGCCGGGTATCGCGCTCCTCGCGATCGTCGGGGGCGTCGGCTTCGCGCTCTTCATGTTCTTTATCGGCCGCAAGCTGCTGATCCCGCTCGGCCGTGCGGTCGAGGCAAAGGGCGAACTCACGCACAGCCTGCTCGCCGTCGTGCTGATGCTCTATGCGATGGCGGCCTTCTTCATGGATGCGGTCGGGATCCATGCGGTGTTCGGCGGCTTCCTGCTTGGGGCGTGCATGCCGCGCGGGCTGCTGACCGAGGAGATCAGGAAAAAGGTGGAGCCGATGACGGTCGTCTTCCTGCTCCCGATGTTCTTCACCTATTCGGGGCTCAACACGCAGCTCGCCACGGTGAACAGCCTTTCGATCCTTGCCGTGGCGTTGGGTATCTTGCTCGTCTCGATCGCGGCAAAGTTCGGCGCGTGCTGGCTCGCCGCGCGGCTGGCGGGCGAGGATAACCGCACCGCGATGGGCATCGGCGCGCTGATGAACGCGCGCGGACTGATGGAATTGATCATCATCAATATCGGCCTGCAAAAGGGAATCATCGGACCGACGCTGTTCGCGATCATGGTGCTGATGGCGATCGTCACCACCGTGATGGCGGGACCGCTGTTCGAGCTCGTCTATGGCCGCAAGGCGCGCGCCGAAGGGCGTCTTGGTGCGCTCGAAAGCGAAGAGGCTCCCACCGGACCGCGTCGCGATCACGAGACCACGCAACTCGCCTGACGGATGGGGCGTCGATGGTGGCTTGTGCGGAGTGACGACGCGCTTCACTAAGGCGCCGTGCAGAGTATCCGTCCCTATCTGATCTGGTTTGCCATCGCGATCCTCGCGACCATCGGCGCCATTCTTGGTATGCAATGGGTCCGCGACCATCCCGAGCATATCCCCGGCACCCGCTTCGAGCTTGCGCATCCGCAGGGGTGGGCGACCCACAGCAAGCTGGTCGCGCTCGCAAATGACGACATCGCCTGCTTTGCCGCCTTCGACCGCGCCGAGGCGGGTTATCTGCGCCGGCCGCCCGTTGGCAACGGGATATGCCGCGCCAGTCAGCGCATGATCCTGACCGGCGACCGTTTCGTGCCGACAATGCGACCCGCGAACGCTGCGCCCGGCTGCGCGGTGACCGCCGCGATGGCGCTATGGAACCGCGACGTCGTCCAGCCGCTCGCGCGAAAATATTTCGGGCAAAGGGTCGCCGAGCTTGAAAATCTCGGCAGCTACAATTGCCGCAAGATCGCCGGCGAGCAGGGGCAGAGCCAGCATTCGACCGCCAACGCGATCGATATCTCGGCCTTCATCCTGGCGGACGGAACGCGCATCGCACTGATCAACGACTGGAAGCCCGGCGACAAGCGCAGCGAATTCCTCCATGCCGTGCGTGACGAGACGTGCGGCCTGTTCAGCACCGTCCTGTCGCCCGATCACAATGAAGCGCACGCCAACCATTTCCATTTCGACATGGCGGCGCGAACGGCGGGCTGGACGGTCTGCCGCTAGCGGTCGCCGACGTGCGGAATGAGCATTCCGACGCGCCGACGATAGCTGACATAGGCCTCGCCGAAGACGTCGATCAGGTCGCGTTCCTCGAGCCGGATCGCGATCAGCATATACGCCGAAAGGCCGGCCGCGAGCAGCAGGTGTCCGGCGGTCATGGCGGGTGTCGCCCAGAAGGCGATGAAGAATCCGGCGTAGAGCGGGTGGCGAACGAAGCGGTAGAAGAAGGGCTGGCGCAGCACCGGCGGTGCGGCTGCTTTTTCGCGCAGCGCGAACCATGCCTGCTGCAGGCCGAACAGCTCGAAATGATTGATCAGGAAGGTGCTGGTCAAAACGATCAGCCAGCCGAGCCCGAAGAGCGCCCACAGGATCGCGGCGCCGACCGGGTCGGTCACCGTCCACACCGCCGCAGTCAGTTCGTGCCAGAACAGCATGAGGACGATCAGCGCGGCGCTGGCAAGCAGCACATAGGTACTGCGCTCGACCGGCGCGGGGACGATGCGCGTCCACGCCGCCTTGAACCCCGGCCGCGCCATTACGCTATGCTGGACGCCGAACAGCGCGATCAGCGCGAGGTCGATCGCGATCGCGACAGCGGGCTCGGCTTCGCGCGCAAAATCGACTTTTGGCCCGGCGAACGGAAAATTGCCGAAGAAGGCGATAAGATACAGGAATGTCGCGAAGAATATCGCATAGCATAGGCCAGCGTAGGCCAGGTAGAAGGCACGAAACATGGCGTTGCCCCTTCTTTTGAAGGAGCATCATAGCATGTTTTTCGCGAAAAAGCGTGTTTTAGACGGTGAAGCTCTCGCCGCAACCGCACGCGCCCTTGGCGTTCGGATTCTCGAACACGAAGCCCGCGGCGAAATCATCCTCGACCCAGTCCATCGTGCTGCCGATCAGGTAGAGCACCGACGCGCCGTCGATGTAGAAAATGCCGCCGGGGGTCTCGATCTTCTCGTCGAACTTCACCTCTTCAGTGACATAATCGACCGAATAGGCGAGCCCCGAACAGCCGCGGCGCGGCGTCGACAGCTTGACCCCGATCGCGCCCTCGGGCGCCGCCACCATCAATTTCGCGATGCGTTCCTCGGCGTTCGGCGTCAGCGCGACGGCGGCCGGGCGGGTACGGATTTTGGTTTCGGTCATCAGAGCATTCCCAGTTCGAGCCGCGCTTCGTCGCTCATATTCTGCGGGCTCCACGGCGGATCCCAGACGAGGTTGACCTCGGCATCGCCGACGCCCGGCACCGCGCCGACGCGCAGTTCGACTTCGGCGGGCATCGACTCGGCGACCGGGCAATGCGGCGTGGTCAGCGTCATCGTGACAAGCACATGGCCCTCGTCGATCTCGACATTGTAGATCAGGCCGAGGTCGTAGATGTTCACCGGGATCTCGGGGTCGAAAATCTCCTTGAGCGCATCGATCACCGCTTCGTAGAGGTCGCCGCCGACCGCACTCGGTTCGACCGCCGCGGGCTTGGCCGCCAGGAAGCCTTCCAGATAGTCGCGCTTGCGCTCCAGTTTCTCGGGCGCGGTTTCGACGTCCTCGACGCGCGCCTTGGGCGGCGCCTCGACGCTTTCGACTTCCTCGACTCTGATCGTGCTGTCTTCGCTCATCCGAAAATCCTCTCGACGCGACCGAGCCCTTCGATCAGGGCCGCCACATCGTCTTCACTGCTATACACGCCAAAACTCGCTCGCGCAGTCGCGGGCACCCCGAGATGCTCCATCAGCGGCTGTGCGCAATGGTGCCCGGCGCGGATCGCGACCCCGCTTTCGTCCAAGATAGTGCCGATGTCGTGCGGATGAACCCCCGTCATCGAAAAGCTGACAATTCCAGCACTGTTTTCAGGTCCATAGAGCGTGATGCTGTTCTTGCGCGCCAGCGCCTCGCGCAAGCTGCCGACGAGCGCGCATTCGTGCGCGTGGACCCTATCGATGCCCAATGCCTCGACATAATCGACCGCCGCCGCGAGCCCGACCGCCTCGACGATCGCGGGCGTGCCCGCCTCGAAGCGCGTGGGGGCGGGGGCATAGGTCGTCTTGGCAAAGGTTACGCGATCGATCATCGACCCGCCCCCCTGCCACGGCGGTAACGTATCGAGCTTGTCGCTCCACAGCACGCCGATCCCGGTCGGACCGTAGAGCTTGTGCCCCGAGAAAACATAATAGTCGCAGCCGAGCGCCGCGACATCGACGGGCAGTCTCGGCACGGCCTGGCAGCCGTCGATCAGCAGTTCGGCTCCGACGCGGTGTGCCAGATCGGCGGCGCGCGCGACGTCGAGCGGGCTGCCGAGCACGTTCGAGACATGCGCGAAGGCGACCATGGTGTGTTCGGGGGTGAGCAGCTTTTCGGCGGCGTCGAGGTCGATGCAGCCGTCTTCGGTCAGCGGGCACACGTCGACCTGCCAGCCGGCAAGCTGCCACGGCACGATATTGCTGTGATGCTCGAGCACCGACAGCAGCACGCGGCCCTTCTTCGGGTGCGAATAGGCGACCAGGTTGATCGCTTCGGTCGCACCGCGCACGAACGCGATCTCATTCTCGCGCGCGCCGATAAACGCCGCGATCCGCCGCCGCGCCGCTTCATAGGCGAGCGTCATGTCGGCCGAGCGTGCATAGACGCCGCGGTGGACGGTCGCATAGTCGCGTCCCATTGCGTTCACGGTTGCGTCAATGACGGCCTGCGGTTTCTGCGCGGTCGCCGCGGTATCGAGATAGTGCCAGCCGGGCGTCAGGCCGGGAAAATCCGCGCGAACATCGGGGAAGGTGCGGAGTGCGGTCGTGGTACTCACACCAATTCCCCCAGCTTCGCCAGCGCCAGCTCCTGCAACCGCGCTTCATCCTCGGCGCCGTCGAACACGCCGGCGACGAACGCCTGCAACATCAGTTTCTTCGCCTCGCCCGGCGGCAGCCCGCGTGACTGGAGATAATAGAGCCCCATCGGATCGAGCTCGCCGATCGCGCAGCCATGCGCGCATTTCACATCGTCGGCGAAGATTTCGAGTTCGGGCTTGGCGTTGGCGGTCGCGCTGCGGTCGAGCAGCATCGCCTTCACATCCTGCTCGCTGTCGGTCTGCTGCGCATCGCGCGCGACGGCGACCTTGCCGAGATAGGTGCCGGTCGCCGTGCCGCCGAGCACCGACCGCACAACCTGCCGCGACATTGCGCCCGGTTCGGCATGGGTGACGGTGGTGACGATCTCGAGATTCTGCTCGCCGCCGCCGATCTGCGCCGCGCCGAGATGGAAGTCGGCGCCTTCGTGCAGCCTCACGGCGAGTTCGATGCGGCCATAGGCGCCGCCGATATTGAGCACATGCAGCGATGCGGTCGCACCCTTGCCGATGCTCATTTCGATCTGATGGATCGCGCCTTCGTCCTGCACGATTGCGCGCTTGAAGTCGCCGCCCGCGGGCACGATGATGCTCTCGGGCGCGGGCAGCGGCCACGCCGCGGCCACCGCGTCGATGTCGCTATAGCGCCAGGCTTCGTCGCGACGCGTGGGGAGGGCGGTTGTCGTCACGCCGCAGCCTCCCACGCTTCGTCACCCCGGACTTGATCCGGGGTCCACGCGGTCATGGATGCCGGATCAAGTCCGGCACGACGAAGAAAGGGAAGGCGTGTGGGAATGTTCACGCCGCGATCTCCGCATAGCCTTCGCGTTCGAGTTCGAGCGCCAGCTCGGGCCCGCCCGACTTGACGATACGCCCGCCCGCGAGGACGTGGACGAAATCGGGCTGCACATAATCGAGCAGGCGCTGATAGTGCGTGATCAGCAACACCGCCTTGTCGGGGCGCCGCATGATCGAATTGATCCCGTCGCCGACGGTACGCAGCGCGTCGATGTCGAGCCCGCTGTCGGTCTCGTCGAGAATCGCGAGCTTGGGATCGATGATCCCCATCTGCACCATCTCGTTGCGCTTCTTCTCGCCGCCCGAAAAGCCGACGTTCACGGGGCGCTTGAGCATGTCCATGTCCATCTTGAGCAGCCCCGCCTTCTCGCGCGCCAGCTTCAGAAAATCGCCGCCCGACAGCGGCTCCAACCCACGCGCCTTGCGCTGTGCGTTGAGCGCTTCGCGCAGGAACTGGACGTTCGACACGCCGGGGATCTCGACCGGATACTGGAAGCCGAGGAACAGGCCCGCCGCGGCGCGGTCGTGCGGCTCCATGTCGAGCAAATCCTGCCCGTCGAAATCGACCGATCCCTCGGTGACTTCATAACCGGGCCGCCCGCCGAGCACATAAGACAACGTCGACTTGCCCGCGCCATTGGGCCCCATGATCGCATGAATCTCGCCCGCATTGATGCTGAGCGACAGGCCCTTCAGGATCGGCTTGTCAGCGACGGTGGCGTGAAGGTTTTCAATTTTGAGCATATTCTAACCGTTCAAATCGATTTGGACGTCCCAAAGGGACTGAAAATATTCGTCGACATAGGAAGCCGCTCGCAACTCGGCATCGGCTTTGGGCGATCCGGAAGCAGTCTCATCGGCCACAAATGATTCTGTAAACTTCGTTATGACATCGGCATGTTTCCGCCGAAGTTCATTCGTGATTGCGGAAATTTCTTCGCGAGTAATCGCCTCATAGTCGAGTGCGCGCTGGTCAACATCGACGTAGATTGCTTCTTTGAAAGCATCTTCAAATTCGCGTGTGTGGTCAGAATAGGTTGCGGACTCGATGTTGATTTCAGTCATCGGCGCATTTCTCTCTTCTGTGACTGAACTCGGGGCGCATGCTGTAAGCGCAAGAGGTACCGCTATCGCTAAGAGCTTCACCCGACGCTCCCCTCAAGGCTGATCCCCAGCAACTTCTGCGCCTCGACCGCAAACTCCATCGGCAGCTGCTGCAGCACTTCCTTGGCAAAGCCGTTGACGATCAGCGCCACCGCTTCTTCCTGCCCCAGCCCGCGCTGCATCGCGTAGAAGAGCTGGTCTTCGCTGATCTTGCTCGTCGTCGCTTCATGCTCGACGGTCGCGGTCGGGTTGCGGACCTCGATATACGGTACGGTATGCGCGCCGCTGAGCGAGCCCAGAAGCAGGCTGTCGCACTGGGTGAAATTCCGCACCCCCTCGGCATTCGGCGCCACCCGCACAATCCCGCGATAGGTGTTGTTCGACTTGCCCGCGCTGATCCCCTTGGAAACGATGGTCGAGCGCGTGCGCTTGCCATTGTGGATCATCTTGGTGCCGGTGTCGGCCTGCTGGTAATTGTTCGTCACCGCGACCGAGTAAAATTCGCCGACGCTGTCGTCGCCGTTCAGCACGCAGCTCGGATATTTCCAGGTGATCGCGGAACCGGTCTCGACCTGCGTCCACGACACCTTGCTGCGCTTGCCCTGACACAGCGCGCGCTTGGTCACGAAATTATAGATGCCGCCCAGCCCCTCGGCATTACCGGGGTACCAGTTCTGCACGGTGCTATATTTGATCTCGGCATCGTCGAGCGTCACCAGTTCGACCACCGCGGCGTGGAGCTGGTTCTCGTCGCGCATCGGCGCGGTGCAGCCTTCGAGGTAGGAGACATAGGCGCCCTTGTCGGCGATGATCAAAGTGCGTTCGAACTGCCCCGTATTCTCGGCATTGATGCGGAAATAAGTGCTGAGCTCCATCGGGCAGCGCACGCCCTCGGGCACATAAACGAAGGTGCCGTCCGAAAAGACCGCGCAATTGAGCGCCGCGAAATAATTGTCGTGCATCGGCACGACCTTGCCGAGCCACTTCTTCACCAGCTCGGGATGTTCGCGGATCGCTTCGGAAATCGAGAGGAAGATCACCCCCGCGCGCTTCAATTCCTCGCGGAAGGTCGTCGCGACGCTGACGCTGTCGAACACCGCATCGACCGCAACCTTGCGCGCGCCCTCGACGCCCGCGAGCACCTTCTGCTCCTCGATCGGGATGCCGAGCTTTTTGTAAACCTCAAGGATTTCGGGATCGACCTCGTCGAGGCTGCCGAGCTTGGGCTTGGGCTTCGGCGCCGCGTAATAATAGGCGTCCTGATAATCGATCGGCGGCACGTTGAGCTTCGCCCAATCGGGCGTTTCCATCGTCTGCCAATGGCGAAAAGCCTTCAACCGCCAGTCGAGCATCCATTCGGGCTCGTTCTTCTTCGCCGAAATGAATCGGACCGTATCTTCGGTCAGCCCCTTGGGCGCGAAGTCGGTCTCGATGGTCGAGGACCAGCCATGCTCATAATCGGCGACCTTCGCCGCGGCATCGTGCGCGGCCTGGTCTTTTACGGGGAGGTCTGTGTTGTCGGTCATAATCTGATCTCGTCGCCGGCCAATACCGGGATCGGCGGAGGGGAGGGGAGTTTCGGTGCGACGCTCAAGGTCGCGAGGCTGATCTCTTGCAACGCCCCGCGCACCGCGCCGTTCACGACGCCCCAATGCGGCTGTACCTTGCAGCTGCCCTCGAGCGAGCAATCGTGTCGCCCTTCGGCCACACAGGACGTCAGGGCGATCGGTCCTTCGACCGCTTCGATGATGTCGGCGACACTGATCGCCGCCGCGGGCCGCGCGAGCCGCACCCCGCCGCCGCTGCCGCGCGACGCGACGAGCAGGCCGGCGCGCGCGAGCTGGCTTACCAGCTTCTGTGCGGTTGGCCCCGGAATGCCCGTTTGTTCGGCCAGCATGCCCGCATGAATCGGTACCGACCCGCATTGGCGGGCGGCGGCGCTCATCAGCACCACGGCATAATCGGCAAGGTTCGACAGGCGCATGTTCTTTTCCGTCGCAATTGCGAACGATTCTTAACTGGACTAAATTACTCCACTTACATAGGCGGTCGGTCCATGCGGCGCAAGGTCGGAGCCTTCGCATAGCTTTGCGGTGAAAAAAAAAGGCACCCATCCGGCCGAAGCCAAATGAGTGCCAAGATGAAGGTCTCAAGTCCTCGAAAGAGGATGAGCTCTTCTGGGTCGCAGGGAGGGATTATGCTCCCGCGCCGATTCGCGATTGGATGAAAACGCCAAAACGACGGGACAGATAATTTTCGAAGGTTAACGGCCGTCTCAGGTTTCCGAAACGAGCGGGCTGACTTTGCCCGCAAGCTGCTTGCGGCCCTTTGTAGTCGCCTCTGTATAGCTCGTCGGCTTGCCGAGCTGGCCGGGGGTCGCGCCCGCAAAGCGCTTGATCTCGCGGATCAGGTGCGACTGATCGTAGAAGGCATCGCCGAGCTGCGCCGCGTCGAGACCTTCGCCGCGTGCGAGCGCCGACGCCGCGCGCACCGCGCGATATTTGCGCGCGAGCATCCGCGGCGACAGGCCGTAATAGCGCTTGGTCATCCGCTCGACCGAACGGATCGACATGCCGGTCGCCTCGACGAGTTCGGGGACCTGCGGCGACGGCGATTCGGTCAGCCAGCCGTCGACGGTGCGGATGAACCACATCGGTGCGGGCTCATTCTGTTTGAGGACTTCGCGCGCGAAGTTATTGCCGATGATCAGCTTTTCCTCGACGCTTGCGGCTTTTTCCAGCGCGGTCGCGACCTCCTCGATCCACGTACCGAACAGGTCGGCGGCGTCCATCGCGCGGTCGGTCAGCTTCTCGGCATCGTCGCCCATCAGCGCCGCCCAGCCTGAGGGCAGCATGCCGAATCCGAACATCTGGGTCGGGCAGTTGCTGATCGCGCGGACGCGGCCGCTGGTCGGCCCGACGATATTGGCCTTGCACACCGCGGAACGGTGGCTATCGGCGAAGACATATTCGCCGTCGGCGGCGGTCACGAAACGGAATTGCGGTCGATCGGCGCGCTCATATTCGTCGAAACGCGGCATGTTGATGCGCGCAAAATAGAAACTCGACACCATGTCCGCCAGATCGGGATCGGGCGGAAAATAATGTAGTTCGAACGGCGCGCTGCCGTCCACGCCCAACGGCGAGGTGGAAGTTTGCGACATCAGACCGAGACCCCGACAGCCTTTCCCCGGCTGCCTTCTTATCTGGGGTAAATCATTTGCGTTTCATCCCCGCGCGTCAAGCGCCAATCGTCAATTTGCTTAACCCTTCTGAGCGGCGATCCAGTTATCGACCCGCCTTTCGAGGATGTCGAGCGGAACCGGACCCGATTCGAGCACGACGTCGTGGAAGGCACGAAAATCGAATTTTTCGCCGAGGGCAGCCTGCGCGCGGCCGCGCAATTCCATGATCTTGAGCTTGCCGATCAGATAGGCGGTCGCCTGTCCCGGATAGACGATATAGCGTTCGATCGCTTTTTCGATGTCGCCGTCGGGATTGGGGGTGTTGTCCTTCAGATACTGGATCGCCTGCTCGCGGCTCCAGCGCTTGTCGTGGATGCCCGTGTCGACGACGAGCCGGCACGCGCGCCACAATTCCATACCGAGACGACCGAAATCGCTGTAGGGATCGGTGTAGAATCCCATGTCCTTGGCGAGTTCCTCGGTATAAAGGCCCCAACCCTCGGTGTAGGCGGTGAAACCGCCGAAGCGGCGGAAGGGCGGCAGGCCGGTCAGTTCGGTCTGCACCGCGCGCTGGAGGTGATGGCCCGGGATGCCCTCATGATAGGCGAGCGCCTCGAGCTCGGTCTTCGACATGTCGCGAAGGTCATAGAGGTTCACATAATAGGTTCCCGGTCGCGACCCGTCGGGCGAGGGCGACTGATAGAAAGCCTTACCTGCCGACCTTTCGCGGAACGCCTCGACCGCCTTCACCTGCAGGTGCGCCTTGGGCAGCGTATTGAAGAAGGCGGGCAGGCGCGCCTCCATCGCCTTCACCTTGGCATCGACGTCGGCGAGATAGGCTTCGCGCGTCGTGTAGAAATATTGCGGGCTGGTGCGCAGGTGCACGAAAAATTGCTGTAGCGTGCCCTCGAAGCCGACCTTCGCCATGATCGTCTTCATCTCGCCATGAATGCGCGCAACTTCGGCGAGGCCGAGATCGTGGATTTGCGCCGCTGTCATGTCGGTGGTCGTGTAATTGGCGAGCAGCGCATCATAATAGGCCTTGCCGTCGGGCAGCCGCCAGACGCCGTCCGCGGTCGGCGCGCCGGGTTGCTGGCGTTTCATTTCGGCAAGCAGGCGGGTGTAAGCGGGGCCGGCGCTCGTCGACCACGCCGATTTGGCGGCACCGACCAGCCGGGCCTTTTCGGCGGCCGCGATGTCGAGCTTTTCGACCTTGGCGGTGATATCCTCGATCAGCGCGTTGCCCGGCTTCAGCAGATTCTCGATGTCCGAGATGACATAGGCATAGACCCATTTGGGGGGCTGGATGCCTAGCTTCGCGCGTTCGGCCGACTGCATGGTCAGCGCGTCGATCACCGGGCCGATGCCGCGGATGCGTTCGACATAGGCTTCGGCCTCGCCGACGTTCGATACGCGGTGGATGTTGATCAGGAACGCCGGCAACTGGCTTTGCGCGCCGCGCATCTGGTTGAACAGATAATTATGGTGGCGATAGGCGAACAGGCTCTCCTCGCGCGCGGCCTGCGCGTTGAACAGCTCGAACGACAGCGCATCGTCGGACGACAGGCTGGCTGGGTCGTAGCTGCCACGCATCGCGGCGGCGGTCGCCTGCTGCAGCTTGTGCCGCGCGACCTCTGCCTCGTCGCTCACCTCGTCCCATTTGCCGTAATCGCCGTCGCGGATTCCGCGATACGCCTTGGTCTCTGGCGAAAGCGACAGCTGCGCCTCGTCATATTTCTGGAAAAAGTCGGCGAGCGGGGCGCCGGCGGGCGTTCCGGGAGGGGGCGGCGCGGCAGGCGCCGAGGCGGTCGCCGGCGCCTGATCGATCGCGGCGGGGGCGCAGCCCGCCACGGCGAGCAGCAGCAGGCCGGTGGACATATTGGCGGCAAGGCGAAGGTGCGACACGATTTTCTCCCGGTTTTTTCAAGCATTCATGCTGGCCCGAGGGGGGCTTGCCATAGCGCCCCGCTCGGCGCAATGGCGGGCCATGTCGCTCTTCGCCTCGCTTACCGACGCCGCCTATGCGCTCGTCCGCCCGATCGTCCACGCCACCGACGGCGAAGCCGCGCACAATCTGACGCTTGGCGCGCTCCAGCCATTGCCGCGCGCGCGGCACGCGCTGACGAGCGCGGTGCTCGCGACCCAATTCGCGGGGCTCCGGTTTCCCAACCCCGTCGGCCTCGCGCCCGGCTTCGACAAGGACGCCCGCGTCGCGCATGCGATGCCGCATTTCGGGTTCGGCTTTGTCGAGGTCGGCACGCTGACCCCGCTGCAGCAGGACGGCAACCCGCGCCCGCGGCTGTTCCGGCTGGTCGAGGACCGGGCGGTGATCAACCGCATGGGGTTCAACAATGGCGGGCAGGCGGCGGCAGCCGAGCGAATCCGCTGCCTGCGCCGCCACGGCCTGCCGGTGCCGCTCGGCATCAACATCGGCGCGAACAAGGACAGCGCCGACCGCATCGCGGACTATGCGAAGGGCGCGGCGGCGATGGCGCCGCTCGCCGACTATCTGACGGTCAATATCTCGTCGCCGAATACGCCGGGCCTCCGGGCGCTCCAGGACAAGGGCGCGCTCGAGGCGCTGCTCGACGGCGTCGCGGCCGCGCAGCCGCCGGGAGCGGCAAAGCCCGTGTTCCTGAAGGTGGCGCCCGATCTCGAACCCGCGGACATCGACGACATCGTCGCCGTCGCCTTCGACAAGGGGCTGGCCGCGGTCATCGTCTCGAACACCACGATCGAACGCCCTGTGCTCGCCTCGCGCCATGCGGGGGAAGCCGGCGGCCTGTCGGGCGCTCCGCTTGCCGGGCTGGCGCTTCGGCGCGTCAAGGATTTCCACGCTGCGAGCGGGGGCAAGCTGCCGCTCGTCGCCGCGGGAGGGATTGCATCGGCGGACGACGCGTGGGGGCGCATTCGCGCCGGCGCCGGGCTGGTCCAGATCTATTCGGCGATGGTCTATGAAGGCCCGGGTCTCGCGGCGCGGATCGCGCATGGCCTTGAAAAGCTCGCCGCGCGCGACGGTTTCGCGCGTGTAGCCGACGCGGTGGGCACCGCACACTGACGGGGTTGCGTTGGCCCGAGGGCCACGCCAATGTCGCGGCCATGTTGAAAAGATTCCTCCCGCTTGCCGCGCTCGTCACCTTCATCCTCCCGTCGCTCGCCGCCGCGCAGGGCGTAACCTCGTCGGCCGACCCGCGCGCGACCGAGGCGGGGCGCGAAATTTTGCACCAAGGCGGCACCGCAGCCGACGCTGCCGTCGCCATGGTCGCGGTGCTGACGCTGGTCGAACCGCAGTCGAGCGGCATCGGCGGCGGCGGCTTCATGTTGCACCACAATGCACAGGACGGCAGCATCTCGACGATCGACGGTCGCGAAATGGCGCCGGCGGCGGCAAAGCCCGGACGCTTTCTCGGTCCCGACGGGACGCCGCGGGGCTATATGGACGTCATTCCCGGCGGGCTGTCGGTGGGAGTCCCCGGCAATATGCGCCTGATGGAAATGGCGCACAGGAAATGGGGCAAGCTCGAATGGAAGGCGCTGTTCCAGCCCGCGATCAAGCTTGCCGAGGAGGGCTTTCTCGTCACCCCCGCGCTGAACAATTGGCTCGTCCAGTTCGAGCCGATGTGGAAGGATTTTCCCGACGCGCGCGCAATCTATTATGTCGACGGCAAGCCCGCGCCGGTCGGTACGCGGCTCAAGAACCCCGCCTATGCCGCGATCCTGCGCGACATTGCGGCGCGCGGCCCCGAGGCCTTTTACTCGGGCGCCAATGCAAAGGCGATCGCCGATGCGGTGGCAAAGGCCCCGCGCAACGCGACGCAGCTTACGGCGAAGGATCTCGCCGCCTATACGGCGAAGGAACGTCCCGCCGTCTGCACCAGCTATCGCGTCTACAAGGTCTGCGGCATGGGACCGCCCTCGTCGGGCGCGACCACCGTTTTCGGCATCCTCGGTCTGGTCGAGGGTTGGGACATGAAGGCGATGGGCAAGGACAATCCGATGAGCTGGCATCTGCTCGCCGAAGCGATGCAGCTCAGCTATGCCGATCGTGCCGCCTATCTCGGCGATGCCGATTTCGTCGACGTTCCGGTTAAGGGCTTGCTCGACAAGGCGTATCTTGACCAGCGCCGCCAGCTCATCTCGCCTTACGGCGCCGCGGGCCGCTACGAGCCCGGAACCCCGCCGGGCGCGAAGCCGCGCGCCGCTGCGCCGGCGATTCCCGAACAGGGCACGACGCATTTCGTCACCGTCGATGCCGCTGGCAATGTCGTATCGATGACCTCGACCGTCGAAAGCATTTTCGGTAGCCAGCTCATCGCCAACGGCTATTTTCTCAACAACGAACTCACCGATTTCGACCTTGCGCCGATGAAGGACGGTGTGCCGACGGCGAACCGCGTGGAGGCTGGCAAACGCCCGCTCTCTTCGATGTCTCCGACGATCGTTTACGGTCCCGACGGCAAGCTCGTGCTTGCGGTCGGATCGGCGGGCGGCAAGCGCATCATCATGCACGTCACCAAGGTGCTAATCGGCGTGCTCGACTGGGGACTTGATGCGAAGTCGGCGATGGAACTGCCCAATCTCTTCTTCGGAAAGGATGGCGTGCTGATCGAAAACGATGCAGCAGGGCAGGCGATCGCCGCGAAGATGAAACCGTTCGGTTACAGCTTCACCGCCACCGGACTCGGCTCCAAACTCAACGCGGTCGAACGCACCGCGGCGGGCTATCGGGGCGCCGCAGATCCGCGCGGCCCCGGCAGCTCGTCGATCGACGGCGCGCCGGCACAGAATTAATCCAACGAAAACAGAACAGAAGCAATGAATCTCCCTGGAGAGAGGCAGAATGAAGCTTGAAAACCCCCATCTCGACCATTTTCCGAGTCTGGTCGCGATGTTCTTCGACCGCGCGGGGCGCGGCGGCGAAGATCCCTTCCTGTGGCGCAAGGCCGACCGCGCGTGGCAGCCGCTGAGCTGGCGGCAGGTCGCGAACCAGGTCGCCGCGCTCGCACACAATCTGCGCGAACTCGGCCTCAAGGAGGGCGACCGCGTGGTGCTGGTCAGCGAGAACCGGCCCGAATGGTGCATCGCCGACCTCGGCATCATGGCCGCCGGCTGCATCACGGTACCGACCTACACGACCAACACCGAACGCGATCACCAGCATATCCTCGACAACAGCGGAGCAAAAGCGGTGATCGTCTCGACCGCGAAGCTCGCGCGGACGCTGATGCCGGCGGTGATGCGTTCCGAGGCGCATATCGTCATCACGATGGAAGGCCTGCGTGTCGGCCAGCAGGGCGAGGTCACGGTCCACGACTGGGCGCCACTTGTAGAGGGCGGCGAGACCTGGATCGAGGAGACCAAGGCGCGCGGGCTCGGCGTCAAGCGCGAGGATACCGCCTGCCTCATCTACACCAGCGGCACCGGCGGCGCGCCGCGCGGGGTGATGCAGCATCACGGCGCGATCCTCCATAATGCGGCGGGCGCGGCGGAGGTGCTCGTCAACGATTTCGGTATCGGCGACGAAGAGGTTTTCCTCTCCTTCCTGCCGCTGAGCCACGCCTATGAACATTCGGGCGGCCAGTTCCTGCCGATCATGGTCGGCGCGCAAATCTATTACAGCGAGGGGCTCGAGAAGCTCGTCTCGAACATCGAGGAGACGCGTCCGACGATCATGGTCGTCGTGCCGCGCCTGTTCGAGGTGATCCGCGCGCGGATGATCAAATCGGTCGAGAAACAGGGCAAGCTCGCCAACTGGATGCTGAACCAGGCGCTGCGCGTCGGCGAAAAGGATTATGAGCGCCGCATGGGCGTGCTCGACCGTCCGGTCGACCTCATCCTCGACAAATTATTCCGTCCCAAGATCCAAAAGCGCTTTGGCGGCCGGATGAAGGCGCTGGTGTCGGGCGGCGCGCCGCTCAATCCCGAAATCGGCGTCTTCTTCCACTCGATCGGGCTGACGCTCTTGCAGGGCTATGGCCAGACCGAGGCGGGGCCGGTGATCAGCTGCAACCGCCCCAGCGTGGGGATCAAGATGGACACCGTGGGCCCGCCGCTGATGAACACCGAAGTCCGGATCGCCGACGACGGCGAGATCTGCGTTCGCGGCGAACTCGTCATGAAGGGCTATTGGCGCAACCACGCCGAGACCGAGCGCGTGCTCATCCCCGATCCGGCCGACCCCGAAGCGGGGCCGTGGCTCCACACCGGCGACATCGGGCATATCGACGGGCAAGGCCGTATCGTCATCACCGACCGCAAGAAGGATCTGATCGTCAACGACAAGGGCGACAATGTCTCGCCGCAGCGGGTGGAGGGCATGTTGACGCTCCAGCCCGAAATCCTGCAGGCGATGGTTTACGGCGACAAGCGCCCGCATCTGGTCGGCATTCTCGTCCCCGATCCCGAATGGGCGGCCGAATGGGCCGAGGTCGAGGGGCTGCCCAAGGATATGAAGTTGCTGCGCGAGCATGAGAAGTTCCGCGCCGCGCTGCGCGCCGCGATCGACCGCGTCAACGGCCAGCTCTCGGTGATCGAAAAGGTGCGCAAGTTCGATTTCGCCGACGAAGCGTTCACGATCGAGAATGAACAGATGACGCCTTCGATGAAGATCCGGCGCCACATTTTGAAGCAGGTTTATGCGGACAAGATAGCGGCGCTCTATAGGGCGTGATCTTGGCAGGTGCAGGCGGGGGTGCGACCCGAAGAGCTCGGCGCAAACCGGACCCCGCCTGCGGCTGAACGCAAGGGCTCAGCCTTTGTCCCCCTCCGGTTTGCGATAGGGGACGAATTCGCCGAAAACGCAGGTCGGGCCGCGAATGCCGCTCGACCGGTCGACCAGATGAAAGAAATCGCCTTCACAGGTCGACGACCCGAACTGGCGCACCACCATGATGTCGCTGTCGCGCGCGAGGCCGGGGCAGCTGCTTTTCAGGTCGTTGCGATACACGAGATTGCCGCCCGAACGATAGAGCAGGATGCTGTCGGACACGCGGATCGTCTCGTTGGTGCGATAGCTCGGCAGGCATTTCATCGGTTCGCCCGGAACCTTGCCGGCAAGCTGCTTGTCAAGCCGCTCGGCCTGTTTGGGCGTAAGCGCCGCCGTGCCGGCTTCGGCGGAGCCAGCGGGCGCGCAACTGGCGACCAGCGGCACGGCCGCGGTCAACAGCGCGGCAGCCATCAGGTTCAGCTTCGCCATGAAAATGCTCCTTGTGATCGGCCACTATGGCCGTTGCAGATGAATAGGCGCTGAAGCGGCGACGGCATCAGGCGGCATCCTTGAGCGCGCGAATACGGCCAAGCTCGCCCGCGTTCGGCGCGCGGAAAAAGGGGTTGGTCGCGCGTTCGGCGCCTATGCTCGTCGGGACGGTGGGCTCGCCCACCGCCCGCGCGGCTTCGACCGCGGCAAGCCGCGCCGCCAGCGCCTCATTGTCCGGCTCGACCGTTACCGCGAAGCGCGCGTTCGACAGCGTATATTCGTGCGCGCAGTAGACTCGGGTGGCATCGTCGAGCGTGCCGAGCTTCTGCATGTTGGCGAACATCTGTTCGGCGGTGCCTTCGAACAATCGCCCGCAACCCATCGCAAACATCGTGTCGCCGACGAAGATCGCGGTCTCTTCGGCGAAGTGATAGGCGATATGTCCCGCGGTGTGCGCGGGCACGTCCCAGACGTCGGCGACATGCTCGCCCAGCCGCACCTGGTCGCCGCCCTTCACCTGCACATCGAGCGTCGGGATACGCGCATATTCCGCCGCGGGGCCGGTAATCGTGCAGCCGGTCGCCTCCTTGATCGCGGCGTTGCCGCCAGTGTGATCGGGGTGCCAGTGGGTGTTCCAGATATCGGTGATCGTCCAGCCGCGCTCCGCCGCCGCAGAAAGGACGGGCTCGGCGACGGCAGGATCGACGACCATCGTGGCCTTGCTGGCGGGATCATGGACCAGCCAGACATAATTGTCGCTAAGGACGGGAATACGGACGATATCCAGCGCAGCCACCTTGTCTCCTTTCCAGCTCTCGCATCCACAAGACGGAGCGGATGCCAGCGGACCTTGGTGTGCCACTCTGCCACAGCCCCCGCGGAAAGTCTCGCTTTCGCGCGGGGCGCTGCGCTTTTACCAGCTGCCGGTGTTCGGCATCGAAGCCCAGGGTTCCTGCGGGGGCAGATGGCCTTCCTGCAACAGCTCGACCGAAATGCCGTCGGGCGAGCGCACGAACGCCATATGACCGTCGCGCGGCGGGCGGTTGATCGTCACTCCCGCGTCCATCAGTCGCTGGCACGTCGCGTAAATATCGTCGACGCGGTAGGCGAGATGCC
This sequence comes from Sphingopyxis chilensis, assembly GCF_035930445.1. NCBI lineage: Bacteria > Pseudomonadati > Pseudomonadota > Alphaproteobacteria > Sphingomonadales > Sphingopyxidaceae > Sphingopyxis > Sphingopyxis chilensis. The sequence continues at coordinate 2,605,304 of NZ_CP142394.1, read as the reverse complement.
CGAAATTGCGTCCGCCCGTATATTCCTCGGCCGGCGAGCCGTCGGCGGGGGGCCAATTGTATGTCAGCTCGACTTCGGCGACATTGCCTTGGCCGGGGGCGGCGAGGAAGATCAGCGTATAGCGACCCTTCTCGTCGTCGAAACGGCGCGTTTCCTCCAGCCCGATCAGCTTGAAGAAGCGGGTGGTAGCGTCGGGATCCGACACGCGGATCATCGTATGAAGATATTTGGTCATGTCGCCATATTAGGCGCGAAGGGGCCGCTCTTCAAACGCTTCGAACAGGAATAGGAATTCGTCCGGCACCGGCGCGGGCGCGCCCTGCGCTTCGGCGACATGGACGTTGATCAGCTGCCCGCTCGCACGCAGGTCGTCTTTCCCCGCGCCGTGCAGTTCGAACAGGAAGGTCATCGAGCTTTTGCCGACGCGCGAGGCGCGCACGCAGATGTCGATCTCTTCGTCGAGCAGGATCGGAACCTTGTAATCGACCTCGGCGCGCGCGACGTGGAATTCGGGGCTGCTGTGGCCGGGCCAGCGATCATAAACGCCGGCAGCGCGCCAATATTCGGTGATCCCGATGTCGAAATATTCGAGGTAGCGGCTGTTGAACACGACGCGCTGCGCGTCGATCTCGGCATAGCGGACGCGCTTGGTGACGTGGAACCGGAAATCGCTGCGGGCCATGGAAGTCCTCTTCTAGATTTGCGTGGCGAGCCGCGCGACCGTGTCGATCAGCAGCGCGATGTCGCCATCGCGCGACAAACGGTGATCGCCGCCCTTGACCAGCGCCACCTGCACATCCGTGCTCGCGAGCGCCGCCGACAGGCGCAGGCTGATGTCGGGCGGCACGTCGCCGTCTTCCTGCCCGTGGAGCAGGCGGACGGGGCAGGTGAGGGGAATTTCGGTGTCGAGAAGGCGGTTGGCCTCGCCCGACTGCCAAAAACTGCGCGTCGTCACATAGGGTTGGTCGCTGTAGGGCGTTTCCTCGGCCAGCGCGCCTTCGGCCTGGATGATCGCTTTTTCGGCGTCGGTGAAGCCCCAGTCGGTGAAATCGGGCGCCGCCGCGATTCCGACGAGGCCCGCCACCCGGCCCGGCCCGTCGCGCTGCATCAGCGCCAGCGCGGTAAGCAGCATCAGCCAGCCCCCCATCGACGATCCGACGAGGACGATCGGCCCATCGGCCTTCGCGTCGATCAGGTCGAGCACGTCGCCGCGCCAGTCGAGCAAGGTCTGATCGGCGAACAGCCCATCCGACAGCCCGCATCCGGCATAATCGAGCAGCAGGCAGGCGTGGCCCTCGCTTGCCGCCCAGTCGAACAATGCGGTCGCCTTGCCGCCCGCCATATCGGACATATAGCCGGGCAGGAAAACGATCGTCGGCCCAGCGCCCGGCGTACGGCGATAGGCGAGCCGCGGGCGGCCGGGGCGGTCGAGATAGTCGGGAGCGCCGTCCACCGCGATCAGATGACCCAGTCGATCGTGCTCATCTGCATCACCGCCTGCCCCTTGGCGCGCCGCTTTTCGACCATGATGTGATTAAGCCGCTGGATCGTGTCGCTGCCCGTGGTGATACACCAGCCCGGAACGACCGCATGTACGAGCGCGCACAGGCCGCCCCAGATCATCGTCACGCCGAATTTCGACGCGACACCGAAATGCTCGATGTAATTTTCATCGACGCTCTCCGGATGGTCGACGAACAGGCGCTTGAACGACTTGAGCATGAGGGGACGGCTCCTTTCCGGCTGCCGCCGCCCTAGCGGGAGAGGGGCAGGGGGGCAAGCTGATCGAGTTCACGCCTGTGTCTCAAGTGACCAGCGCGCTCGGCCAGCCAATGCGGACCAGCGTCTCGTCTGGGTCCGACAGCGCGAATTCGTAAATGCCCCACGGCTTGTGCGTCGGCGCTTTCTCGGGCCCGAGAATCGCATCGCGCATGTGCTCGGCCAGTTCGTCGACGCGGTTGGTATAGAGATAGAGGCCGAACGGGTTATGGTCGCGCTCGGGCCACGTCGGTCGGGATTCATTGGTCAGGTGAAGCCGCCAGCCCTTGCCATCTTCGAGCAGGCGGTAACTGCCATAGTCGCTGACGACCGACAGGCCGAGCTTTTCGTAAAAGGCGGTGCTCGCATCAAGATCGCTGCAAGGCAGGATCGCGGCGATATGGTGGGCGGGTGTATCGGTCATCGCCGCAGTCTATGCCCGCCGCCGCTGTGACGCCAGCGCCAGTTGACAAGATGCGCGGCGGCGAGTGTCAGCGCGCCAGCGGAGGTCAGAAGGCGGTCGGCGGCCTCGGGATCGGCGGCCGCGATCCATCCCTCATGCGCCGACAGGCCGAGCGCGAGCAGACCCAGCCCCGTTGCGGCGAGGATCGCGGGCGACAAGCGCCGATGCCGCTGCCACCCGTCGCGCATCGCGATCCCCGCCGCGGGCAGCGCCAGCAGCAGAATCGCCGCATGGACGCCTTCGGGCAGCGCGATCCAGCGGCTGAGCGCGGGGGCGATGAGGATGGCGAGCGGCAATGCGAGGCAATGGATCAGGCAGGTCAACGACAGGAATATCCCCGTCAGGTCGGCAAGGCGCGGGCGCTCGGCGGGGAGGCACATGAAGATTCTTTCGCGGGAGGGGCTCGTGATGCCAGATAATGATACATTGTATCATTTCAAGTCCTGTTGTGAATCCGCCCCTTGCCGCCCATATCGCATGCTGGCAAAGGGGCGCGGCAATTTTGCCCTGAAAGGCTGTATTTTCGATGTCCGAGATGATCCGTGTCACCCTTCCCGATGGCTCTGCCCGTGAAGTCGTGCGCGGCACTACCGCGGCCGAAATCGCGGCCGACATCGGACCCGGCCTCGCCAAGGCCGCGCTCGCGGCAAAGATCGACGGCGAGCTTCGCGACATCATGCGCCCGCTGGAGGAAGACACCAACCTGGCGCTGGTGACGAGCCGCGACGAGACCGACGCGCTCGAACTCTTCCGCCACGACTATGCGCACGTCCTCGCCGAGGCGGTGCAGAACCTGTTCCCCGGTACGCAGATCACCTTCGGCCCCTCGACGGGCGACGGCTTTTATTATGACTTTGCGCCGACCGCCGAACATGGCCCGTTCCGCGACGACGAGTTGCCGCTGATCGAGGAGGAGATGCGCAAGATCATCGCCGCCGACCTGCCGCTGACGCGCGAAGTGTGGGAGCGCGACAAGCTGATCGCCAAATGGCAGGCCGATGGCGAGACCTTCAAGGCCGAATGGGCCGCCGAATTGCCTGAAGGCGAGGAACTCACCGTCTATCGCAGCGGTGAAGGCTGGATGGACATGTGCCGCGGCCCGCACCTCGCCTCGACGGGCAAGCTCGACCCCGCTGCGTTCAAGCTGACGCGCGTCTCGGGCGCCTATTGGCGCGGCGATCAGAAGAATGCGCAGCTCAGCCGCATCTATGGCACCGGCTGGCTCAACAAGAAGCAGCTCGCCGAACATCTCGTCCGGCTCGAAGAAGCCGCGAAACGTGACCATCGCAAGATTGGCCGCGAGATGGACCTGTTTCACCTGCAGGAAGAGGCGCATGGCAGCGTCTTCTGGCACCCCAAGGGCTATCGCATCTACCGCGAGCTTGAAGCCTATATGCGCCGCGCGATCGACGGCTCGGGCTATCAGGAGGTCAAGACCCCGCAGGTGATGGACGCCAAACAGTGGGAACAGTCGGGCCATTGGGGCAAATATCGCGAAAATATGTTCGTCATCCCCGACGAGGTGCCGAACATCGAAGACGAAGGCCCGCTGGTGTCGGACGACGCCGAGTGGATGGCGCTCAAGCCGATGAACTGCCCCGCGCACGTCCTGATCTTCCGCCAGGGCATGAAGTCGTACCGCGACCTGCCGCTGCGCATGGCCGAAATGGGCTGCTGCCACCGCAACGAGCCGCACGGCGCGCTGCACGGCATCATGCGCGTGCGCCAGTTCACGCAGGACGACGGCCATATCTTCTGCCGCGAGGACCAGATCGTCGAGGAAGTGCGCAGCTTCTGCGAACTGCTCGACCGCGTCTACAAACAGCTCGGGTTCGAGAAATATGCGGTGAAGCTCGCGCTGCGCCCTGACATGCGCTTCGGCACCGAAGAGATGTGGGACAAGGCCGAGGCCGAGCTGCGCGAGGCCGTCGAACGCGCGGGCATGGCGAATGACGATTATGGCTGGGAAGAACTGCCGGGCGAGGGTGCCTTTTATGCTCCCAAGCTCGAATTCCACCTGACCGACGCGATCGGGCGGACGTGGCAGTGCGGGACGATCCAGTCCGACCGCGTAATGCCCGAACGCCTCGATGCGAGCTACATCGGCGAAGATGGCGAACGCCACCGCCCGGTGATGCTCCACCGCGCGATTCTCGGCACCTACGAACGCTTCATCGGCATTTTGATCGAGCATTTCGCCGGCCGCTTCCCAACCTGGCTCGCGCCGGTGCAGGCGGTGGTTGCGACGATCGTCAGCGACGCCGACGCTTATGCGAAGGATGCGGTGGCACAGCTCGCCGCGGCGGGTATTCGCGCCGAAATCGACGTTCGCAACGAAAAGATCAACTACAAGGTCCGCGAACACAGCCTCGCGAAGGTTCCGTACCTACTCGTGGTTGGCAATCGCGAGGCAGAGGAAGGTACGGTCGCGATCCGCACCCTCGGGCAGGACGGCCAGCGCATCATGCCGCTCGCCGAAGCGATCGCGATGCTGAAGGGTGAGGCGACCCCGCCGGATCTCCGCGCCGGGTGACGAGCCTTTCTCAGCTGGTCAGCATCGCACCGCTGACGCTCGCCGGCGCGGCGGCGATGACGTTTGGCGCGGCCTATGTGCGCGGGCTGACGGGCTTCGGCATGGCGATCATCCTCGTGCCTTTGCTCGGGCTGATCATCGCGCCGGGCGAGGCGGTGGTGCTCGGCATCCTGCTGCAATTGCTGATCGGTCCGGTGGGTTTGAAAGTCATCATGGCCGATGCCGACCGTAGCACCGCGATCCCGATCGCGCTGCTCGCGATGCTCGCAACGCCCGTCGGCATGTTCGCGCTCGACGCGACGACGCCCGATGTCGCGCGGCTGCTGATCACGCTGATCGCGGTCGGCGCCTTTGTTGCCGTCCTGCTGCCGAAACAGCCCGAGGGGCACCGGCCGGGGCGTATCGCGATCGCGGGGACGGGGATCGCCTCGGGCATCCTCACCGGCTTCGCCGCGATGCCGGGGCCGCCCGTCGTGCCATTCTACCTTCGCCGTCATCTTGAGCCGAAAGTCGCGCGCGCCTCGATGATGCTGATCTTCTTCGCGACCGCTATCGCGGGCACGCTCGCCGCGCTCTGGGTCGGCATCGCGACCTGGCGGCTCTTCATCTTGGCACTGGTCCTCTTCCTGCCGATGTGGCTCGGCAACCGGATCGGCGGGCGCCATTTCGGCAGCGTGCCGCCGCATGTCTGGCAGGCGATGGTCGCGGTCGTGCTCGGCGTCGCTGCGGTTTCGGCGGTGGTGCGGATTCTGAACTGACCTGCCCCTCCCGTTCGCATCGAGCGAAGTCGAGATGCCTTTCGACCTTGCTCTGCCGCGAGGGGCGTCTCGACTGCGCTCGACACGAACGGATGGATTACAAGCTGCGCAGCGCCTGCGCGGGTTTCGCCGAGAGCAAAGGCCAGCTGCCCGCAATCCCGATCAGGAAAGACAGCCCCGCGCCGCCAAGCAAGGTCAGCCCGACGATCAGCGGGTCGGGGGCGAAGTCGAAGTCGAACAATTGCGTCACCACATACCAGGCGCCCGCAAGGCCAAGCCCCAGCGCCAGCACCGCCAATATCGCCGCGAGTACCGCATATTCCATGCCCTGCGCACCCAATATCTGGCCCCTCGTGGCGCCGAGCAGTTTCAGGATCACGCTGTCGTAAACGCGCCGCTCGCGGCTCGCCGCAATCGCACCGATCAGCACCGCGATCCCCGCGAGGATCGCGATGCTCGCCGCCGCGGCGATTGCCTGGCTCATCTGCGTCAGCAGGGTCGTGACCTGCGACACGACATCGCGCACCGCGATCAGCGACGCTGACGGGAAGGCACGCGGTATGCTGCGCGACAGGGCGGTTTCGGCCTCGGGGCCGACCGCCACCGTCGCGACCATATTATGCGGCGCCGCATCAAAGGTGCCGGGCGAAAAGACGAGCACATAGTTGAGCCCGAAATTGTCCCAGTTGACGGTGCGGAACGATGCGACCTTCGCCTGCACCTCGACCCCCAGCACATTGACCGACAGCGTGTCGCCCAGCTTCAGCCCGAGAGATGTGGCAACCTCCTGCTCGACACTGACCAAGGGCGGTCCCTTGTAATCGGCCGCCCACCATTGGCCGCCGACCAGCTCGCTGCCGTTGGGCAACACGGGGCTATAGGTTAGCCCCCGATCGCCGCGCAGCACCCACGCGCCCTCGGGCAATTCGGCGAGTTCGTCGACGCGCTGGCCGGCAAATTCGGTGACGCTGCCGCGCAGCGCCGGGATCATGTTGACCTCGGCCTTGGCGTCGGCCCCCTTCACCATCGTCTGAAAGCGCGCGGTCTCGGCGCGCGGGACGTCGAGCACGAAGAAGCTCGGCGCACGCTGCGGCACCGTCGAGCGGATTTCGGCAGTGATGCTCGTCTGGATCGCCGCCAGCGTCACGAACAAGGTCAGCCCGAGCCCGAGCGCGACGACGAGCGCCCCGGTTGCGGCGCCGGGGCGGTGCAGGTTTGCAAGCGCGAGGCGGAACAGCGGGCGTTTCGGTCGCGGCAGGCGGCTCGCGGTGCGCCGCACCAGCCAGCCGAGCCCGACGAGGATGAGGAGAAGACCGACCGCCGCCCCGATGAAACTCAAGGCGAACAAAGGTTCGCGCGCAGTGCCGACCGCCAGCGCGATGATCGCGGCCAGCGCCGCCGCGACCGCGACGACCGTCCGCCGGTCGATCCGCGCCGCGCCGCTGACCGTCGCGCGGTAAAGCCCGGCGGCGGGAACGTGCCGCGTCGCCGCGAGCGGGGGCAGGGCAAAGGCGATGGCGATGAGCAGGCCATAGGCGGCGCTGACGGCGAGCGGCAGCGGATAGATGGCGATACCGGGTTTGACCGGTAGCACATCGCCAGCGATCCAGCCGATGGCCGCGGGCGCGAGCGCGCCGACGATCAGGCCAGCGACGATGGACACCGCCGCGACCGCGAGAATCTGCAAACCATAGATACGCGCCACCGTGCCGCTGTCGGCGCCGAGCACTTTCAGCGTCGCGAGGCCGGGGCGCTTGCCCGCAAGATAGCTCGCGACGCCGTTGCCGACGCCGATCCCGGCGATCACCAACGCGGCCAGCCCGACGAGCGACAGGAACTGCCCCATGCGCTCGATGAAGCGCCGCGTGCCCGGAGCGCCGTTGCTGCTGTCGGTGATGTCCCAGCCCGCGTCGGGGAATTCGGCGGTCAGCGCCTTGCCGACCGCTTCTGGGTTCGCGCTGTCGGGCAGGCGGAGGCGATATTTGCTCTCGTAGAGGCTACCGGGCTGGATCAACTGCGTCGCGGGCAGGTCGGAAAGGCCGATGATCGCGACGGGGCCGAGCGTGAAGCCTTCGCCCAGCCGGTCGGGCTCCTCGGCGATGACGCCGTCGATCAGGAAACTCGTCTCGCCGAACTTCACGCGTTCGCCGACCTTGAGGTCGAGCCGCGAGACGAGATCCTTGCCGATCCAGATGTTGCCCGGCGGCGGCGGTCCTTTGCGCGCGCCGCTTTCCAGCCGCATTGTGCCATAGAGCGGGTAGGCGCCGTCGACCGCCTTCAATTCGGACAGCAAAGCCTCGCCATCTGGATCGTTCGCCATCGCGCGCAGCCGCACGGTGGCCGACGGCGTGCCGACACGGCGGAATCCCGCCATCTCCTCTGCCGTCGCCTCGCGCTGCGGCAGGCTGAATTCGACATCGCCGCCGAGGATCGTCTGCCCGCGCACTTCCAGCTCGGACGTGATACCGCGCGTCAGGCTGCCGATCGCCGCGAGCGTCGCGACGCCGAGGAACAGGCAGACGGCGAGGAGGCGGAGCCCCCGGATGCGCGCCGCAAGGTCGCGCCGAGCGATCCGCCAGAGCGTGGCGAGGGGCAACACCTAGGCCGCCCGCTCTTCGATTTTCCCGTCGTGCATCACGACCACGCGGTCGCAATGCTCGGCGAGTTCGGGGTCGTGCGTGATGATGAGCAAGGTCGCGCCCAATGCGGCACGGCGCGCGAAGATCAGTTCGATGATCGCCTGACCGGTTGCGGTGTCGAGGTTGCCCGTCGGCTCGTCGGCAAAGATGATCGCGGGCGAGCTCGCCATCGCACGCGCGATCGCGACGCGCTGCTGCTCGCCGCCCGACAATTGCGCGGGATAATGCGTCAGGCGGTGCCCGAGGCCGACGGCTTCAAGCTCGGCCGCGGCGCGTCCGAAGGGATCGGCAATCCCGGCCAACTCCAGCGGCACTGCGACATTCTCGAGCGCGGTCATCGTCGGCAGCAGATGGAAGGCTTGCAGCACAATGCCTATCCGCCCGCGCCTTGCGCGTGCGAGGTCATCCTCGTCCATCGTCGCGAAATCGAGCCCCGCGACGCGGATACTGCCGCCATTGGCGCGTTCGAGCCCGGCCAGAACCGCCATCAACGAACTTTTGCCCGATCCCGACGGCCCGAGCAGTGCGACCGAGGTTCCAGCGGGCACTTCCAGATCGACGCCGCGCAAAATTTCGACAGGGGCCTTGTCGCTTCCCAGCGTGAGCGTCACATTATGGGCGGCGATCGCCAGGTCTGGCGAAGGTCGAGGCGCGTCGGTCAAGAAGGGACCCTTTGAAATGAGAACGGCCGGATGGCGCTCTTACGCTTTATATGGTTGCGCGATCGTGCTTTGCCAACCGCTCGCCGCGTGCGGATCGGCGGAAAACCCGTCGGCTTCGACCAATGACAAGGTTGCGGCAAAAGCGGCGCCCGCTATCCCCGCCAACGCGCCGCTGGTCATCGCCTTTGGTGACTCGCTATACGCGGGCTACCAGCTTGGTCCAAAGGAAGGCCTTGCGCCGCAATTGCAGGCCGCGCTCGCCGACGATGGCGTCGTCGCGCGTGTCCAGAATGCCGGCGTTTCGGGCGATACGACCGCTGCCGGGCGCCAGCGCCTGACCTATGTGCTCGACCATGCGAAGGCGAAGCCCGCGCTCGTCGTGCTCGGGCTCGGCGGCAACGACATGCTGCGGGGCATCGGTCCCGACCAGACGCGCGCCAATCTCGACGCGATGCTCGCCGAGCTTCAGAAGCGCAAGATTCCGGTCCTGCTCACCGGCATGATGGCGGCGCCGAACCTCGGCAGCGACTATGCAAACAAGTTCAACCCGATCTATCCCGAACTTGCATCGAAATATGAGGCGAGCTTCTATCCTTTCATTCTCGACAATGTCGTCACCGATAAATCGCTGATGCTGGGCGACAATCTCCACCCGAATGCCAAGGGGGTGAAGGTCGTGGCCGAGGGGCTCGCGCCGCTCGTCGAACAGGCGCTGCCGAACGCGGGCTAGGTGCCGCGCGGGCCGAACAATATGATCGCCGCGCCGCCAAGGCAGACCGCGGCGCCGATCAAATCCCAGCGGTCGGGCTTCGCGCCTTCGACCGCCCACAGCCACACCAGCGCCGAAACGATATAGACCCCGCCATAAGCGGCATAGGTGCGTCCCGCATGCTCGGCATCGACGAGCGTGAGTAAATACGCGAACAGCGCAAGCGACGCCACGCCGGGCACAATCCACCACACCGGCTTGTCCAGCCGCAGCCACGCCCAGAAAGCGAAGCAGCCCGCGATTTCGGCGAGCGCCGCGCCGATATAAGCCAATGCCGTCATCGCCGCACCGTGGCGGGATCGCGGGCAAAAGAAAAGGGGCGACCCGCGGGCCGCCCCTCCTTTGTCATTCGCTGTTCCGAAGGATCAGAAAGCGAAACCGATGCCGGCGACGAAGGTGTCGAAGTCACCGAAATTGTCGATGAACTGGTGACGATATTCGCCCTTGGCATAGACGTTCTGGGTCAGCTTGTGCTGGTAGCCGGCACCGACGTACGGATCGTCGACGTCGCCGAAGGTGTAGCCGCCGGTGGCGTAGAGCTTGCCGTTGGCACCGATCTTGGCGCCAACGCGGCCGCCGGCCGAGAACTGGACGTTCGCGCCATCGACGAGCACCTTGTCGCCCGCGATTTCGGCACCGACGAAGGTCGAGCTGCCGAGGTCGAAGTCATAACCGGCGGCGAGGCCGGCCGTGCCTTCGTCCTGGCCATTGCCGGTGATCAGGCCGCCGCGAACTTCCACGCGGCCTTCGCCGGCGGGGGCCGCAAGGGCGGGGGTGGCAACGACAGCGGAGAGGAGAGCGGCTGCAACTGCGAATTTTTTCATTTTTCGTTCCTTCAATCAAATCAGGCCTACGCCCTTTGGGTCGCGGCCCGGCCCCTAAATGGGGTTCGCGGCTGTCGCTGCAATGAACGGATCGTTCAGAATATGACAATTTTCTTACCTGTGTTATTTTTACCACACGGTATAGAATAGCTATGCAGGATCGCGCCCTGAAAAGGACGGATTTCTGAGGGTATTTTGCAGTGATAATAACGCGCAGCTTGCGCGATCAGCCGAGCGCGGCCTGCTTTTCCTCGGCAATACGGTCGAGTTCGGCGCGCGTGGGCTTGGTCGCGGCGCTCTTCAATTGCCCGCACGCCGCCATGATGTCGCGCCCGCGCGGGGTACGCACCGGCGCGGAAATTCCGGCCTTGAAGATCAGGTTGCTGAACGCGCGCACTCGCTCGGGGCTCGAGCATTCATAGGGTGCGCCGGGCCAGGGGTTGAAGGGGATCAGATTGACCTTTGCCGGCAGATCATAGTGTTTGATCAGCCGGACGAGTTCGCGCGCATCCGCGTCGCTGTCATTCTTGTCCTTCAGCATCACATATTCGAACGTGATGCGCCGTGCATTGTTCGCGCCCGGATAGTCGGCGCACGCCTGCAGCAGTTCCTCGATGCCATATTTGCGGTTGAGTGGCACGATTTCGTCGCGCACTTCCTTGCTCACCGCGTGGAGCGAAACGGCCAGGTTGACGCCGATCTCTTCGCCCGCGCGCGCCATCATCGGCACCACGCCGCTGGTCGATAGCGTGATGCGCCGCTTCGACAGCGCGAGCCCGTCGCCGTCCATCACAATCTTTAGCGCGCCCTTGACCTCGTCGAAATTATAGAGCGGCTCGCCCATACCCATCATCACGATGTTGGTGAGCATGCGGCCGTCGGCGGTGTAATGGCCGACTGCGTCATCGTCGGCGTCCACATCTTCGGGGTCGGCGCCAAACCCCGCCATCGTGCCTTTGGGCCATTCGCCGAGCGCGTCGCGCGCCAGCAGGACCTGCCCGACGATTTCGCCCGCGCCGAGGTTGCGCACGAGGCGCATCGTGCCGGTGTGGCAGAAGCGGCAATTGAGCGTGCAGCCGACCTGGCTCGATACACAGAGCGTTCCCCGATCGGCATCGGGGATGAAGACCATCTCATATTCCTGGCCGTCGGCGGCCGCGAGCAGCCATTTGCGCGTGCCGTCGCTCGACACCTGCGCCTCGCGCACCGTCGGGCGCCCGATGATGAAGCGGTCGGTGAGCCAGGGGCGCATCGTCTTGGCAATGTCGGTCATCGCCTCGAAATCGGTGACGCCGCGGTGATAGATCCAATGCCAGATTTGCTTTGCGCGCAGCTTGGCCGCCTTGGCATCGAGTCCGGCCTCGACCAGCTCAGCGCGGATGGCATCGCGCGTCAGCCCGACGAGGTCGATGCGGTTGCCGCCGCGCAGCGGGACAGTGCCCGTCGTGACGGGATCGATATGGCCGGGAATCTGCATGATGCGCGGCCATATAGTGGGGAAGGGGGAAAAGCGCAATTCTCACGCTTGTCATTGCGAGGAGCGTAGCGAGGCAATCCAGCGCGGCGCAAGGCTGCTCTGGATTGCTTCGCTACGCTCGCAGTGACGATATGAAGGCGGAGTTATAGATTCTTCAGCATCGCCAGCACCTGCGGCACGCTGCCGTTCGCCTCGGCATTGCGCAGCGGCAGCACGTTCTGGACGAGGATTTCCTCGGGCGTCGGTTCGATCGCAAACAGCGCCATCACCTCGTCGGCGAAATCGTCGAGCGGCATATAGCCCTCGCGCGTCGACTGGCCGGGGGTCAGGTCGGTGCGCACCGCGGGCGGCGCCAACTCGATCACCTCGACCTTGCCCGCGAGCTGGATGCGCAGCGCGACCGAATAGCTGTGCATCGCGGCCTTGGTCGCCGAATAGGTCGGCGCTTTGGGAAAGGGCACGAAGGCGAGCCCCGACGTCACATTGACGATCGCGCTGTCCGCTTGCGCCGCCAGATGATCGACGAGTGCGTCGGTCAGCCGGATCGGCCCGAGGATGTTGGTCACGACTGTCGCTTCAGCCTCTGTCAGGTCGCGCTTCGCGCTCGCGTCTTCGGCGCTCATGATGCCGGCATTGTTGACCAGCACATTGAGGCCGGGATGTTTGGCGACGATCTCCTTCGCGAAGGCGGCGATCGCATCGGCGTCGGTGACGTCGAGCGAGACTGCCGCCATATTCGGCCGTCCTGCGATCGCAGCGTCGAGTTTCGCGGTGTTGCGCCCGGTGATGATGACATTGTTGCCGGCGTCGTGCCAGCGCCGCGCGAGTGCGAGCCCGATGCCCGAGCCGCCGCCGGTGACAAGGATGGTGTTGCCCGTCGTCTTCATGGTCTTTCGTCCTTTGCAGAGGGGGAAGGACTGTCTAGATATCCCTACACTCTCCAAAAGAAAGAAGGCACCCGAAAGTGCCATAGTTACCAGAAAGAGAGTTTTGGATTTTCCGCTATGCCTATGCCCGAAAAAATTTCATATGATCCGCACGCGCCGATCGACCCGCGCGTCGAAACGCTCGTCAACGAGCTCATCGGCCGAGTCGCCGACAAATGGACTCTACTCGTTCTCGAAGAGCTGGAGGATCGTGGAACCTGCCGCTTCACCGAATTGTCGCGGCTCGTTCCGGGGATCAGCCAGAAGATGCTGACCCAGACCTTGCGCGCGATGGAACGCGATGGCCTGCTGGTCCGGACGGTCCATCCGGTCGTTCCGCCGAAGGTCGAATATTGCCTGACCGATCTGGGGCATAGTCTGGGCGAGGCTTTTTGCGGGGTCTGGATCTGGGCAGAGACCAATCTCGAACGGATCGAAAAGGCCCGGTCGGCCTTTGATTCGCGCGGGTGAAGGAAGGGCGGTGCTCTACCCCTTGCGCCCGAACTGTCCCGGCACGCCGGTTGCACGGGTGAGCCCGGGGCGCCAGGTGTCGACGCGTGGTGGCGGCACGATCTGGAAATCGGCCCTGCTGTCGGCGGCGACGATCGTATCGTTATGCGCGGCGCGCAGGCGCATGGTCTGGATTTCGCGGTCGGTCTGAAGGCCGAAACGCGTTCCGGCAACCCAGCGTACCGTGCCCATCATCGGTTCGTGGCCGGGCAGGAACAGCGTCATCCGCTCGCCGATCTGCAATATATGAGGGCCCTGTCCACCAACTCCGGTCAGCGAGACATTGCGAAGGGTGACATCGAACCGGCCCAGCCTCTGACAGGCGAGCGCCGCCTTGACCAGACGCGACTGCCGCGGCTGGCGCTTTTCATCGGGGGCCGGTGAGGCAGGGGAAGCCTCGGGATTCGACATGCGCGACTCAAATATCTGCCGCCCGATTCCCACCTCGGACGGTTATCTTATTGGTCCCAAGCACCAGTCCTAAACAGGGAAGGTAAATTTTCGTATATCGTGTTTGATAATTACGCGGAATATTTGGCCGGCGGGAACGAGCGCCGCCCGTCGCCCGCTTGGGTTCAATAGGCCAGCGCACACCCGTCGGCGCGCATCTCGCTCGCCGCCGCATATACGCGCGTGTCGCCGTCCGTGCGATGCTCGACGCACTGATAGCGTCCAAAGCCCCCGTCGGACTCGCCCAATGTCCACCCGATATCGGCGAGCTTGCGGCGGCTTGCGTCGGGAACGCCGTTTTCGAGTCGCAGCAAGCCGGCCGCGCCGAGACCGGGCGAATCCTCGCCCATCGATTCGGACGACCCTTCATGATGCCAGCGCGGCGAGTCGCCAGCGGCCTGGATCTCGAGCCCGTAATCGACGCGATTGATGACGATCTGCGCCTGTCCTTGCGGCTGCATGTCGCCGCCCATCACCCCGAAGCTCATCCACGGCACATCCCCGCGCGCCGCAAAGCCCGGAATGATCGTCTGGAACGGCCGCTTGCCGGGCGCATAGATGTTCGGATGCCCATCCTGCAGACTGAACAGTTGCCCACGATCCTGGAACATGAAGCCCAGCCCGTCGGCAACGAGACCCGACCCCATGCCGCGGAAGTTCGACTGGATCATCGACACCATCATCCCGTCCTTGTCGGCGCAGCTGAAATAGGTGGTGTCGCCGCGGCTCGGCGCTTGTCCCGGATGCACGGGGGTGAGCAGGCGGTCGGGGCGGATCAGCTTCGCGCGTTCGGCGGCATAATCCTTCGAAATCAGCCATTCCACCGGCACGTTGGCAAAGTGCGGATCGGCATAATATCGCGCGCGGTCCTCATAGGCGAGGCGTTTCGCCTCGGCCTGCAAATGGATCGACAGCGCCGACTGAAAGCCGGCGCCTTTCAGGTCGAACTGCTCGAGGATGTTGAGCATCTGCAGGGTCGCGATGCCCTGCGTGTTGGCGCCGAGCGCATAGACGTCGGTGCCGCGATAGCCGGTCTTGTGCGGCTCGATCCATTCGGATCGATGCGCGGCGAGATCCTCGTAGCGTAGCCAGCCGCCGATCCGCTTGAAATAGGCGTCGATCGTCCGCGCGATTTCGCCTTCGTAAAAGGCGTCGCGCCCGCCCTCGGCAATCAGGCGGAAGGTGCGTGCGAGGTCGGGATTGCGGAAGACCTGCCCCGCCGCGGGGCCCTTGCCGTCGCCGAGCCCATAGGTGCGCAGCGCATTGTCGACCTCTTCGATCCCGCGACCCGGCTGGCGGAAGCCCGCGAGGCTGCGGCGGATATAATAAGCGATCATGTCGGGCACCGGCGCACCCGCTTCCGCATGCGCGATGACGGGCTCGAACAAATCCTTCCACGGCAGCTTGCCGTAACGCTGGTGCATCGTCCACCAGCCGTCGACCGTGCCCGGCACCGACACGCTGATCGCGCCATAGGCGGGCAGCGTGCCGCCCTTGGCGCGCGACCGCACCGTCGCGAGGTCGAGCCCGCGCGGGCTCTTGCCCGATCCGGCGAGGCCCGCGAGCTTCTTCGCCTTCGGGTCCCAGATCATCGCATAGACGTCGCCGCCGATGCCGTTCGCGGTGGGTTCGAGCAGCCCGAGGCACGCGTTGATCGCGATCGCCGCATCGACCGCCGACCCGCCGCGTTTCAATATGTCGATCCCCGCCTGTGTCGCGAGCGGGTGTGCGGTGCCCGCCGCGCCGCTGAGACCATAAGCGGCCGTGCGCGATGCGAAGCTCGCACCGACCGGGCGGTCACCGCTTTGGACGTCGGGTCGCAGGAACCGGTCGGCGCCCGCTTCCCAGACCGGCGGCGTCGAAGCGTTCGTCTTGGGCGCGGCGGGCGCTGGCTTGGGTTTCGTGCCCTCTGCGAAGCTTGCGGTCGGCAACAGCGCGGCGGCCGGAACGGCGGCAAGGAGTGTACGGCGGCGCATGGGCTCAGATCCCTTTGACAAAAAAGCCTACTTTTGCGGGATGTGCGCGCGATGGCAAGGTCGGATTCGATATCCGTCGATGGCGACAGGGCGATCCCGCGCCAACAAAAAGCCCGCCCGTGCCGGGGCACAGGCGGGCCGATTGTCAACTTGCCGGGATGTTAGCGCAGGCCCGAGAAGCGAATGTCGTGAATGCGGCCATAGCGGATGTCGCAGGTGAACTTGCCCTTGTCATACGACCCGCCGCGACCCCAGCGGCCCCGCCAGCCGTCATTGACGACCACGCGGCCCTTGACGCGATAGCCGTCGCGCTTGCGGTCGATGTCCGTCACCTGGGTGACGTCGGTGCGGCCATAGCGGCGGCTGCCGCGCTCGACGGCGTTGACGCACTGACCGACTGCGCTGCGGCTGTTGCCATAACGGTTATAGTCATAGCCATAGCCGTAGCGCGGGTCGTTATATCGGCCGCGATAACGGTCGTCGTAGCGGTCATAGCGGTCGTTGTTGCTCGACAAGATCGCCGCGAGGCCGCCGAGCACGACGGCGCCGGCGATGATTTCGCCTGCGCTGATGCCGTCGCGATCATAACGGTCGCGCGCGGCGGCGGGGGCGGCGCTCATCAGCATCGCGCCGGCGGTGGCCGCACCAACTGCGGCCCTGGTAAGGTTCGTCTTGATAGCCATGGTTCGGTCTCCTCAAACAAGCGCAGGCGGCGTGTCGCGGCCTGTTGAGGATGGTTTACCGATTCGGCGGTGACGCGGCCCTGAACTGGGTGCTTATCTGGCGTTCAGCCTGGGTTTTGCTGGCGTTCATAAAGGAAAAGGCCCCTCGCCGCGGGCGAGAGGCCTATTGCCGGTCCTCGATCCGGTCAGCCGAAACTGACATCGACGACGCGACCGTTTTGATAGCTGCAGCCGAAGCTCCGTACCTCGCCGCCAAGGCGCGAAGCCGTGCCGGTGACATACCAGCCGCCGTTGTTGGATTCGGCTCCGGTGATGCTGTCGACGCGCGCGTCATTGCCCATCTCGCCTTCGACCGCCCAGCTGCATGCGTCGGCGGCGCGGCTTTCGGTTTCGCTCCGGCCATAAGCGCCGCGCGTTGCGTCGTCGTCCTGAGAGTCGGGTTCGTAACGGGGCACCTCATATCGCTCGTCTTCCCGATATGGCGGATCGTACCGGTAATCGGGCGCCCGCTCGCGCCGGTCCTTGCTCGCGGCGCTGGCGATCGCGGCGATCGTCCCGATGATCAGCAGCCCGCCGAGCACGTCGCCGGTGCTGATCCGGTCGTGATGGCGATAGCCCCAGCCGCCATGGCGCCCGCGCGCTTCGGCGGGTGTCGCACTGAAGCCGACCGAGGTCAGGACGATTGCGGCCGCGGTCGCAAGGCTGGTCAGTTTGCGCATTGAGGGAAACTCCCCTGTGGCGAGCTCCGGACGGTCCGGCTCGCATATGGTCATGCTAGGCGCGCGATGCTTTCGCGGCGGTGAACCGTTGCTGTCGCAAGGCGAGGCGAGTCCCATGAAAAAGGCCCGCCATCCGGTGGATGACGGGCCTTGGGACCAGTTATAGGTGACCAGACCTATTCCTTGACTCTCAGCACACGCAGCGCAGCACCGGCTTGGGTTTCGGCTTCCATTTCTTCTTCGCCACATAGCGTTTCCGCACCGGGACATTTTCATAATAGGTACGCGTCGATGTCTCGACCGTCTCGGTCACGATCGGCGGTCCGTTGATGATCGTCGTGACGACGACGCCGGGCGTATAATAACCATAGCTATAACCATAACCGCCATGCCGGTAGGTGGTCGAATAGCCGCTGGGGCCATAACCGCCCTGATAATGGGCGCCTTGATAGCGAGCGCTGCGGCTCGACCACCATTCGTCGCATTTCCGCTTGTCCGCGGCGCTTCCGACTGCCGAGCCGGCGAGCGCGCCGACTCCGGCGCCGATCAGCGTGCCCGCGGCGCGGTCGCCGCGCCCGGCAATGCGGTTGCCGGCGATGCCCCCCACGAGCCCGCCGACAACCGCGCCGCCCACTGTGCCCCCCCGGCCACAGCGGCGTTCCATCTCCGCTTCATAATGCGGGTCGTACCCGCCGCTATAATATGGATCATAGGCAGGTGGCGGCGGATAGCCGGCGCCATGCCCCTCTATCGTGCCCTCGTACCGGCCTTCGTAACGACGTCCGTCGGGCGCTTCGTAAGTGCCGTCCCAGGTACCGGTCCAGCGACCCTCGGCGTCATAGCTGCCATCGACGCGGCGATATTCCACCTCGCTCGGCACGCGGTCGGGATAGCCGGTGTAGACGCGTGTATCGGGATCGGCGGGAACGCCATAGTCGAGCGCCGGTTGTTCGGCGCGCGCATGGCCCGCCAGTAACAACGACCCCGCGGCCAGCCCCAACAACACGAACGTGCGCATGATTTGCTCCCTGTTCCCTCGGCCCGAACCGATTGGTTAACAACTTGTTAGCAAAAATGGCGTCTGTTCGCGAATCCGTTAACCGTGAAGTATCTGTCCCGATTTGGGGCGGGTTCAGCCGGCGAGTGATGCCGCTATGCGTGCCACCAGTGCCTCGGCACCCGCCTGATCGGCGGCGGTGAAGCGCGCCGGGAGCGGGCTGTCGAGGTCGAGCACGCCGACCAGCCGGTCGTTTGCGATTACCGGGACGACAAGCTCGCTACGGCTGTCGGCATCGCACGCGATATGGCCGGGAAAGGCGTGGACATCCTCCACCCGCTGCGTCGCGCGAAGCCGAGCGGCCGCGCCGCACACGCCCTTGTCGAGCGCGATACGGATGCACGCGGCCTTGCCCTGAAAGGGGCCGAGGACAAGTTCGGTCCCGTCGAAACGATAGAAGCCCGCCCAGTTGAGGTCCGGGATCGCCTGCCAGATCAGCGCCGCGATATTCGCCATATTGGCGATGCCGTCGCGCTCGCCCGCAACGAGCGCCGTGGCGGCGTCGCTCGCCTCGGCCCAGCGTTCGGCGGGATCGATGGCGGTGAAGGCGAGAGTATAGGGCATTATTCGACGTCCAGTCCGGTCCATTTCGCCGCAAAGGCATATTTGTCGGCGGCTTCGGCGATGATCTTGTCGGTCGGCTTGCCGCTGCCGTGGCCCGCGCGCGTTTCGACGCGGATCAGGTGCGGCTTGTCACCCGCCTTCGCATGCTGGAGCGCGGCGGTATATTTGAAGCTGTGCCCCGGCACGACGCGATCGTCGGTGTCGGCGGTGGTCACGAGCACGGCCGGATAGGAAACGCCATCCCTGATATTGTGATAGGGCGAATAGCCGAGCAGGTTTTTGAAATCGTCTTCCTTCGACGGATAGCCATAATCGTCGACCCAATAGCGCCCCGCAGTGAAGCGGTCGAAGCGCAGCATGTCCATGACGCCGACCGCGGGCAGCGCCGCGGCGAAGAGGTCGGGGCGCTGGTTGGTGACTGCGCCGACGAGCAGGCCGCCGTTCGACCCGCCCTCGATCGCGATCTGACCCTTGCTCGCGATGCCTTGCGCGATCAGATATTCGCCCGCGGCGATGAAATCGTCGAAGACATTCTGCTTCTTGTCCAGCCGGCCGGCATCGTGCCATGCCTTCCCATATTCGCCGCCGCCGCGCAGGTTCGCGATCGCGAGCACGCCGCCCTTGTCGACCCAGGCGAGCCGCGTCGGCGAAAAGGCCGGCGTCATCGACACGTTGAACCCGCCATAGCCATAGAGAAGCGTCGGCGAGCCCTTGCTGCGCTCGAGGCCCTTTTTCATCACGATGAACATCGGCACTTCGGTGCCGTCCTTCGATTTATAGAAGCGCTGCTCGACGCTGAAGTCGGCGGGCTTGAAGGTCAGTTTGGGCTCCGCGAAAATCTCGCTCTTCCCGGTCTGCGTGTCGAAGCGATAGATCGTGGTCGGCCGCGCATAGCTCGAAAAGGCGTAGAAGGTTTCGGGATCGCTCGACTTGCCGCCGAAGCCCGATGCGGCGCCGATGTCGGCGAGCTGGATGTTCGCGACCGGCTTGCCGTCGAGCGCGACCATTCGCGCCTCCGACTTCGCATCGCCGAGGTAGGAAAGGATGATGCGGTCCCCGACGCGCGACGCGCCGACCAGCGTCGCGTCATTCTCGCCGACCAGCTGCGTCAGTTCGCCGGGCTTTTTGATGTCGAACGAGACGATCCGTCCGCGCGGCGCCCCCTTGTTGGTCAGGAAAGTGAAGCGCGTGCCCGCGTTGGTCACATATTCCCAGTTATTCGCAAAATCATCGACGAGGGTAATCGGCTTCGCGCCGCGCTTGCCGAGCGGATGGAGCGTCAGTCCATAGCGTTCGTCGGTCCCCTCGGACGAGATGACGAGCAGATATTTGCCGTCATCGGTGACGACCGCGCTGTTATTCAGCTTGGGCTTGTCCGGGGTCGCGTGGATCAGCACATCCTCGCTCTGCGGCGTGCCGAGCTTGTGGAAATAGACGCTGTGATTTTCGTTCAATGACTGGAATGCCTCGCCCTGCTCGGGCTCCGGGAAGCGCGAATAATAAAAGCCGCTGCCGTCCTTGGCCCAATCGAGGCCTGAGAATTTGACCCAGCGCACCTCGTCGGACAGGTCTTGCCCCGTCGCGACGTCCTTGACGCGCACGATGCGCCAGTCGGTGCCGCCGTCCTGCACCGAATAGAGGAGATGCTTGCCGTCCTCCGACGGGTTCCATTCGGCGAGCGCGGTCGCGCCGTCCTTGGCCCATAAATTGGGATCGATCAGCACGCGGCCTTCGCCCTTCAGCCCTTCGCGGACATAGAGTACCGATTGCGGCTGCAATCCGTCGTTGCGGCTGTAGAAATAGCGCGTTCCCGCCTTGGTCGGCAGGCCGAAGCGTTCGTAATTGTAAAGCTCGGTCATCCGCGCCTTGAACGCGTCACGGCCGGGCAGCGTGTCGAGATAGGCGTCGGTCACCTTGTTCTGCGCCGCCACCCAGTCGGCGACCTCCGGATTGACGCGAACGTCGTCCTCCAGCCAGCGATAGGGATCGGCGACGTCGACGCCGAACTGCGGCTCGACCGTGTCGCCGCGCGCCGTATCGGGATAGGCGAGCATCGGGGCAGGCGCCGACGCCGCCGCGGCTTCCGCCGCCTGTGCTGCCGCCGGAGTCATGGCGAGGGCAACCAGCGCGAGCGGGGCGGACAGGCTTTTACGGGGCATGGCAAGGCGACCTCAATCATCCAGGAAATTATCGTGCGCCTGTATGTAAGGATCAGCAAGGGGCGGGCAAGGGGATTCGATCACCATCCTTACAGGATCGTCGCCGAACCGGACAGCACGCCGGGACGGCGACCGTGCCCGGATCGCCGCCCCGGCTATCGGGGCCCTGCAACAGGGGCCCGGACGCTATTTGCGGATCGAACTGACCTGGATTTTCTGGTCACGCGTCGCGCTGGCGATCGCCAGATCGGCCTGCGCGGCAGCGACGCGCCGGGTGTCGCGGCGGCACTCGCGCACGTCGTTCTTTCCTTCGAGGTCATAGTCGGGCGCCGTTCCGCACACCGCGACGACGGCGCGCCAGATCCGGCGGTCGAGCGCCTTGGTGCCCGCCTCGGTCCTGAGGTCGAGGTCGCCGTGCGCGACGGCGACGCTCGGGTTCGCGGGAATCGCCTGCGCCGATGCGGGCTGGGCTGCCGAAAGCGTGGCGAAGGCGGCGAGGATCATAAGCTTTTGCATCTTCTGTCTCCATCGTCCGGCTCGGGGAGGAGGGGAGGAAGCCGGTGGAATCGTCAGATAATCGATCGGCGCGAACGACAGGAGCAACGATGTTGCCGCCTCATTCTGCAAAATTGCAGAATGAGGCGGAGGCGATTATGGCGCACAAGGCGTCATGTATGATTGGAACGACCTCAAGGCCTTTCTGGCGGTGGCGGAAACGGGCAGTACCTTGTCCGCCGCGCAGGCGCTGCGCGTCAGCCAGACGACCGTGGCCCGGCGGATCGCCGCACTGGAAGCGGCGACGGGTCTCAACCTGTTCGAGCGAAGGCAGGCGGGCTATACGCTGACCCCGGTGGGCGAAGCGATGCTGGCGAGCGCGGTGGCCGTCCGCGACGCCGCCGACCGCTTCGGCGAGGCGGCGGGCGCGCGGTCGCGCGATGCAGGCGGCACGGTCAGTCTGACGACGATGGAAATCTTCGCGGTGACCATCCTGCCGCCGATCCTCCGTGACCTTCGCGCCGCGCACCCGGCGATCCATATCGATCTCGACACGTCGGACGAACCGCGTGATCTTGCGGCCGGCGCCGCCGACATCGCGATCCGCAGCAGCAAGCAGCCGACGGGCGCGGGCCTCGTCGGGCGGCGCATCGCGGACAATCCTTGGACGGTCTATTGCAGCCGCGATTATGCGGACCGGCAAGGCATTCCGCACACGCGCGACGAACTCGCCGCCCATCCCTTCATCGGCGGTGGCGGCGGGGTGTGGGAACCCTATCAGGCTTGGCTGCGCCAATATGGGCTCGAGGAGTCGGTCGTGATGCGATATGACACCGCGTCCGGTCTGCTCGCCGGCGTGCGTGCGGGCATGGGCCTCACTGTCCTGCCGGCCTTCCTGGCCGACCGCGAAGCCGATCTGATCCGCTGCATCCCGCCAAAGAGCGAAGATACCACGGGGCTGTGGCTGCTCACGCACGAACGGCTGCGCCACGTCCCCCGCGTGCGGCTGGTCCTCGACTTTCTCGCCGCCGAACTTGCGAAGCTGGGTCGGGGCTAGGCGGCCTCAGCGCAGCCGCGCGCATCCCAGCGCCGCCGCGTCGATCGCGGTTGCGGCGCCGCGCAGGCGATAGGTGTCGGCGATCGCGCGGCCATCGGGCGTGCCGCTCTCGACGCTCATGCTCGGCGCCGACCGCATCGCCGCGACGATCGCGGCGTCCATGCGGCCGTCGCTTGCCCAGCCGTGCGCGCCGTTGCCGGTCAGGATGAAGCGGCGGCTGCCGATCGTCAGGCGCAACTCGCGGTGCGGCGCCCGCGCCTTTGACAGTCGGACGTAGAATTGGCCGCGGATGCGCGAGCTGGGCCAATAGCCGACGCTGACATAGGCTTTCACTTTTGGTGTGCCTATCGTCGCAGCGGGCGCGGCGAGGGCATAGCAACGCGGCGTTCCGGGATCGCGGAAGGCGCCCCAGCCGTCGAAAATGCCGAGCGCGGCGGGAGCGGCGGCGAACGTCGCTCCGGGCGTCGCCGCCGCAATCAGGAAAAGGAGGGCCCGCCGCCGCATCGCGCCTCGTTCGCGCGATTGCTGCCGCTTTGCAAGCATGGCTTGCACGTCGCGATGCTTGCGTTAAGGAAGGTGGGCATTTTCAGGGGCCAGAATCGGGGCGCGAATCGCCTCCGATGGTCTGTCCCTAAGGGACTTCTCCCGCGAAACACAGGGATGGCAGATTTAGAATGAAAGCGACGATCGAACGCGCAGTGTTGTTGAAAAGCCTCGGCCACGTCCAGTCGGTGGTCGAGCGGCGCAACACGATCCCGATCCTTTCGAACGTCCTGATCGAAGCCGACGCGTCGGGCCAACTGAAACTGATGGCGACCGACCTCGACCTGCAGGTCGTCGAAACGATCGCGGCGAAGGTGGAAACGCCGGGTACGACGACGGTGTCGGCGCACACGCTCTTTGAAATCGCGCGCAAACTGCCCGAAGGGTCGGAGGTCAGCCTGGCCGCCGCCGAGGGCAAGATGCAGGTCAAGGCCGGCCGCTCGAACTTCAACCTGCCGACGCTGCCGCGCGACGATTTCCCCGTGATCGCCGAGGGCGACCTGCCGACCAATTTCGAGCTGCCCGTCGCCGAGCTCATCCAGATCATCGACAAGACGCGCTTTGCCATCTCGACCGAGGAAACGCGCTATTATCTGAACGGCATCTTCTTCCACGTCGCCGAGGATGCGAGCGGCCCGGTGCTGAAGGCTGCGGCCACCGACGGCCACCGCCTCGCGCGCTATACGGTCACGCGCCCCGACGGCGCCGCGTCGATGCCCGACGTCATCGTGCCCCGCAAATGCGTCGGTGAGATCCGCAAGCTGCTCGACGAGGCCGAGGGCAATGTCGAAATCAGCCTGTCGGCCAGCAAGATCCGTTTCCAGCTCGGCCATGCCGTGCTCACCTCGAAGCTGATCGACGGCACCTTCCCCGATTACAGCCGCGTCATCCCGACCGCGAACGACAAGCTGTTGAAGGTCGATCCGAAGAGCCTGTTCCAAGGCGTCGATCGCGTCTCGACGATCGCCAGCGAAAAGACCCGCGCGGTCAAGGTCGGGCTCGACAAGGACCGCATCACGCTGAGCGTCACCAGCCCCGAGAACGGGACCGCGGCCGAAGAACTGGCCGCCGCCTATGACAGCGAGGCGATGGAGATCGGTTTCAATGCCCGCTATTTGAGCGACATCCTCGGCCAGGTCGATGGCGACAATGTCGAGCTCCACCTCGCCGACGCCAACGCCCCGACGCTGATCCGCGAGAGCGAAAAGAGCCCGGCGCTCTATGTGCTGATGCCGATGCGGGTTTGATCCCGCGCCAGCAGCCCTTCATTGCGAGCGCAGCGAAGCAATCCAGAATGGCGTAAACCGCCCTGGATTGCTTCGCTGCGCTCGCAATGACGATATTTTCTTCGGACTCAACCCGCCTTCGCAACCCGCCAGATCACCCCGCCGGTATCGTCGGCGACGAGAGCGCTGCCGTCCTTTGCAACCTTGACGTCGGCCGGGCGGCCGCGGGTGGTTTCGCCGTCCTTGCCGAGGAACTGGTCGAGCAGCGTGACCGGGAGCGCGTCGGCGGGCTTGCCGTTCGCGCCGAACTTGACGAACACGACGTCATAGCCCGTCGCGGGCTCGCGGTTCCACGATCCGTGGCGCGCGATCAGCGCGCCGTTCGCCCAGCGTTCACCTAGGTCGAGGCCGTCCGTAAAGGTCATGCCGAGCGGGGCGGTGTGCGCGCCGAGGCCATATTCGGGGCGCTTCACATATTGCCGGCGATCCTCGCCCTCGGGCGCGACGCGCGGGTCGATGAAGCCGCCCCAATAATACCAGGGCCAGCCATAGAAATCGCCCTCGTCGAGGTCGGTCAGATAGTCGGGGACAAGGTCGCTGCCGAGCATGTCGCGTTCGTTGACGACGGTCCACAGCCGGTCGGAGCCGGGGTAGAAGGCGAGACCGACGGGGTTGCGGATGCCCGCGGCGAAGGTGCGCATATATTTATTCTCGGGCCGCACCTCGAGCACGCTGGCACGGCGGAACTCGCGGTTCATGCCCGCTTCGCCGATGTTCGAATCGGCGCCGACGCCGATGTAGAGCCAGCCGTTGGGCGCGGCGGCCAGGCTTTTGGTCCAGTGGCGGTTGGTTCCCTTGGCGGGCAGATCAACGACCTTCGCCGGCTTGCCGCTCATCTTCGTCTCGCCTTCGGCATAAGGAAAGGCGAGCAGCGCATCGGTGTTGGCGACATAGAGCGTGTCGCCGACGAGGGCCATGCCATAGGGCGAGTTTAGGCCGGTGATATAGGCGGTCTTCACCTCGGCCTTGCCGTCGCCATCGGCGTCGCGGAGCAGGGTGATGCGGTTCGCCGACGGACGGCGTCCCGCGCCGCCCTTGCCCATCAGATTCTTCATCACCGCGCCCTGAACGCCGCCGTCCTTGCGCGGCGGGCTCTGCGATTCGGCGACGAGTACATCGCCGTTAGGCAGCACCAGCATCGTGCGCGGATGATCGAGACCCTCGGCAAAGCGCGCGACGGTGAGCCCCTGCGCGACGCGCGGCGCCTGGCCCGCAGCCCAGCTCGTCGCCTCGGGAACGTTGATCGTCGGGAACGTCTCGGTGCGCTGCGAGGCCATCACCGGCACCCGGCCGCTGAGTTCCGCGGTCGAGAAGCGCGCCACGTCGGGCCGCGACATGATGTAGAGCGTGACGCCGCCAGCGATCAGCAGCAGCAGCAGGGCGAGGGCGGCATATTTCAGGAACTTGCGCATGCGGCCTGTCTACACGGGCGGCGCGCGGCGTCAAAGGGGTTGCGAAGGCGGGTTAAGGGTTAACCGGCGACGGCTTGCGATTAACCTTACCCGATCGTTCATCACGGTTGGGAACGGGGCGGTGAGGCGCGGCGCGTAGGAGGGGAGTCCAAGTAACGGACCAGGAAGCCGATGTTTCTGCCAGCACCCTTTCTTTCTGATCGCGCCGCGGTCGAGGATGCCCATGCGCTGATCATGATGCATGGCGAGGAAGCCGGGTTCGCGGCAGCGGCGCGCGCAGAGCAGTATCGCGCGCTCGGCAATCACGTCCATTTCGCGCGCTGGCGCCAGATCGAGCGACTGATCACCTATTTGTCGGTCGAGGATGTCCTCGACACGGTGCATTAGGGTTTACAGCCGCAGGCCCGCAGTTTCGGGCAATCCCGCCATGATGTTGAGATTCTGGACGCAGGCGCCGCTTGCGCCCTTGCCAAGATTGTCGAGCCGCGCGACGAGGCGCAACTGCCGGCCCGCAGGATCGGCGAATACGGTCAGTTCCATCCGGTCGGTCGCCTCGTCATGCTTGCCGAGCAGCAGTTCGCTCTCGTCGCCGCGCCGCACGGTCACCAATTCGGATCCGTCGAAATGCGCGGTGAGGGTGTCGAGGACCGCGTCGGCGGCCGGCGCGTCGAAGCTCAGCGGCACCTCGACGAGCATCCCGCGATAGACGGGGACGACGGCCGGCGCGAATAGCGGCGGATGCGCCAGACCCGCGCCCTTTTGCATCTCGGGCACATGCTTGTGATCGAGCGACAGGCCGTAGCTGCGGAAGCCAAGGTCGGGTTCGGCCTCGAACCGCGCGATCAGATCCTTGCCGCCGCCCGAATAGCCCGACACGGCATTGATGCTGAGCCGGGCGTCGGCGGAAACAATGCCCGTCGCGACCAGCGGCGCGACGAGCGCGAGGAAGCCGGTCGGATAGCAGCCGGGGTTGCTGACGCGCGTGGAGGCGGCGATCGCTGCGCGCTGCCCGGCGTTCAGTTCGGGAAAGCCGTAAGCCCAGCCGGCGGCGACGCGATGCGCGGTCGATGCGTCGATGACCTTCGTGCGATCGTTTCCGATCATCGCCACCGCTTCGCGCGCCGCGTCGTCGGGCAGGCAGAGGATGACGAAATCGGCCTCGTTCAGCGCTTCGCGCCGCGCAGCGGCATCCTTGCGGCGTGCCTCGTCAAGCGCGATCAGCGAAAATTCGCTCCGCCCGGCGAGGCGCTCGGCGATTTCGAGGCCCGTCGTTCCCGCCGCGCCGTCGATGAAAACCGTCTGTGTCATGATTATCGCAGTCTTTTATATCCGCTCACCGGCGGATCATGGTCCTTGGCAGCCGAGCGTGCGACGACCTCGGCCAGCGGTTCCGCCTTCACCGCCATCCATCGTCGGCTGGCATGAATGATGTTCTGCCCGTCGGCCATGATGCCGACATGGCCGGGAAAGAAGACGAGGTCGCCGCGCGCCAGCGCCGAAGGACCGACATCTTTGTCGGCGCCGAGGGCGGCAAGCTGTAAATCGCTGTCGCGCGGCAACTGGACGCCCGCTGCGCCCCAGACGAGCTGGACGAGACCCGAGCAATCGATGCCCTTCGCGGTGCGCCCGCCCCAGAGGTAGGGCGTGCCGATCATCTGCTCCGCCAGTTCGGCAGGATCGCGGTCTAGCGCGCCGACTTCGGCGAGCGCGGCCAGCGGCAGGTAGCCGTGCGAGGTTGCGAGCCATTCGCCTTCGACTTCGCCCATCACCAGCGCGCCGCGCGGCAGGACGGCGGGGCCGCCGCTCGCGGCGTCGGGTGCGCTGTGGAGCATAGCTTCGATCATTTCGACGCGGTGGGTCGGCGCGATCGGTGCGGCAAGCGCTTCGGCCGCGAGATAGCCGACATAATGGTCGGCGAGGCAATAGCCCCAAGCCCAGCCGCCGGTGAGATCGAGCAAGGCAAAGCCTTCGCCGAACAGCAATTCACTCGTCTGGTCGGCATCGACCGACGGGGACGCGCGCAGCGATGCGGCGGGGAGGACGCCGCTCCGCATCATCGGCGCAGCATAATGCGGGGCGAAATGCGTGCCGGCGATAGCGATGTCGGCAAGGTCGGGGCGGATCGCCACGACGCGCGGATCGAAGGCTTGCGAAGTTCCCGTCAGGCCGAACCGGTCGCGGCCGGCACCCACCGTGCCGGGGCGCCCCATGCGCACGCGATTTGCCGCTGAATGTTCGCCGCTGTCTACTGTCACTTGCCGTCCCGATGAAACCCGAGGTCCGCCGAGCGCGGACAATC
Source organism: Sphingopyxis chilensis (assembly GCF_035930445.1). Taxonomy (NCBI): domain Bacteria; kingdom Pseudomonadati; phylum Pseudomonadota; class Alphaproteobacteria; order Sphingomonadales; family Sphingopyxidaceae; genus Sphingopyxis; species Sphingopyxis chilensis. Next base: position 2,577,285 of record NZ_CP142394.1, on the reverse strand, counting down.
GCGGGCCATTAGACCAGCAGGACCTCCATTATCAAGAATGTTCAGCTTTTCGCACGCCGGTCGTAGCGCGTCTGGAGCATCGCCCATGCGGCGCGCAGCCCCAGCGCCGCGCCGCCCTTCGGGCGTCCGGGCTTGGCCGAGGGACGCCATGCGAAGGTATCGAGATGCGCCCAAGCCACCCCGTCGGGGATGAAGCGTTTCAGGAACAAGGCCGCGGTGATCGACCCCGCGAAGGGCGAACTGCCCGCATTGCCAAGGTCGGCGATATCGGTTTCGAGCAGGTCGGCATAGCCATCCCACAGCGGCATCCGCCACAGGGGATCGTCGCGTTCGATCCCGCCTGCGAGCATCGCCTCGGCAAGATCGTCGTCGTTCGTGAAGAGCGGCGGCAGGTCGGGGCCGAGCGCGACGCGTGCTGCGCCCGTCAGCGTCGCGAAATCGACGATCAGCTCGGGCTTGGCTTCGCCGGCCTTCGTCAGCGCGTCCCCCAGCACGAGCCGGCCCTCGGCGTCGGTATTGCCGATCTCGACGGTCAAACCCTTGCGACTCTTGAGCACATCGCCGGGGCGGAAAGCGTCCGCCGAAATCGCGTTTTCGGCCGCCGCGACCAGACAGTGAAGCCGCACCGGCAGCCCGCTCGCCATCACCAGTTCGGCGAGCGCGAGCACATGCGCCGCGCCGCCCATATCCTTTTTCATCAGCCGCATCCCTGCCGCAGGCTTGATGTCAAGCCCGCCGCTGTCGAAGCTAATCCCCTTGCCGACCAGCGCGACGCGCGGGTGATCCTCCTTGCCCCATATGATCTCGATCAGCCGCGGCGCATGATGCTTCGCCGCCGCGCGCCCGACCGCGTGGATCATCGGATAGCCTTGTTCGAGCGCCTCGCCCTTGGTGACGCTGAGCTTGCCGCCATGCGCCTTGGCGATGCGCTCGGCTTCTTTCTCGATCGCGGCGGGACCCATGTCGGCGGCGGGCGTGTTGACGAGGTTTCGGACGAGCGCGACCGCGCGCATCTCCGCCAACATCGGCGCGATCGCGCCGACGTCGGTTGTGAGCAGGGCGCGCGGGCCTTTCGCCGGTGCGTTCGATTTATAGGTGTCGAAACGATATTGCGCGCTCATCCAGCCGAACAGCGCCTTGCCGGGTTGCTGGCCTTCGAGGCGGTAGCGGCCTTCGGGAAGGATTTGCCCCAGCTTGGCGAGGCACCAGGCCGACAGGCTCTCCACGTTCGCGACGGCGGTGACGACTGCCCATTTTTCGGGATCGTCGCCCGGCAGGATCGCATGGACGAATGCGTCGGGTTTGAAACCGACCGCAGCCAGATGGGCGCGTTCGCGCGCACTGCGGCTCTTCAGCCATTCGTCATAGCCCTTTTTGTCGACGAGATGGATCGGGCGGGCATCCTGTCCCTTGTCGGGCTGGATCAGGTCGGAATAGTCGATCATGAGAGCCGTGCTAAGCCGCCCGGGATATTTTGTCGATTCCCGGCGTTATGTCGGCATGACGATCGACACATCCTGGCGAAACGCCATCCCGATCCTGGCCGGCGCGCTGCTGCTGGCGGGCTGTTCCGAAGACCGGCCGACGAAGGCGGATAAGGTCGCCGCGGCATCGGTGCCCGGCGCGCCGCCGCAAGGCGCCGCCGATGAGGCCGCGAAGAATGCGGCGGCATCGAACGTCAGCGAAAGCGACGAACTGGTCGAATTCGCCTATGCCTATCCCGTGGAGGCGGCGCGGATTCCCGAGCTGGCGAAAGCGCTCGACGGCGACCGGGAGGCAAAACGCGAAGCGTTGATCGCGGCGGCACGGCGCGACAAGGACGCGGCCGAGAAGGATGGCTACCCTTACCGCAAACATAGCCACCGCCAGAGGTGGCAGCGCGTCACCAGCACGCCGCGCTTCCTCAGCCTGTCGGCGGAGATCGAAACCTATTCGGGCGGCGCCCACGGAATGCAGACCTTCGACACGCTGATCTGGGACCGCAACCGGCGCAAGCAGATGAAGCCGCTCGACCTTTTCCAGAGCAGCGCGGCCTTCGATGCCGTAGTCCGCGATGCCTTTTGCGCCGGGATCAAACGCGCGAAGGCGGCGAAGGGGATCGAGGAGGCGCCCGACAGCGTCTTTGCCAAATGCCCGCCGGCGTCGGCGCAGACGGTGTGGCTCGGCTCGTCGGACGGGCGGTATCTCGACCGGCTGACGGTCGCGATCGCGCCCTATGAAATCGGCGCCTATGCCGAGGGAAGTTACAAGGTGAACCTCCCGATGACCGGCGCGCTCGTCAAGGTCGTGAAGGACGAGTTCGCGCGCGATTTCCTCCCCATCAACTGAACCGAAGGAAAAGCCCATGGCGAAGCAGCCCAAGGCCGGCAAGGTCGGCGAAAACACGAAAGAAAAGAAGGGCAAGCGGAGCGCGGCGGCGAAGCTGCGCCGCGAGGTGGGGGGCGACAAGACGATAGCCAGGCCGCCATCCGACCGCGAAGCCGATCTCGACCGCGCACCGAAATGGGAGCCGCGCTATCCGGGGTCGGGCCGGCTCGACGGCAAGGTGGCGATCGTTACCGGCGGCGATAGCGGCATCGGCCGCGCAGTCTGCGCGCTGTTCGCGCGCGAGGGCGCCGACGTCGCGCTCGTCTATCTCGAAAACCGGGACGATGCGGTCGAGACTGCCGCGATCGTCGAGGCCGAAGGACGGCGCGCGATCGCGATCAAGGCCGATGTCGGCAAACCCAGGATGGGCGAGAAAATCGTCGCGCAGACGGTCGAGAAACTCGGTCGCCTCGACATCCTCGTCAACAATGCCGGCGAGCAGCATCCGGCGGCGGACATTCGCGATATCAGCGAAGATCAGCTGCAGCGAACCTTCGCAACCAACATTTTCGGCATGTTCTATCTGGTGCAGGCGGCGCTGCCGCACCTCAAAAAAGGGTCGGCGATCATCAATTGCACCAGCGTGACGATGTATCAGGGATCGAAGGGCCTGCTCGATTACAGCGCCACCAAGGGTGCGATCACCGCCTTCACCCGCTCGCTCAGCGAAAACCTGGTCGAAAAGGGGATTCGCGTGAACGGCGTCGCGCCCGGCCCGATCTGGACTCCGCTCAACCCGCGCGGCGGCGCGCCGGCGGAGAAGGTTGCGACGTTCGGCGAAGGCACCCCGATGAAGCGTCCCGGCGAACCCAATGAGGTCGCGCCCGCCTTCCTGTTCCTCGCTTGCGACGACAGCAGCTATATGTCGGGTCAGGTGCTGCATCCGAACGGCGGCACGATCGTTAATGGTTAGCGGGGCGGCAAAGGAGAAAGACCATGCCAGCCAAATCCAAAGCCCAGCAGAAAGCCGCCGGCGCGGCGCTCAGTGCCAAGCGCGGCGACACGCCCAAGTCGAAGCTCAAGGGCGCGTCGAAAGAGATGGCCGACAGCATGACCGAAAAGCAACTCGAGGATTTCGCCAAGGGCTCGACCAAGGGCAAGCCCGAGCACGCCGACTAAAGCTTACTCGGCTGCTTCGAGTTCCGCTGGAGCCGCCGCGACCTTCGCCCTCGCATTGGTGAAGGTCAGCACGCCATCGGCGATCGCCCCGGTGCGCATGTCGATCCGGTCCTGGACATAATGCTGGCTGAGCCGCCAGGGCAGGGTGGCCGTGCTCTTCGGCATGATGTGCAGCGAACGCTGGATATAGCCCGACGAGAAGTCGAAGACATTTTCTTCCTCGAGGCTCGACGGATCGGCGAGCGCCGGCGTCGCGACCGTCGTTCCCGTGTCGCGCATATGGTTGAGCACGCGGCAGACATATTCGGACACGATGTCGGCCCGCAGCGTCCAGCTCGCATTGAGATAGCCGAACACCGCCGAGAAGTTCGGAACGTTCGAGAACATGCACGCCTTGTAATAGAAATGTTCGTTCCAGTGGACGGGCGCGCCATCGACACGCACCGGGATTTTGCCAGCGACCGCAAGCTTCAGGCCGGTCGCTGTGATGATGATGTCGGCGTCGAGATGCTTGCCCGATTTGAGCTGGATGCCCGCCGCATCGAACCGCTCGATATGGTCGGTCACCACCGACGCCCTGCCTGCCTTCATCGCCTCGAAGAAATCGGCGTCGGGGACGAGGCACAGCCGCTGTTCCCAGGGGTTGTAGGGCGGGGTGAAGGCCTCGGCATCATAATGGTCGCCGAGGCTTGCCTTCAGCTTCTTGGTCAGGAACTCCTTGACCTTCTCGGGCCTCTCTCGCGCGCGGCGGAAGGCTATGTCCTGCAGCCGGACGTTCTTGAAGCGCGTGATCCTGTACGCCAGTTTTTCGGGCAGGAATTTGCGCAGGAAATTGGCGAAGCCGTCCTTCGCCGGGCGGATGAAATACCAGGTCGGCGTGCGCTGGAGCATCGTGACGTGTGCGGCTTCCTTCATCGAGGGGACGATGGTGACCGCGGTGGCGCCCGACCCGATCACGACGATCTTCTTGTCCTTGTAATCAAGATCCTTCGGCCAGAATTGCGGGTGGATGATCTGTCCCTGAAAATCCTCACGCCCCGCGAACTGCGCGTCGAAGGGCTCGTCATAATCATAATAGCCCGAACCGAGATAGAGCCAGCGCGCGGTCGTCGTCGTTGTCGCGCCCTTGCCGTCTTCCATCGTGACCGTCCAGCGCGCGGCTGAGCTGTCCCAGTCGGCGCCGACGACCTTGCGGTCGAAGCGGATGCGCTCGCGAATATGGCGCTCGTCGACGATCCGGTTGAGATAGTCGAGGATCGCCGGCCCATCGGCGATCGACTTTTCATGTTTCCACGGTTCGAAGATGAAGCCGAGCGTGTGCATGTCGCTGTCCGAACGGATGCCGGGGTAACGGAACAGGTCCCAGGTGCCGCCAAGCTGTTCGCGGCGCTCGACGAGTGTGAAGCTGCGGTCCGGGCAATTCATCTGCAGATGCACGGCCATGCCGATGCCCGAAATGCCGGCGCCGACAATCAGCACGTCCTGATCGACCGGTGCAGCCTTTGCGTCCACGGGGCGTTCCATCGTCGCCGTGCCTGCCATCGTTTCGTCTCCCATCTGTCTTTGGGAGGCAGCTTACGCACCGCGTTGCATTTTGCAATCGAATTGACAGCCGTGAAAGTAGGGGCCGAAACGGCGGCGCTCCCCTTGTCGCTGTCACATTATTGTCATAGGGGCGAAACCCGATTGTCATCATTCTGCCATCGCGCCGTACCAACCATAGGAAAGGATTGATCTAAATGCGCCAGATCGCGGTCCTACCCTATCGATTCGGCGGACCTCAGCAGGACGGTCCGACCGAAATTCTTTTGATCACATCGCGCGAGACCAGGCGCTGGGTGGTGCCGAAGGGCAATCCGCTGAACGGTATGACGCGTCACGCCGCCGCAGCGGTCGAAGCCGAGGAAGAGGCGGGGGTGATCGGCGCGGTCTGCCCGACGCCGATCGGCAGTTATGAATATAGGAAGCGCCGCGCGAACGGCGCGTCGATCATGTACAACGTCGAAGTCTTCCCTCTCGCGGTGACGAACGAACTCGACGACTGGAAGGAAATGGACGAACGCGACCGCAAATGGTTCTCGTTCAGTGACGCCGCGTCGGCGGTCGACGAGCCCGATTTGCAAGCGCTGATCCGCTCGTTCGGCGACAGCGGCTTCCGCGCCGTTGCCCAGCCGCGCGGGGTCGCCCATAATGTAGCCGACAAGACAGGGGTTAGCTGGATGTTCGCATGGTTTCAGCGTTTGCTGCCGCGACAGGGAAATTTCTTTGAATTGTTCGAAAGCCACGCCGCAACGCTCGTCGCCGGCGCCAATGCGCTGTCGCGCATGCTGCAGGGCGGCGAGGGAATGGCCGACCATGTGCAGGAAATCATCGAGCGCGAGCATGACGCTGATGCGATCACCCGCGAAGTGCTGCAGACCGTCCGCCGCACTTTCCTGACCCCGTTCGACCGCAGCGCCATTACCGACCTGATCGCCTCGATGGACGACGCGATCGACGAGATGCAGAAGACCGCGGGCGCGGTCGACCTCTATGACGTTACCGAATTCGAGCCCGAAATGCGCGATATAGCGGGCATCATCGTCGATGCCGCGCGCCTCACCGCCGAGGCGCTGCCGCTGCTCCGCAACATCGGCGCCAACGGTCCGCGCCTTCACGAACTCACCGAGCGGCTGGTGCGGATGGAAGGGCACGCCGACGAAATTCACGCCGCCGGGCTCAAGCGCCTGTTCCGCGAGCATGGCGAGGCGAATCCGACGCGCTTCCTGATCGCGCGTGAACTTTTCCGCCATCTCGAACGCGTCACCGACAGTTTCGAGGACGTCGCGAACGAAATCGACGGCCTGGTCATCGACCACGCGTAAGCGAGGGGCGTCCCGATGCACGAACTCGCTTTTCCGCTCCTCGTCGGCCTCGTCATCCTCGCGCTGGCGTTCGACTTCCTGAACGGGCTGCACGACGCCGCGAACAGCATCGCGACGGTGGTCGCGACGCGCCTGCTGAAGCCGGTTCAGGCGGTGATCTTCGCCGCCTTCTTCAACTTCGCCGCCTATTTCCTCAGCCTCGCCTTTCCGGCGCTGCACAAGGTGGCCGAGACGATCGGCGCGGGACTGATCGACAAGGATCTGGTGACGCCTGCCGTGGTGTTCGGCGCGCTGGTCGGGGCGATGTTCTGGAACGTCGTCACCTGGCTCAAGGGCATTCCCTCCTCGTCGAGCCACGCGCTCGTCGGCGGGATCGTCGGCGCGGGCGTGGCGCACGCGGGATTCGAGGGTATCCAGTGGACCGGGCTCAACAAGACCGTCATCGCTATCTTCCTGTCGCCAATGCTCGGCATGGTGCTCGCGATGCTGGTGATGCTGGTCAGCAGCTGGGCTCTACGCCGCGCTACGGCGAAATTCGCGGAGAGCACCTTCCGCACCCTCCACCTCTTTTCGTCCGCCGCCTATTCGCTGAGCCACGGGCTCAACGACGCGCAGAAGACGATGGGGATCATCGCTGTCCTCCTCTATTCGACCGGCTATCTGTCGGGCGAGTTCCATGTCCCGCACTGGGTTGCGTTCAGCTGCTATATCGCCATCGCGATCGGTACGCTCTCCGGCGGGTGGAAGATTATCGAGACGATGGGCGGGCGGATCACCAAGCTGTCGCATCATCAGGGCTTTGCCGCGTCGACCGGCGGGTCGATCATGGTGTTCACCGCCAGCCTGCTCGGCATCCCGGTATCAACGACGCATACGATCACCGGCAGCATCATCGGCGCCGGCGTCGCGCGCCGCGCGAGCGCGGTGCGCTGGGGTGTTGCGGGCAATGTCGTCGCGGCGTGGTTCATCACCATCCCGGCGAGCGCGCTCGTCGCGGCGGCCTTCTATGGGATCACGCGGCTGTTCTGACCTTTGACGGCTTTTGACAGGCGGGCCAAACCGCTTCATGTTCGTCTGCGATCAGGCGGGGAGGATGTGGTTTGAGATTCTGGGCCGTTGGTTTGCTCCTGTTCGCCTTTTTGTCGTCCGGGGTGCGGGGAACCGAGACGCCCGCAGTCGACCCGGCCAGCCTCGATAATGACGCGCTGCTGAAGCGGGCTACGGCGCTCTACGCCGCGGAAGGGACGAGCGCGTGCCGAGACATGGTCCCGGTCCTGACGGAGATCGTGCGGCGGAAATCTTTCGATCCGAGCTTTGTCTCGTTCAAGCTGCGGTTCGACCTGCAATGCGCGATCGACGAGAAGCGTTATGACGAGGCTTATGCGCTGCTGATCAAGAACGAAAAGGTAAACGGCCCGGTCGTGGCGCCGATCGCCACGGTGATGATTGCGCTGGAAGCGAAGCAATATGATGCGGCTATAGACCGCCTGATCGCCGGGACGATGAAGCCTGCCGACGCGGGCGGACTGGCTGACCCGATCAACAATTTTCGCTGGCTGGGCCGCAAGCTGGCGGAGGCCGACCGACCCGATCTGGCATTGGCCCTGAACCGCCGCTTCGTAAATGCGCCGATCTTCCGGACCCTGTCTGACCGTGACCGGGATAATGTCCGCGAGAGCGTGTTCATGCGCGAGGTAGAGGCCGGCAATATCGAGGCCGCGAGGCCGCTGCTCGACAGCATCACCGAGCCCATTTGGTATTTCCGCCTGCTCGCCGATCGCCGCTATTCCGCTTTCTGGCCCGAGCTTGAACGCAGCGCGGGGCCGAACATGGCGACCGCGTTCGAAACCAATATCGGAAGGGCGCGGGCCGACCGGCGCCGGAGTCCCGAGGATGTCGAGAAGCTGTCGGCGCTTGTCACCGCGCTCGACGAGGCCGGCCGTTATGACGAGGTGTTGGCGCTGACCGAGACTTTCGCCGATCCGGCGAAGTTCGAGACGCTGGGCGAATATCATTTCTGGGCCCTCGATTCGCGGGCCAATGCGCTGGACGGACTGGGGCGCGAAGCGGAAGCGAACGCGCTGTTCGACGCGATGGCTGCGATCCCGTTCGATGCGAACAAGAATGGTTGGCTGGTCAACTTCGTCGCGAATCGGGCCGCCCGCCTGGCGAGAATGGGCGACTGGGAGAAGGCGTTGGCGGCATCCGAGCGTGCCATCTTTGTGGCAAGCCAATATGGCAGCCCCTATGTGCGGCAGTTTCTCGCCGCGGACCGCGCCTGCGCGCTGGAGAAACTCGGTCGGGAGGCTGAATCGCTGCCGCTGCTCGCCACCGTGGAGAAAAACCGCACCGACTCGCCGTCGGCGGCGGTCGAGGCGTTGCAATGCGCCGGACGGAGCGATCGAGCCGCGGAGATTGTGATCGAGGCGCTCCGCGATCCCCAGCTGCGCACAGACATGCTGCGCAATCTGCAAGGGCAGGAGTTCACGACGCAGGCCGTGCGGACGGATGGAGAGGATAATTTCCTGCCGCTCAAGGCGCGCCCCGACGTGGCCGCGGTCTATAACGAGGTCGGACGCGACCTGCCGTCCTCGCTTGTCACGCCCGCCGGCAAACGCTGGCTGGAGCAGCAGGCGCCCGCCTCGTCGCAATCGGGCGGTTAGACGACCACCCCGAACAGGTCATGCTCGTCGGCATCCTCGATTTCGACATCGACGATATCGCCGGCCTTCAGCGTCGCAGCGACGTCGCGCAGATAGACATGGCCGTCGATCTCCGGCGCGTCAGCCTGCGAGCGGCCGGTGGCGCCGATGCTGCCGTCTTCATCCGCGTCGCCGACCTCGTCGATAATGACGGGCAGGGTGCGGCCGATCTTGGCTTCGAGCTTGGCGGCGCTGATCGCGGCGGTCTTCGCCATGATGCGCTGGTAGCGCTCTTCCTTGACCTCCTCGGGCACCGGATTGTCGAGCGCGTTCGCCTGTGCGCCCGCGACGGGTTCGAAGCGGAAGGCGCCGACGCGGTCGAGCTGGGCTTCGTCGAGCCAGTCGAGCAGATATTGGAAATCGGCTTTGGTCTCGCCGGGGAAGCCGACGACGAAGCTCGATCGGATCGAGATGTCGGGGGCGATGGCGCGCCAGCTTTTCAGCCGTTCGAGCACCTTCGCTTCGTTCGCGGGGCGCCTCATGCGCTTGAGCACGCTCGGGCTCGCATGCTGGAAGGGGATGTCGAGATAAGGCGTGAGCAGCCCCTCGGCCATCAGCGGGATCACCGCGTCGACGTGCGGGTAGGGGTAGACATAGTGGAGGCGAACCCACGGGGCCTTGCCTTCGCTGGTCTTCAATTGGCCGAGTTCGCGCGCGAGGTCGGTCATATGGGCGCGGACTTCGCGGCCCTTCCACTGGCGCGGGTCGTGGCGGATGTCGACGCCGTAAGCCGAGGTGTCCTGGCTGATGACCAGCAGCTCCTTGGTCCCTGCGGTGACGAGCTTTTCGGCCTCGCGCAGCACCGCGTCGATGCGGCGGCTGACGAGTTTGCCGCGCAGATCGGGGATGATGCAGAAGGAGCAGCTGTGGTTGCAGCCTTCGCTGATCTTGAGATAGCTGTAGTGGCGCGGCGTCAGTTTCAGCCCGCCCTCGGGGACGAGGTCGACGAACGGCCCTTGGGTCGGCGGCGCGGCGTCGTGGACCGCGTCGACGACCTGCTCGTACTGATGCGCGCCGGTGACCGCGAGCACGTTGGGAAAACGCGCGCGAATAACCTCGGCCTCGTTGCCCATGCAGCCGGTGACGATGACGCGGCCATTCTCGGCCATCGCCTCGCCGATCGCCTCGAGGCTTTCTTCCTTCGCCGAGTCGAGGAAGCCGCAGGTGTTGACGAGCACGACGTCGGCGCCCGCATAGTCGGGCGAGAGGCCGTAGCCGTCGGCGCGCAGCTTGGTCAGAATCCGTTCACTGTCGACGAGCGCCTTGGGGCAGCCGAGCGAAACCATGCCGACCTTCGGCTGGGTGGGGAGCGTTTTGACTGTCATGATTGGCGGCGCGCATAGTCGATTTTGCGGCCCTTGTCACGCGCGGAGCGCGCGGGCATGGAGCGCGCGGTTCGGTCGAAAGGATAGCGGTGATGGCAATTGGTGCGTTTGCAGCGATTTCGGCGGCGATGGCGGTCGCGGCGGGCGCGTTCGGTGCGCACGGCGCCGCGGGCCAGCAGGAGGCCGAATGGCTGCGCACCGGCGGGATCTATCAGCTCGTCCACGCGGTGGCGGCGCTGGCGATCATGGGTTTCGCTCGCGGGCCGGCGATCATGCTGCTCGGCGGTGCCGCCATCTTTTCGATTACCCTATATATGATGGCGCTCGGTGCGCCGCGCTGGCTCGGCGCGGTCACGCCGATCGGCGGCGGCTTGCTGATCATCGGCTGGCTGTGGGCGGGCTGGCTCTACTGGCGCGGCTAGCCGCCGGGAACACTCGCTTCACATTCCTCGCAGCGGACGACCTCGACGATCAGGTCGCCCTGTTCGAGCCGCTGCGATTCGGGTTCCCAAAAGCCATAGGGCTTTCCGCCGCGATAAATGCGCAGCCCGCGGCCGCCGCTTGCGAGTTGGTCGATGCTGCGGCCGATTTCCTCGGCACCTACCGCGCGTTCGCGCAGCTGGACGCGGCCGCCGATGCTCGCGAGGTCCGCCATATAGTCAGCGACATGCGCGCCCTGCGCCGATCCCGCGAGGAGCAGGCCGGTGAAGCTGACCGGATTGATGACATTGTTCGCGCCCGCCTGCCGCGCGAGCAGCTCGTTATCCTGCGCGCGGATGACGACGCTGATCGGCACATGCGGCGCGAGGTGGCGAACGGTGAGGACCATCAGGATCGAGGTGTCATCGCGCCCCGCCGAAACCAGCACAGATTGCGCGCGCGAGATATGCACGTCGATCAACGTGTCGTCGTTCGACGCGTCGCCCTGCAGCACGTTGCAGCCCATCGCTTCGGCCTCGGCGATCCGCGCCGCCGATTCGTCGATGACCACGACACACGCCGGGTCGGTGCCGCGCGCGATCAGTTCGCGGACCGCCTCGCTGCCGCTGATGCCGAAGCCGAGCACGACGATATGGTTGGTGAGCTTTGCCTGGATACGGGCCATGCGCCATTTTTCCCATGTGCGTTTGAGGACGAAATTATAGGCGGTGCCGACGAAAATGAAGAGCACCATGATGCGGATCGGGGTGACGATCACCGCCTCGATCAGGCGCGAGCGATCGGAAATCGGCGCAATGTCGCCAAAGCCCGTCGTCGTCACAGAAATCATCGTGAAATAGACGACGTCGAGGAAGCTGATGTGGCCGTCGTGATGGTCGATCAATCCCTCGCGATCGATCCAATGGACCAATACGACGATACCGATCAGGAAAAAGGCCAGCAAGAGCCGCGCGCTTACGTCGGCCCACACCGGCCATTTGCTGGCGCGGCGCAGCGGCTGAAACCGGTGTTGCAGTTTCAGTTTTGACACGGGACGCTTGCTCATCGGGGCGGCAGTTGCTTCATCGGATCGACGGGTATGCGATTTTTGTGCAACTGGAAATGCAGTTGTGGTGTCGGCACCTGCCCGGTCGTCCCGGCGCGCCCGATGACGTCGCGCTCAACCGCCGTAGGCGCCGCGCAATGCCGCCAGTGACGCATCATGCGTCAGGTCGAGCTGGAGCGGGGTGACCGAGATATAATGGTCGTCGATCGCTTCCAGATCGCTGTCGTGCCCCAGGCTATGCTCGATGCCGTGGAGGCCGAACCAGTAATAGTGATAGCCGCGCGGGTCGGTGCCCTCGACGATCGAGCCGCGGCCGTAGTCGTGGAAACCCTGGCGGGTAACGCGGATGCCCTTGACCTCGGCGGCGGGAAGCGCGGGGAAGTTGATGTTGATCAGCGTGCGCGGCGCCATGTCCATGTCGAGCAGCGGGCGCAGCACCTTCGCGCCCCAGGCTTCGGCCGCCTCGAACGGCACGCTGTCGCCCATGCCCTCGCGCGCATAGACTTGGCTGAGCGCGATCGCCGGGATGCCCGCCAGCGCGCCCTCGATCGCCGCCGAGACGGTGCCCGAGTAAGTCACATCGTCGCCCAGGTTGGCGCCGCGGTTGACGCCCGACAGGATCAGGTCCGGCTTTTCGGGCATCAGCTTGCCGATCGCCATCATCACCGAATCGGTCGGGGTGCCGCTGCACGACCAGCGCCGCCCGCCATGCTCGCGGATGCGCACGGGGCGCGACAGGGTGAGCGAATGACCGGCGCCCGATTGCTCCTCGGCGGGAGCGCAGACCCAGATGTCGTCGCTGAGCTGGCGCGCAATCGCTTCGAGCACCGCCATGCCGGGGGCGTGGTAACCGTCGTCGTTGGTGAGGAGGATGCGCATGATCTCAATCCATACCGGTCGTCATTGCGAGGAGCGCAGCGACGAAGCAATCTCCAGCGGGAAAGGTCGCGCGAGGCCGAAGGCTGGAGAGTGCTTCGCTGCGCTCGCAATGACGGATCAGGGCGTCAGGCGGGTAATTCCGCCCATGTAGGGAAGCAGTGCCTTTGGAATATCGACGCTGCCATCGGCCTGCTGGTAATTTTCGAGGATCGCGACGAGCGTGCGCCCCACGGCGAGGCCCGAACCGTTCAGCGTATGTACGAATTCATTGCCCTTTACGTCTTCGCGGCGAAAGCGCGTGTTCATGCGCCGCGCCTGGAAATCGCCGCAGTTCGAACAGCTCGAAATCTCGCGATAGCTGTCCTGTCCGGGCAACCAGACTTCGAGGTCATAGGTCTTGCGCGCCGCGAAACCCATGTCGCCGCTGCACAGCAGCATCTTGCGGTACGGCAGTTCGAGCGCCTCGAGGATCGTCTCGGCGGCGCGCGTCTTGCGTTCCAGTTCGGCGTCCGAATCCTCGGGACGGACGATCGAGACCAGCTCGACCTTCCAGAACTGGTGCTGGCGGATATAGCCGCGGGTGTCGCGCCCCGCCGACCCGGCTTCGGATCGGAAGCAGGGCGTGAGCGCGGTCATGCGGATCGGCAGCTCGGCATCGGGCAGGATTTCCTCGCGCACCGCGTTGGTCAGGCTCATTTCGGAGGTCGAGATAAGCCAGCGGCCATCGGTGGTCTGGAACAGATCCTCGCGAAACTTGGGAAGCTGCGTCGTCCCGAACGCGGCCTCGTCGCGGACCATCAGCGGCGTCGCGCATTCGGTGTAGCCCGCCTCGATCGTCTGCTTGTCGATCATGAATTGGCCGATCGCGCGTTCGAGCCGCGCCATCTGGCCCTTCAGGAAAGCGAAGCGCGCGCCCGACATCTTTGCCGCGGTCTCGAAATCGAGCCCGAGCGCGGGGGCAAAATCGGCATGTTCGCGGGGCTTGAAATCGAAGCTGCGCGGGGTGCCCCAGCGGGCGATTTCGACATTGCCCTCCTCATCCTCGCCATCGGGCACGTCGTCGGCGGGCAGGTTCGGCAGCGCGGCGAGCCTGTCCTGCAGCGCCGCGAGCTGCTCGCGCTCGGCCTCTTCCTTTGCGGGAAGCGATGTCTTGAGGTCGGCGACCTCGGACTTCAGCGCCTCGGCCTGGTCCTTGTCGCCGCTGGCCATCGCCTGGCCGATCAGCTTCGAGGCTTCGTTGCGGCGTGCGAGCGCCCCCTGAATCTCGGTCTGCAGCGCGCGCAGCGATGCGTCGGCGGCGAGGATCTCGGCGGACAGGGGTTCGAGGCCGCGCCGCGCGAGGCCGGCGTCGAAAGCTGCGGGATTTTCCCGGATCAGGCGGATATCGTGCATGGCGGGGCTATGGCGGGGCCGCCCGCGCGGCGCAAGCCTGTTGCTGGGTCACGGCCGATGGCTCGGCGTCGATGCGAATGGGCCGCGCATAAAAAGGGCCGCCCCGATGGGGCAGCCCTTAGTTCGGTGGTCCGGGTTAGCCCCCCAAACCGCCAGTGGATTTCTCAAGCCGCGTTTGCGTCGTCGTCGTTGCGGTTCGCTGCGCGGCGGCGCGCGACCAGCGCGGCTGCTGCTGCGCCGAACAATAGCATCATCGGCGGCGCAGGAACAGGGGTCGGATCGCCCGACGAGCCGCCATGGCTGCTGCTGCCGCCCGAGCTCGACGAGGAGGAGCTCGACGACGAACTGCTGCTCGACGAGGACGACGAGCTGGTGCCGCCGGTCGAACCGAAGCTGCTGCTGCCGCCGGTCGCGCCCGACGAGGTCGCGCCGCTCGACGTGCTGCTGCTCGACGAAGAGGAGGATGACGAAGAGCTGCTGCTCGATCCGCCCGAACTGGTCGAACTGCCGCCGCGCGACGAACTGCCGTGCGATGAGCTGCCGTGCGAGGAACTTCCCCATCCCGAGCTGCCATGGCCGTGCGAGCTGCCGCCTTTCGACGAGCCGCCCGATGAGGAAGAACTCGACGACGAGGAAGAGGAGGATGACGACGAACTCGACGACGAACTGCTGCTCGACGAGGAGGTGCTGACGTTACCCGACGAGGTCGATACATTGCCCGACGAGGTCGAGGTGCTGACGCTGCCGGTCGATGTGGAGACGCCGCCCGTTGAGGTCGAAGTCGACACGCCGCCGGTTGAGGTCGACACGCCGCCGGTGGACGTCGAGACGCCGCCCGTAGACGTGCTCACGCCGCCGGTAGAGGTGGAGACGCCGCCGGTCGAGGTCGAGACGCCCGAAGACGTGCTGGTGGTCGAGCTGAGGCCCCCGGTGGTGGTCGAGGTGACGACGATGCTGCCGCTGCTGCCGCCGCCCGAGCTGCCGCCGAAGAAACCTCCGAAGAAGCCGCCACCGAACCCGCCGCCAAAGCCGCCGCCGATGACCGTCACGCCGCCGCCGCTGCCGCCGCCGCCTTCCCATCCCGATTGCGGGAAGGGCGCGTAGGGGATCGGGGGCAGGGGAATGGTCTGCGTCACCACCTGCGTTTGCGGGGTTGCGGTGCGGATCACTTTCTTCGTCGTGACGACGCGGCGCACGCGCTTCACCGGCTTGCGCGCCGCGTGGCGTTTGCGCACGATCTTTTTCTTGGCGACGCAGGGTGAGCAGGACTGGACCTGGGCGCGGGCCTTCGGAACATCCGTGATCTGCATCGCGCCGCTACCGATGATTGCCCCGCCGCAGGTGCAGGCGCAAAGCTTGGCAAGGGCCATTCGGACAGACATAGGCTTCTCTTTCTTTCCCGTTACAGGTGCGAAGCGCCATCGACCGACACCCCCCCATTCACCTTCGCTATAACTCAAAAGGCCAAAGCTTTGTGAACGCGGCAATTCTGTTAACCGCGTTTGCCTGTCCGAGAGCGGGAAAAGGGGCCCGGAATCAACAAAAAATGCATGATCTGTCCCAAAACAGCACGTAATATGCCGTAATTCTGTGCAGTTGGTTAACTTTCGGACCTAAATCGCGCCTCTTTTCGAACGCGACCTCGAACCGGATCGGACCCCGGAATCGCCGCCGGTGCGGGGATGGTTCATCGCCGCTTCACGCCTTGTCGCTATCGGCAGCTTCGGCGCTTGTATCGTTGCCGGTGGCTGGGTATAGGCGCGCCACTCCCAAAGGCTGCCTGCGGCCCGCCGGGTGACAGGAAAGGACGCGAGAGCCCCTCATGCCGACCAAGATTGCCGATGTTGGCGCAGACGCGCTTCGTGAAGCCAGGTCCAATCTCGATTCGGATTATGTCCCCAGCGACGACGAAGAGTTCATGAACGAGCGGCAGCAGGACTATTTTCGCGGCCTGCTCCTCGCCTGGAAAAAGTCGATCCTGTCCGAATCGGAATCGACGCTGGCGCATCTTCAGGATGGCCCGCTGCGCGAGCCCGACCTGGCCGATCGCGCGTCGAGCGAGACCGACTGGGCGATCGAACTGCGCACCCGCGATCGCCAGCGCAAGTTGATCGCCAAGATCGATTCGGCGATCCGCCGCATCGAAGAGGGCGAATATGGTTATTGCGCGGTGACCGGCGAGCCGATCTCGCTCGCGCGGCTGCAAGCCCGCCCGATCGCGACGATGACGCTGGAGGCGCAGGAGCGCCACGAGCGTAACGAGCGGATTTCACGCGAGGATTGATCCGTGGGGCGGTGTCCCATTTACGTTTCGGCAACCGCTGCCCCCTAGATTCCGCGTCTCGATAGAAGAGAAACGGGGCGCAAATGGATTCGCAAAGACCGACATCGGTGGACGAGGAAGTCGCGGCGCTGTCGCGCGCCGCCGATCGCGACAGTCTGTTCATGCAGGCGCAGTTGGCCGTGCTCGCCAGTGGCGGCGCCTCCGCTACCGTACGCGTGCGCAACCTGTCGCCCGGCGGGATGCTTGCCGAGGGCAAGGTCGCCGTAGCGCAAGGGGCGGCGGTCGAGGTCGACCTGCGCAATGTCGGACGGGTCGCGGGGCGCGTCATCTGGGTCGGCGAAGGCAAATTCGGCATCGCCTTCGATCGCACGATCGATCCGCAGGCGGTTCGTCGTCAGGTGGTTTCGCAGTCCGATCTGCCGCCGCATCTGCGGCGCACGGGGCTCGAGACGGGCCCCCTCTATCGCCGGCGCTGATGGCCCTTGAACAGGGTGGCATCAGCGGGGCGATAGCGCTGGCGATCAGCCGATCGCGAGCATCTCTTCCTTGAGTTTCAGTTTCTGCTTCTTGAGCTGCGCGAGCGTCCCGGTATCAGGAGCGGGGCGGCGCTCTTCATTCGCAATTTTCACATCGAGGTCCGCGTGACGGGACCGTAGGGTGGAAAGGTGCGACGTGCTCATTGGCATTCTCCTTTTCGACTCGATGGGCAGGGCGAAGTAAAACATGAAATCGCCCCGATGTCGTGACGATTCGATGGGGCGGTTGCCGTTGCGGACCAGTGGTGAACGTGGCAGGGAGGCCGGGTGAGCCCCGAGGAAATTACCCAGCGCCTGGAACTGCTTCGTATCGAGCACCGCGACCTCGACGCCGCGATCATCGCGCTCGGCGAAGGGGCAATGGTCGACCAGTTGCAGCTCGCGCGGTTCAAGAAGCGCAAACTCAGGCTGCGCGACGAGATCGCCTGGTGCGAAGATCAGCTGCTGCCCGACATCATCGCCTGAACCGGCGGCCTGAATCAAAACGGCACAGCCGCGGCAAATGATGGTTACCGCGATTGCGGATCGGCCCGGAAGCGTGGCATCGCTTCGGCCATGGTCGGCGGGGACGCGAACATGATGGCGATCAATGTGCCGGTGCAGCGCGCGCAGGTCGAAAATCTCTATGTCGAGGCGATGCTGCTCGCGGACGAGGCGCATGCGGCCTTTGCCGCGCAACGCAACCTGGGCAGCGTTCGCGGCAACGCGGCGGCGCAGATCGCACTCGCCTGCGAATCGCTGAAGACGACGACGCGATTGATGCACGTCATCGCCTGGCTGCTTCACCGCCGCGCGATGTTCGCGGGCGACCCCGGTGCCGGGCCGAACGACAGCGCGGCGCGCATCGGCGAACCGGTCGCCGCCGACTGGGAACTGTGCGCCGGGTTCGATGCGCCGATTCGCCGGATCATTGCCGCGAGCGAGCGGCTGTTCGAGCGGATCGCCGTGCTGGAGGCGGGATGGAAAGCCCCGCCAGTGGCGCCGGTGCAGGCGTTGCTCGCGCGGCTGGAGGCGCGGCTCTAGCGCGCCAGCCACTCCACCCACGCGCCATGCGCATGAGCGTGCGCGATCGTCTGCGCTGCTTCACCGCCCGGCCAATATCGCAGCACGAGCTCGTGATGATGCGTCGTCCGGTTCGCTTCGAGCGCGATCCACGCCAGCGGCCGGTCGGGGGTCGCGCGGGCGCCGGCTTTCTCCATCGCGGCGGTGACGCGCGCCTGCTGGTCTGCGGGGACATATTGCCAGACGATCGAATGCATCAGCACGCGCGTCGTCCCGGCGGCCTGCGGTTTCGCCAGCTCGGCCTCGACGAAATCGGCGGCGTTGGCGCGGACGAGATTCGGCTTCGCCTCATGCGCTGCGGCGATCGCGGCCTCGATGCGCGCGAAGCGGATGCCGTGCTCGGGCCAGATATAGGCTTTGAGCCGCAGCGCCTGCGCCGGGTCGGTCAGGTCGACCGGGGCGACATCGCAGCCCTTCAGGCTGGCGATCTCGATCGTGTGCATCGGTGGATGGCTGCCGCGCCATTCGGGGGTGAAGGCGATCGCGCCGGGTTGCGGTCCGACATGCACGCCGCCCAGATCGTAATGATAGCGGTCGATCATCAGGTTGATCCCCGCGCTCGACCCGATTTCGAGACAGTCGAAGCGCGGCGGCAGCTCCCGGTCCGTGAGCCAGAGCATCGCGGCGATGAAGTTCGACGAACGCCCCGCCTCGTTCGTCTGCGGCGGGCCGTCGAGCCACGGAAGCAGCGCGGCGTCGTGCCGCCGGACGACGCCGGCGATGACGGCTTCGTCGTTGATATCCTCGGCATCGGCATAGATGGGCGCGAGTTCGTGCGCGGCTTCGGACAGGTGGAGCGCATGGATGCCCCCTGCGGCGCGCAGCGGCAAGGCGTCGGCGAGCGGGGCGCCTTGCCAATCTGCGATGCGGCGCGCGAATTCGCTCGCGGGTTTGTCGAGCAGGGCCCCCAGCGCCGCGACCACGCGCGCAGTCACACGCGCATCATTGGCACGGCAATAGGCGACCTGATTGGCAAAGGCGGTGCGCACGGCTTTGGGGCCGGTCGCGGTCATGTCAATGAACTCGTAGCGCTCGCTCATTGCCCTTTTTCCTCTCGCCGCTTATGGGCGCGCAAGCTATGCCCGAACCGATCATCTTTGCCATCCCGAAGGGGCGCATCCTCGACGAGGCGTTGCCCCTGCTTGCACGCGTCGGGATAGAGCCTTCCGACGAGTTTTTCGACAAGAAAAGCAGGGCGTTAGTATTCGGGACAAATCAGCCCCATATCTCGCTGATCCGCGTGCGCGCGTTCGACGTCGCGACCTTTGTCGCGCATGGCGCGGCACAGCTTGGCATCGTCGGGTCGGACGTCGTCGACGAGTTCGATTATAGCGAGCTTTATGCCCCCGTCGACCTCGGCATCGGCCATTGCCGCCTGTCGCTCGCCGGGCCGGAGGGCAGTGCTCCGCCGGGGCTCGGTGAAAGCCATATCCGCGTCGCGACCAAATATCCGTCGACGACGCGCCGCTGGTTCGAGGCGCAGGGAATCCAGGCCGAGTGCATCAAATTGAACGGGGCGATGGAAATCGCGCCGAAGCTGGGGCTCGCCTCGCACATCGTCGACCTCGTTTCGACCGGCCGCACGCTCGTCGAAAATGCGCTCGCCGAGCAGAAGGTCATCAGCGAGGTGTCGGCGCGGCTGATCGTCAACCGCGCCGCGTTCAAGCTGCGCTCGGCCGAAGTGCCGGCGCTGGTCGAGAAATTCCGTCAGGCGGTGGGCGATGCGGCGGCTTGATGCGTCCGCGCCCGGCTTCGCGGCCGAGTTCGAC